>JAFGNV010000118.1 GCA_016926805.1 Anaerolineae bacterium
ATCCAAATTCTCCGAGAAAACCAGACCTGACAGGTTTTCAAGGTTACTTTTTCGGGACAAAATTGTTGATAATCAAGGTGACTTTGCCCTTATGTCAATACATGAAACCTGTCAGGTCTAAAAATTGGATCCACTGATACTCTACAGGGAACACGTTAGAGGGAGATGCAGATTAATGAAAAACACAGATTGGCACAATCAACGAACAACCCCCTCTCGCCGTCCCCGCCGTCTGGAGGAGGTGAGTTCGGCGGAAGTGGGGGTGCCTATTGCCTGGGTCATCATTGGTGCGCTGGCCGGCTTGTTGGTTATTGGCTTGGTTGGATTGGGCGTGATCAACATTATCCGTAAACAATCGATTACGCCAACGCCACCGACAATCCCCGGTTTGGCTCCAACCCAGTCCATTGCCGCTCAAACCACGCCGGAGCAATCGGCGGCCACGCCCACCATTCCTCCCGTGGTCACTTTGCCGCCCACCCCCACCCCTACCCCCACCTCAACGCCAATCCCTGTTGCGCCAGACAATCTGGCGCCCGGCGGATACGCTCAGGTAACCGGCACTGAAGGAGCCGGGGTAAGCCTGCGAGCCGGGCCAGGAACCAACAACGCTCGCCTGGCCACGGCTCCAGAAGGGGCCATTTTGCTAATTTTGGATGGCCCCCGAGACGACGAAAATCTCGACCCCTATGTCTGGTGGTTTCTGCGCCACCCGGACGGTATAGAAGGCTGGGCGGTGCAAGATTTTCTTGTGCCCAGCTTGCCCCCGCCGAACGCCCAATAGAATCAGCCCCTGGTTTTGCTCGTTCCCAAACTGAGTTATCCAGACCCTAAAGGTCTCCGGCGAATCTACGATTCGCACACCTTTAGGGTCTTCATACCGCAATTAAATTACCAACTTCATTAGCAGTTTGAGAATGAGAATGATAGACCTGATTCCGATGATAAATTTACCCCTTGTGGGTTGAAAATTGTCAAGATTCAATTATAATGAACGTCGTTTGAAAAAGGCGACGTTTTTTATTTTCCACCCCCCCCCCAATAGAGAAAAACATGTCTGATATTCAAAAAAAGCTGGCCAACCTGCGCGCAGAAATAAATTATCATCTCTATCGTTATCACACCCTCGACGATCCCCTCATCAGTGATTTTGAGTACGACCAACTGATGAATGAACTGCGCCGACTCGAAGCCGAGCATCCCGATTTGGTCACGCCCGACTCACCGACCCAGCGGGTAGGGGCGGAGCCGCTGGAGGGTTTTGAGAAAATCATCCACCCCATTCCGATGACCAGTTTGGGCAATGCCTTTAACGACCAGGATATGGCCAACTGGCTTACCCGTATCGAGCGGTTGCTGCCGGAGGGGGTCACAGTTGCCGACCTGGAGTTTGTTGTTGAGCCGAAGATTGATGGCCTGGCGGTTGCTTTAACTTATGAAAACGGCTTATTAATTCAGGGCGCCACGCGGGGTAACGGCATTGAAGGTGAGAATGTTACCGCCAACGTGCGCACCATCAAAAATGTACCGTTGCGCATCCCCACTTCGCCAAATGGCCCCCCCGCACCTGCTCGCATTGAGGTGCGCGGTGAGGTGTATATGCCGGTGGCCGATTTTGAAAAATTCAACCAACAACAATTGGCAAAAGAAAAAAAAGTATTTGCCAATCCGCGTAATGCGGCGGCAGGTTCGCTGCGGCAACTGGATAGCAAAATTACCGCCCGCCGCCCCCTGGCCATGTTTAGTTACGCCGTCGGCTACGTGGAGGGCGCGGAGATTCGCACCCAAAAGGAGGCGTTGGATTATCTGAGTGCGCTCGGCTTTGCCGTAAACCCGGATATTCTGCACACCGGTGATTTTCAAGAGGTGCTCAATTTTATTCACACCTGGATGGAGCGCCGCAACCAGCTTCCCTACGACGCGGACGGGACGGTGGTCAAAATTAACAATTTTAACTTGCAGCAGCATCTGGGCGTGGTTGGCAATGCGCCACGTTGGGCCATTGCCTACAAGTTCCCCGCCCGCGAGGCCACTACAAAATTATGGGAGATAAAAACAAACGTTGGTCGTACCGGACAGATTACGCCCTATGCCAATCTGGAGCCGGTCAACATTGGCGGCGTCACGGTACGTCAGGCCAGCCTGCACAATTTTGACGATCTGGCCAAAAAAGACATCCGCGAAGGGGACACGGTGGTGGTTAAGCGGGCCGGCGACGTTATCCCTCAGGTGGTCAAACCGATTCTCGACCTGCGCCCGGCCGGTTCGCAGCCATACCAACCGCCAACCCGCTGTCCGGCGTGCGGTGAACCTGCCGTTCGCCTGGGTGATGAAGTAGCGCTGTTTTGCATCAATGCGGCCTGTCCAGCCCAACTGGTGCGCCAGATAGAATATTTTGTGTCGCGGGGCGCAATGGATATCGATGGGTTTGGAATCAGGGTTGGCGATCAGTTGGCCCAGGCAGGTTTGGTAACCGATATTGCCGATATTTACTTTTTAACCCGTGACCAACTACTCAGTCTGGAAGGCTTTGCCGATAAAAAGGCCGACAATCTGTTGGCGGCCATCGAAGCCAGCAAACAGCAGCCTTTTGAGCGGGTGCTCATCGGGCTGGGGATTCGTTACGTGGGTGGTACGGTGGCGGGCCTGCTGGTCGATGCCTTTCCCTCGATGGAGGCCTTGCAGCAAGCCACGCAGGCGGACCTGGAAGCTGTCGAGGGCATCGGCCCGCGGATTGCCGAGTCTATTGTGGAGTGGTTTAAACGTCCGGCCAACCTGGCCCTGATCAAGAAACTGGGCCGGGCCGGGGTGGCCTTGGCCGCTGTTCAACCCAGCGGCAAGGCGGCGGAGCGTTCCCAATCGTTGGCCGGACTGACCTTTGTGATTACCGGCGTCTTGCCCACCTGGAGTCGTGACCAAGCGACAGAATTCATCCGGCAACATGGCGGTAAGGCGACCGGCAGTGTATCCGCCCAAACGGACTATCTGGTGGCCGGTGAAAAGGCCGGGAGCAAATTGACCAAGGCTCAAGCGTTGGGGATACCTATCCTCGATGAAACCGGCCTAAGAGACTTGGCTGCGCCCATGACCAAAACGTAACGGAAACCTGATACAGGTGTTGAACCAAAACTGAGGGAGAAGATATGACACGCATAGTAATCACTGGCCTGGGGGCGATCACCCCCCTGGGCAACAATGTTGAGACATCCTGGAATAATCTAAAAGCGGGTGTATCCGGCGCAGATCATGTTCAAAGTTTTGATACGACCGATTTTCCCATTCGCATCGCCTGTGAGGTTAAAGATTTTGACCCCACCGATTGGATAGACCGAAAAATGGCCAAACGGCTTGCCCGGTCTACCCATTTTTCCATTGCCTCGGCCAAACAGGCCCTAGCCGACGCCAATCTAAAAATCACCCCGGAGAATTCCTCGCGGGTTGGAATTGTGTTTAACACCGGCGGTGGCGGCATGAGCGCCATGGAACAAGGCGAGCGGACCCTGCAATCCAATGGGCCACGGGCCATCAGCCCATTTCTGGTGCCCAGCGTCATGCTGAATGCTGCCTCTTGTCTGGTATCGATTGAGTTGGGAACTACCGGCCCATTGAATACCTCGGCCCTGGCCTGCGCCAGTGGTAATTATGCCCTGCTGGATGCCTATCATATGATGCAACGGGGTGAGGCCGACGTTATGATCGCTGGCGGCACCGAAGCAACTATCTCGCCGTTGATTTTGGCTTCTTTTGGCCGGATGGGCGCGCTATCGTGCCGTAATGATGACCCCAAGGCCGCCAGCCGACCTTTTGAGAAAAATCGCGATGGTTTTGTGTTTGGCGAAGGCGCGGTAGCCTTTGTTCTGGAAACCGAGGAACATGCCAAAGCTCGCGGGGCCAAAATTTACGCCGAGGTGTTGGGCGGGCGGTTGACCTCCGACGCTTACCATCTAACGGCTCCCAAACCAGACGCCAGTAGTTCCTCAGCCGCCATGAAGGGGGCGTTAGAAATGTGTGGCAAGGCATTGGATGAGGTGGACGTGATTTTTGCCCATGGTACTGCTACGCCCCTGGGGGATGTGGCCGAGACTCTGGCCATAAAAAAAGTCTTTGGCGAACGGGCTTACAAGATTCCCATCAGTGCCACCAAGTCGCTGGTGGGGCATATGCTGGGCGCTGCCGGAGCAATTTCGGCCCTGGCTGCGGTGAAGGCCATTCAGGAAGGCATTATTTGCCCTACCATCAATTATGAAACCCCAGACCCCGAATGTGATCTTGATTATGTGCCCAACGAGGCCCGGCCACTTGAAACCAAGCTGGCCCTGGTGAACGCCTTTGGCTTTGGGGGTCAGAATGTGGTGGTGGCGTTGGGGAAATATTACCAGAATGGGATGGGTAAGTAGGACCTGTTCCGGATTTTGGAAACCAGACACCAGACCCCAAAGGTTTTTGAAACCTTTGGGGTTTGTCCTATATTTCTGGCGAGACGGTTTCAGAACAGCCCCACTATTTTCCCGGTTTCAAAATCAAAATCAACATTCATCAGGGCCGGTTTGGAGGGTAATCCGGGCATGGTGCGCATGGTCCCCAGCAGCGGATAAATGAAACCGGCTCCGGCGCTGAGGCGTACCTCCCGGATAGGCACCGAAAAGCCGGTGGGCCGACCCTTCAGGGTCGGATCGTGAGAGATACTCAGGTGGGTTTTAGCCATACAGATAGGTAGATTGCCAAAACCAAGCGACTGGTACCGGATGATTTGTTTCTCGGCCAGCGGCTCGTAGGTTACTTCTCCCGCTCCGTAAATATCAAAGGCAATTTTTTCAATCTTTTGTTTAATCGTCCATTCAAGTGGATAGAGAAAATCAAAACGGCCGGGCTTCTCACAGACATCCACCACGGCCTCGGCCAGTTCCATGGCCCCTTGGCCACCTTTGGCCCAGTGGTCGGTCAGCACAGCTTGCTCGGCGCCAGCTTGCTGGGCCATTTTTTTGACCAGCTCTATTTCGGCGTCGGTGTCGGTGGGGAAACGGTTAATGGCAACCACTGCCGGAATGCCAAAACGTTTGACATTTTCAATATGAGCCGCCAGATTTTCGATGCCTTTTTCCAATAGTCCCAGATTTTCTTCGGTATAAGCTTTGTCCAGTTCATAACCGGCAACCACCGCCGGCCCGCCGCCGTGCATCTTCAAAGCGCGGATAGTAGCGACCAACACCACCGCATTGGGGATTAAGCCTGAGTAGCGGCACTTGATGTTAAAAAACTTTTCCATGCCAATGTCAGCGCCGAAGCCGGACTCGGTCAGTACGTAGTCGGACAATTTCAGAGCAATCTGGTCGGCCAGAATGGAGCTATTGCCATGGGCAATGTTGGCAAAAGGCCCGGCGTGAACAAAGGCGGGTTGGCCCTCCAGGGTTTGCATCAGCGTGGGCATAATAGCGTCTTTCATCAAAACGGTTGCGGCTCCGGCCACCTGCAGGTCTTCCGTGGTTATGGGGTTGCCGCTCCTGTCAAACGCTACCACCACCCGCCCGATTTGCTCGCGCATATCTTTCAAACCGGTCGTCAAGGCCAAAATAGCCATTAACTCTGAAGCCACGGTAATATCAAAACCACTGGCCCGGGGTACACCGTCGAGCGGCCCGCCTAACCCTACCACAATATTGCGTAACGAGCGGTCGTTGACGTCCATAACTCGATTCCAGTTGATGCTGTACGGGTCAATATCCAGGCGTTTGAGGCCCAGCTTATTCAATCGCTCTTCACTCTGGCGGGCTTCGTGGTAAATACGGGCATCCAGGGCTGCGGCAATCAGGTTGTGGGCGGCGGTGATGGCGTGAATATCACCAGTGAGATGAAGGTTAAAATCCTCCATAGGAATAATCTGGCTGTAACCGCCTCCGGCAGCGCCCCCCTTGATGCCAAAGGTCGGTCCCTGGCTGGGTTGGCGGATACAAATCATCGCTTTTTTGCCAATTTTTCCCAGCCCTTGGGTCAGACCGACAGCAGTGGTGGTTTTACCCTCTCCCAAGGGGGTCGGGGTGATCGCGGTCACGTCGATGTATTTACCCTGGGGACGGTTAGCAAATTTTTCCAGCACATCCAGATGAACTTTGGCTTTATATCTGCCGTAAAGTTCCAGGTCGTCTTCCGTGAGATCAATACTCTGAGCGATTTCGAGAATGGGTTGTACGGTTGCTGTTTGAGCAATTTCAAGGTCGTTTGGCATAGCCATAATTGATCTCTCCGATGTTTTTTATCTTGCGGCAGGGAATTGTAGATACCGGCAAGGTAAATATCTACTTCAATTGAGGTTTTGTGAATAGATTATCACATTTTATAGTATACAAGAGGAAGTTGGGGAATAGAATGGCAATAGTGGCAAAGGCTTGTAAAATCTGACCCCCTGGTGATTGTTGATTTGCAGCCAATTATAGGAGTAAGTTTGGAGTGCTTGTTGAAGCAAGAAAAAGCCCGCCTCGGTTGGCAAGGTGGGCTGTGCAGGCGGAACACATCTTCGGAATTAATCGAGAAAATCCCGCAACCGGCGACTACGGCGAGGATGACGCAACTTACTCAACGCCTTGGCTTCAATCTGTCGAATTCGCTCCCGCGTGACGCCGAATTTTTGGCCAACTTCTTCCAGAGTATAAGCCCGTCCATCCTGAAGGCCAAACCGTAACTGGAGCACCCGGCCTTCGCGGGCGGTGAGAGAGGATAACACATCGTCCACCCGCTCGCACAGCAGTTGTTGATAAGTGGTATCATCGGGGGCCGAGTTGTTTTCGTCCTCAATAAAATCACCCAGGGTGCTATCCGTATCCTCACCAACCTCCATTTCCAAAGAGAAAGGAAATTGACCAGCCTGGCGAATGCGCTCTAACAGGCGCATACTAATGCCCATTGCTTCGGCAATTTCTTCCTCGGTTGGCTCGTGTCCGTTCTTTTGGGTCAGTTCACGGGACACTCGCGAGAGCTGGGTGATGCGTTCACCCATGTGCACGGGGACGCGGATGGTACGACCCTGGTCTGATAACGCGCGGCTGACGGCCTGTCGGATCCACCAGGTAGCGTAGGTGCTAAACTTGAAGCCGCGTTGATATTCAAATTTCTCAACAGCTCTAATCAGACCGATGTTTCCCTCCTGAATCAAATCCATAAAGGAAACACCGTGGCCAATATATTTTTTGGCAATGCTAACCACCAGCCGGAAATTCGCTTCAATGAGCTTGCGGCGGGCTTGCTTACCAAAACGGATATCTCGTTTTAAACGCTCGAGGGAATAACCATTGGGCTGAGACTTTACCTGGACAAACCTACGGGCAGCTTTTTTACCCCGTTCAATAGCTTTGGCCAATTGAACTTCCTCAGCGGCGGTTAAGAGAGGAATCCGACTGATTTCCTTGAGGTATAACGCAACTGTATCGTCGACATTAAAGTCGGTATCAATTTCATCGGCAAATAGCTCGTCGTCTTGTTCCTCTCCCTGATCCACCTCCCCATTCTCCGATCTTGTGATTCGGATGCCTTCTTCATCAAGGGCCAGGAACACGGCTTCCAGTTGCTCCGAATTATCCTGGATGTCAGGAAAGGTGTCATAGATTTGGCGTCGAGTGATATAACCCTGATCCTGACCTTTAAGCATAAGATAATTCAGTGGCTCTTGCGTCTCTGCATGAGCACCAATTGTTAACATTTTAAGGCTCCCTTTCTCTCCTTGAACAAAACACTAAAACAAGTTTGGGAAAGCCCCCTACCATATTGGGTGTAATGTCCTTACAAACCCAGTGGTCCCCCTCCAGGAAATAACAAAGGGAAGTAAAAATTATGTTAAGTAATAATCAACATAACACGTAGTATATCATACTTTATGTCACTTTGCAATAGGTAATTTTAAGGAATTTGGGAAAATTTTAATAAAGATTGCACATTACTGGGGCAGATGGTATAATCTTTTGATTGGTGAAATCCGAAAATCTGTTTGAATTGCCAGAGATTAATCAATGGACAACCTGAAGATTCTGATCGTCGAAGACGACCCGACAACTTGTACCTTGCTAAGAACAACATTAGAAATGGATGGTTATCAGGCCGGGGTCGCTCACAATGTAGAACATGATGATATATTTTCTCTGTTAAATGAGCAAAGACCTCATATCCTCTTTTTGGATTACCATTTGGGGCCTGATGATACCCTCAAATACCTGATCGCTATTCGCGGCGATGCCGATTGGCAGCATCTGCCTGTTTTGATGGCCTCCGCCATCGACCGTAGCCAGGAGTGCCTGGAGGCAGGGGCGACAAGTTTTGTGCTTAAGCCATTCAATTGGGATGAGTTAACCCGTATCATTGATGAAATCTGTAAACAAATCTTAAAAAGAGAGGTATAACCTCCAGATTTGCAGGGAGGTTTATTTTATTGTGTCTCGAAAACGACCGAGCCGTCGCGATAATATGAATTGGTATCGCATCGATTTACATTTGCATACGCCTGCTTCAAAAGATTACCAGGAACCTCATGTCAGCTATCTTGACATATTAAGGAAGGCGGCCAGCGTTGGCCTCAATATTATTGCCTTTACCGACCACAATACAGTGCGCGGAATCGGAACGCTACATAAAGAGGTTGAAGAGCTTAATTTTTTGGAGCACCTTAACCGCATCCGTCCCGCAGAAAAGCAAAGACTGGATGAGTATCGCTATTTGTTTGATCAGATTCTCCTGCTGCCTGGTTTTGAATTGACAGCCACGCTTGGCTTTCATGTTTTGGGTATTTTTCCCCCGGAAACAAGCCTGCGTGACCTGGAACATGTTCTCATGAGCTTGCGGGTGCCCCCTCAGTTGCTGGATGAAGGGTCCACGGAGGTAGGGGCCACCGTTGATGTGTTAACCGCCTATCGGGTAATCAACGAGGCAGGTGGTCTGGCCATTGCGGCTCACGCCAACTCTTCTCATGGCGTGGCCATGCAAGGCTTTGATTTTGGCGGGCAGACCAAAATTGCCTACACCCAAGACCTCAACCTGCACGCTTTGGAAGTGACCGACCTGGAAAGTAAACGACGCCGCACCACGGCCAATTTTTTTAACGGTTCCAAGCCGGAATATCCCCGCCGGATGCATTGCATTCAAAGCTCCGATGCACACCGTCTCAACCGAGACCCCAACGAGAAAAATCGATTGGGAGTGGGAGACCGCGTAACTGAAGTGAAATTACCAGAGCCAAGTTTTGAGGCGCTGAAGGCGCTTTTTTTGAGCAGTGATTTCTCCAGAACGCGCCCCTTCCGCTCGTCGCAGGCACCCTACGACCATATTTTGGCGGCCCGGCAACAAGGCCCAAGTATTGTTCAATCCTTTTACGAGTCACCAGCTCGCAAGGGCGGCAACCTGTACGCCATTTTGTGCGACATTTGTGCCTTTGCCAATGCCAATGGCGGAACCATTTTTGTGGGACTCTCCGACGATCTAAAAAAGCCAGTAGCGGGCGTAACCAGGCCCGGCGAAGCGGCCAAGGCCATCCGCAGCGAAGTTGAAAAGAAAATTACCCCGCCGCTTGATATTGAAATTGACGAACATCAGACCCAGGGTAAAAAAGTCTTGCAGATTTCAGTGCCGATCGGTGAAGACCCGCCCTACGTTATTGACGAGAACAAAGTTTATGTGAGGGACGAAACGGATAGCAACCTGGCCGTGCGCGATGAGATTGTGGCCCTGGTGAAGCGGAATCTGCAAACCAGGGGTGACGTTGTTGTTGCCGAACCGGAAGTATCCATGCCAATGGCAGAGATCAACCTGGCCACCCAAACGGATATTTCACCTGAACCCAAAACCGGCGTAGAAATTGTCTTGATTGAGACGCGGAAAGGTCAGAATTACTACAGCCTGCGCGATTTGCGCAATGGCAACATTGTGCATAACGTAACCAAACAGTCAGCCAGAAAACTGTGGCAATACGCTCTCACCGAGCACGAAACCAATAAGGTGAATGTTGACAAAGTTGAATGGCAGGGGGACATCGGTTTGTGGAAAAAATATAAGCGGGCCGGTCAGACTCGGTATGACCTGGTTCAGCGTGACCCCGACGAGACGCTCCACGTTTATTATGGCGTAACCGATGATGGCGTTCACGGGCCGTGGCAGGGTTTAATTGATAGCACCGAGAATTTGTAGCGGTAATATTTTTGCCTGCTTTGCCTCACGCCCTACAACTATTACGCAACGATCCGGCGGCGGAGTTGAGCCATTAAAAGTGGGGGCAGACTTTAACTTAGGAGTGAGAATATGACTGAAGATTGTATTTTCTGTAAAATTGTTGCAGGAAAAGTGGGTGGCCCGCCACTATATCAAGATGACGAGATGACGGCCTTTAAGGATATCAACCCCCAATCGCCCACGCATATTTTAATTGTAACTAACCAGCACCTGGCCTCGCTAAACGAGGCGACGGAAGCAGACCAGGCTGTTTTGGGCAGGTTGTTGTTGTTGGCGGCTAAATTGGCTAAAGACGAAGGCATTGCTGAGCAGGGTTATCGGTTGGTTATCAATAATGGTCGGGAAGCCGGGCAAGAGGTATTTCATTTGCATCTGCATCTAATGGGTGGACGCAAGATGCGGTTGATGGGATAATCCCGGCCCATCCGATGTTGCTTTCCTCAAAAATATCCTCTGACGTGGCTGTTGGTAAGAAACTTGATTTGTAGTGCCGGTCAACGATTGTTTAGCGGCTGTTTGACTCCCCTTTGCTTAAATCTATAATTGTAGAGATAAAAAAACTTACTCAAGATAGGAGCCACTCCAATGAGTCTTGTTGAGCAAATAAACAATGATCTCAAAGCAGCAATGAAAGGCGGTGATAAATTTCGCACCCAGACGCTTCGTACCTTAAAATCGGCCATCAGATATGCCGAGATCGAGGCCAGGGAAACGCTCGATGATCGGGGCGTACAGGGGGTAATTGCCAAACAGGCTAAACAGCGTCGAGATTCGATTGCCGAGTTTCAAAAGGGGAGACGGGATGATTTGGTTAAAAATGAAGAAGCCGAGTTGGCTATCTTAGAAAGTTATCTGCCGCAACAGATGTCTGAAGAGGAAATTAGAGTAAAAGCGAAGAAAGTAATTGCAGACCTGGGCATTACTGATATGAAAGGAATAGGACAGGTAATGAAACAGTTGATGGCCGAAATGCAAGGTCAGGCCGACGGCAAGATAGTTAATCAGATTGTACGCGAGCTTCTAAACCAGCCATGATCCAGGGTAAAGGCGGCCGAAGGGCCGGACATCAAGGCCTAATATCGGGTCGTTATCTTTGGGGGGGACTATTAATCGCTCTGGTATTTCTCGCGACGAGTATTTTTATTTTGGTTTATGAATTTGCGCCCGCCGAGGATGTGATTGAAGACCTGGATGCAGGCCAGGTGGCACCTGGAGATATTCTGGCCCCCCAACAATTTGAATACGTCAGCGAAATTCGGACACAGGCGGAACGGGAACAGAAATATAAATCTGTTTCAACCATCTACACCCGCCCCGATCCCAAGGTTGCCCGACAACAGGTGGAACGCCTGCGAGAAATATTCGATTACCTCGAAACCATCAGAGCCGACCCCTATGGTTCGCTGGTAGAAAAATCTGAATGGATTGCGGCCATTCCTGATCTGACCCTCTCGGATATCGTGGTCGATCAAATCCTGATTATTGATGATAATAACTGGTCTAAAACCCGTCAAGAAGCATTGGCCGTTTTGAATCAGGCCATGCGCGGCGAAATCAGAGAGAATCAGGTGACCACGATGCGTCGCCAATTGCCGACATTCATTTCGCTGGACACGCCGGATGAATATGCCAACGTTATTGTCGATATCACCGAAGACCTGCTAAAACCCAACACCTTTCCCGACGAGGCCCGAACCGAAACCGAACGACAGGCCGCGGTTAATGCCGTTGAACCGGTAAAAGTTAAGTTTGAAAAGAGCGAATCCATCATCTCGGCGGGTCAGATTATTGGCCCTAGAGAAAAAGAAGCACTTGAGGTGTTACGCAGTTTGCGGCAACCCCAAACAAGCTGGACCCAGGATTTTATCGCGCCGGCCTTTCTTATGCTGTTTATCACCATTATCGTAAGCGTTTATCTGGTTCAATATGCGCCAGGCGCGTTAATGAATACTAAACGACTGACCTTGCTGGCGCTCTTATTGTTAATTTTTGTTGCTGCGGCCAAATTCATGATCCCCTATGCCGGTCTGGCCTATCTGTATCCTGTTGCCGCCCTCACGATGATAACCGTCATTGTAATCGATGCCCAGCTTGCTTTTATTTTAACCACCGTTCTGGCCTTTCTGGCCGGTTATCTTACCTCTGACAATACAACCGCGCTTGTGATTTACCTCATTTTTAGCGGTTGGGCGGGCGCCTTGGTTTTGGGTAGAGGACAACGAGTCAATGATTTGTTGTTGGGTGCGGTCTACGTGAGTATTATTAATGTTGGTGTCTTGCTTATTTTTAATCTGGACTCAATTGCCCCAGATAATCTTGCCAGTTTACTCCTCATCTTGGCGCAAGGTGGAGGCAATGGCCTCATATCGTTGGCTCTGGTACTAATTGGATTGTTTGCCATTGGTAATGTACTGGGGATCACCACTTCCCTTCAGCTTATGGATCTGGGGCGACCAACGCATCCACTGCTACGCCAACTCCTGTTAAAAGCACCCGGCAGCTATCAACATAGCCTGATGGTGGGGAATCTGGCCGAACAGGCCGCGGAACGTATTGGGGCAAATGCGTTACTGGTGCGGGTCATGGCCTACTACCACGATATTGGCAAAATCCAGCGACCTTACTTCTTTATCGAGAATCAACGTGAAGGGGTTAACGTTCACGAAAAACTTGAGCCACAGATTAGCGCGCAAATTATTATTAGCCACGTTAAAGATGGCCTGGACCTGGTGCAGAAATATCGACTCCCGAAAGTAATTAAGGATGGGATTGCCCAGCATCATGGCACCAGCCTGGTGCGGTACTTTTTTCATCAGGCTCTCAAGGCCGCCGAGGAAAAGAATGTTCAGGTAGACGAAACGCATTTTCGTTACCCCGGCCCCATCCCGCAGACCAGAGAAACTGGAATTTTGATGTTAGCCGACGTGTCAGAAACAACGGTGCGCGCGCTCAAGCCTGACTCCGCTGAAGAGGTAGACCACATCGTCGGTCAGGCCATGGCCGACAAACTCAACACCGGACAGCTTGATATGTGCGAACTAACCATGGCCGATCTGCATCAAATCCGGACGGCCTTTGTTGACATGTTGCAGGGGATACACCATCCGCGCATCAAGTACCCTGAACAAATCGAGGCAGATGAGGATGCGACAAAACAAGAAAATGTCGCCACTCAAAAGTCTCAACCTTCACCCGGTCGCAAACCGTCCATCGCCACAAAACCAATGTCGTCCCGGTCAACTCCATCGTCGCTGCACCCTGCCGAAACCGAAAGTCGGCCCATGCCCCTGGTTCGCCGGGAGTAAGGGAGGGCCAGGTGGAAATTGTCGTTCACATAGACGAACCGTTTGCGGCAAATCTCACCCCCAAACCGCTCAAACAGGCGGTGACCACAACCCTTCATTTTGGCTCCAAGCCCGGCAGCAATGATCTTAAAACTATATCGGTGGTGATTACGGACAATGAGACGGTGCAACAACTCAACCGCCAATACCGCGGCGTCGACGCCCCCACCGACGTGTTATCCTTTGCCCCTGTTCCCGACCCTGATTTTCCCCTCGACGAAGAGGCGGCAACCCATCTGGGCGACGTCATTATTGCCTATCCAATAGCCGAGACACAAGCCCAGGCTGCCGGTCACGCCACGCTGGAGGAAGTCATGTTGTTAACTGTACATGGAGCACTTCACCTGTTGGGGTTTGATCACCATACCCCGCGTGACAAACGTGAAATGTGGGCCATGCAGCAGCAAATTATGGTCGAGTTGGGACTGGCCCACGTGCAGCCTACAGAGACTTAAAGGTTACCTGTCTTGCGGAAAATCAGCCGGATTCAGAGTTTTCAATATGCTTTTGCCGGAATATGGCATACCTTCAAAACTCAGCGTAACGCCCAGATTCATCTGGGCATCGCCTGCCTCATTTTGATGTTGGGCCTGTGGCTAAAACTGAGCTTTACCGAATGGGCCGTTATCGTCCTCACCATGGGCTTTGTAGTGGCCACAGAAATGCTCAACACCGTGGCCGAAGCCGCGATGGATTATGCAACCACAGAGTTTGACCCCCAGGTAAAAATTGTCAAAGACGTGGCGGCTGGAGCTGTTTTGGTTTCTGCCATCACCGCAGTAATGGTGGGGTTGTTGATTTTAGGCCCGTCTTTGTGGGCGCAGTTTGGGGCATTAATGGGGGAATAATAAGTTGTTTTGTCACGGATAAGTCTCCAAAGAAGCCTAACCGGAGAATGCTTTCTCCCCTGTCCGGTTTTTGGTTTGGGTTGTGGTTGATGATAAGTAAGGGCTTCAAAAGAGCACCAAAGTACTCGCCTGATGGTTACAGTTTCAAAACTGTAACCAATAATTAGCCGAGTTAACTCGGTGAATGACCCGTTACAGTTGAATAACTGCAACCATCATCCTCAAATGTGACATTGTAAACATACTCACAACTTACGTGGTGTGCTGCTTGGTAACCAGATTCTCTCCGCCGCTCGCCCCTCACCTACCTGCCCGGCATAACCACGGACGCGCTCTGCCATCTCCATCTCGCTGTTAAAAAGCGCTACCAGTTGCGAAGCGTAGGCGCGGATACTATCAACCTTGGCCTGCAAATCTTTCTCTGAGAAGGTCTGCAAGCGGGGTTTTAAATGTCGGTTCATCTGGCGCAAGTGGGCCAGAACGACCTCCAGATTCCAACCGACAAATCGCTCCGAATCGACATAAGGATAATCCTCGAAAAAAACCACCGGCCAGCCTCGCTGTTGTAGTTGCCAGGCGGCGGCGTGAGTTAACTGGTGGTCCACGTGGTGGCCAATGCTCAACGGTGCATAAACGACGGTCGTCTTTTTTTTAGGAATCCGTTCGACTACCGCCTGGACAATTTTGTCGACCAGCGCCAGATCGGCGGGGTGAACCTGGCCAAAGAGGTCATCATTGTTGAGGTAAAACCACTCGCCTTTTTCAGGATTTCCCCGGTAGATGCAATCGACAAAATCTAGCCACAGGTAATCGGCTCCCAAAATTGCCATAGAAGCCCGATCTTCGGCACGGCGGGTGGCGACAATGTCGTCGGGATTGCCCCAGCTGGCGTGGAGTGCCCGGGCAAAAAGCGAGAGGGAGACATTTGACGGAGGCGGCGCAGCGCAAATTGTCACCACCAGAACCTTTTGCCCGCTCCGGGTTTGTTGGTGAATAGCGCCGCCACAAGAAAGCGCAGCGTCGTCAAAATGAGGCGAGAGGTAAACGTGTTGATAGATTGCGGTCATTGTTGGTTATGCCATCATCGCTAGCGAGTTAAAGTGACTTTTCGCAAACCTCGAGGATGATCAGGGTCAAAGCCTTTGGCCAGGGTGAGTCCCCAGGCAAAGATTTGCCCCGGCATCACCGCCACCAGCGGCGACAACCACTCTGGCATACCGGCCGGAATTGGCAGCGGGGTTTGCGCCAACGCCAAAGCTTCATCCAGGGCCGAAATGACCACCAGTTCGGCTTCACGCTCGCGCAATTGGCGCAGAAAATCTAGCATTTCCGGGGCCGTGTCGCCCTCCGCCACCACGGCCAGCACCGGAAAACCATGTTCCACCAGCGCCAGCGGCCCGTGCTGGAAATCGGCAGAGGAGTAAGGTTCGGCCAACACGTAGGTCAACTCTTTGAGTTTGAGAGCAATTTCAAAGGCCGTGCTGTAGTTGTAACCACGACTGATGACGACACACTCGTTCATATAACGATACCGCTCCACGGCCTCGATGATAACCGGAGCCGAGTCGATGACGTTAGCCATCAGGTCGGGCACGGTTTTCAACAACTGCGCTCGCTGTTTGTCCCCGGCCAGGGCAGTGCTCAGGCTGGCCAGGGCCAGCAACGAGGCGGTGTAGGTTTTGGTAGCGGCAATGCTTTGCTCCGGTCCGGCCCATAAGCGGAGGGTGTAATCCGCCGTGGCCGCGAGCGGCGAGCCGGGGTTATTGGTTACGGCTACCGTCAGGGCGCCCTGACGCTGGCCTTCCTCCAGCACGGCCACAATGTCGGGCGGCTGGCCGGATTGGGAAATACCCAGAATGAGGGCGTCTTCCACGTTGGGAGGTTGCCGGTAGCGGGTGAAAAGCGACGGGGTAGCCAGCGCCACCGTCAGGCGATTGGTCGCCCCAAACAGGTATTGCCCGTATCGCGCGGCGTTGTCGGAGCTGCCCCGGGCGGCAAAAACGATGAACCGGGGCGCGCGTTCTCGAATGGCTTCGGCAACCTCGTTGACGGCTGGCAACTCCCTCTCCAGAAATCGTTGCGCGATGTGGGGTTGTTCTTCGATTTCCTGTTGCAGATTCGATTTGCTCACTGTATTAGCCATCGCAGGTTCTCTCCTTTCTCCGCTGCGGTTTTGTTTTTTGCTGGCGGATGGCTGGCCGGTGAGTTAGGGCAAAAACTTCAGTTTTACTGTAATCGTCCAAGTCTCTCCACGACATCCTGCGCCAACCGATGGATGAATGCCTGTACAAACAAGGAAATATCCCGGGTTGGATCTTTGATTAACGGGGTTAGATCCATGGCAAAAACCATTCCGGTGGTCACATCCGTGGCGTGGGGGGCGTGATAGGTGGCATGCGCCCGGCGGCGGCCCATGCTGGCCAGGTCGTAGCGTTTGCCGCCGCTCACCTGTGAGTCGAACACAGCGACCAAGGCCATTTGAAGATTTTCCTGAGCCGAACAGTCAAAAGCGACCTTGTCTTCGTCCAGCAGCCAATCCAGGTCCCGCCAAACTTCGCAGCCGTAGAGGTGTTGGGGGCGTTCCGCTGCGGGCAGGCGACGAATGGCTTCGATGACCTTCAGGGCAACTCCCACGTGCGTCTCGTGCTTGTCGGCGAGGTTGTGCGTGTAAACCACCGCCGGCTGGGCTGTCTGCAATATCTGAACCAAGTCGTCAACCGGCTGTTTGTTTGACCCCTCCTTGATTGCGCTGCCGGGATAATTGAGCAAAACCTGGGCGCTATAACCACCGATGATAGCGGCTTTCTTTTGTTCTTTGTTCCGTACGGCCCCCATCTGATCATCGGTGTAAGCGCCGTACAAGCCACTGCGGGGCGAACCGCGACCATCGGTGACCACCACGCCGGTAAACCATTTGTCCTCTTTTTGAAAACATTGGAGAATGCCGTCAACGGCCATAATTTCCAGATCGTCCTGGTGCGCGCCGACGGCCAAGTGGGTGGTTCGCGCTAACGCCGCTTCCCCCGGCAACCCGTCGGGGACAAACAATTGCGCTGTAGCAAGCTTGAATTTCATGGCCTCTCTCCGCAATTGATTTTGGACAGACTGGCCGCCGCGGTGGCTTGTCGTACCCGGCGGCTCATTTGGTCCGGCAGGTGGAGGGTGAACCGGGTAGCCAGTTGTTCCAGGCCAATGACCAATGGGACACCCGCCCCGGAGTCGGCAACCTCTTTTTGAAACGCACGATTGGCCAACCCCGTCGGGCGGAAATTTTCATCGAGAGGGGGAATTGAACAACTACTCCACAAGTTTCCAATCAACTCGCAAGACCTGACTATGACCCGTATCGTCACTTTGACAAACAGGGGTAGAAGCCCAATGGAATCGTTCCGATACTTCTAAGCCATTCTCCATAACCATAATGGCCCACTGCCCGGCCTGTAACTGGGCCAGAGGTATGCGAAAAATTTCATAATTGCCCTCAGCATCGGTTGGGCCAATAAAATCTCCCCCGGTGCCTTTGATCCCCAGCGCCCGTACCGTCACGCCTGGCAGGCCAAAATTGTTGGCATTTTTGACCGTCCCATAAATGGCGGTGTAATCACAATTGAACTCACGCTGCGTGTTGGCCAACACATATTTGATGACCGGCTCCGGCGTGGGGGTGACGGTTGGCGTATCGGTTGGCGCAGGCTCGGGCGTGGCCGTGGGAAGGGGGGCAATCACAACCGGCGTCGCGGTAGATAGGGACGTTGCAGTAGGTGCAGGGGTAAAGGTTGAGGGGGGAGTATCGGTTGGCAGGGGCGTGGCCGTGGGCAAAGGGGTCGAGGTGAATAAAGGGGGCGGGGTAGAGGTGGGGGTAAACGTAAAAGTGGGTAGAGTGGTGCGGGTGGCTGATATGACTCCTGCCGGGGCTGGTTGTAACCTACCGCAAGCAATGGTCAAACCAATCAAGCACCCCACCAACCACAGTTTTTGATTTGATAGATTCCGGGTCTGGCTCAGTCTCATCAGCGTGGATAGGGTTGGTTTTTTCTACATATTTCTGAAAGTTGAGATAAGACAAAGGAAAACAACGGATTGTTATTCTATCACCAAGGCGGGGTTGGGCCAAATATCTAAATACTTCGACAATGTCACATTTGTAGAAATACTTCAGGACTTACGCAAACATGTCATTTTGAGCGACCAAAGGGAGCGAAAAATCCCTAAAACGTGGACTTGCCAATAGAATTTTTGGGGATTCTTCACTCCGCTTTGCTTCGTTCAGAATGACATG
>JAFGNV010000119.1 GCA_016926805.1 Anaerolineae bacterium
GAGCATCTGGCTACGCCGCACGGCATTGTGTTGCACCAACCGGCTTATTCGCAATATTATTTGCACTTGGGCGAGATTTCCTCCTACCCGCCGGGCTACAAAGAAAATGCCGGTATCTTCTGCCACAATAATCCCTGGATAATGATCGCCGAAACAATGCTGGGTAACGGCGACCAAGCCCATGAGTATTACCTGCGCATCAATCCCTCGGCGCGGGAGGAGATTAGCCACATCCATCGCTGCGAGCCGTACATATACGTGCAAATGATTGCCGGAAAGGATGCGCCCACCCACGGCGAGGCCAAAAATTCGTGGCTCAGCGGCACGGCGGCCTTGAATTACGTGGCCATCACCCAGTGGATTTTGGGGATTCGGCCAACCTATCTAGGGCTGCAAATCGCGCCGGTCATCCCTCAAGCTTGGCCCGGGTTTGAGGTTACCCGGATTTTTCGAGGGGTGACTTATAAAATCAAAGTGACACGTACAGGGCCGGGTAATTCCGTCACCCTGACCGTGGCTGGTCAACCGATTGAGGGCCAGGTGGTGCCCTTGCCGCCAGCCGGAAAGAGCCAGATGGAAGTGCAGGTGACTTTGACGTAGCTTTTCACGCCGGGTTGCATCTTTGATTTTGCATTTTCATTCATCGGTATGATAATGAAAACTTCGTCGCAAAGACCTTGCGGCTTTGCGCCCCCATCGCTTAAGTTTCTCTGAACAAGGAAAGGAATGACCATGAGTAACAAAACTTATAACATCGCCGTGTTACCCGGCGACGGCACCGGCCCTGAAGTGGTCCATGAAGGGGTCAAAGTGTTGCAAACCGCCGCGGACAAGTTTGGCTTTAAGCTAAACTTCACCACCTTTGATTTTGGCGGCGACCGCTATT
Organism: Anaerolineae bacterium; assembly: GCA_016926805.1. Classification (GTDB taxonomy): domain Bacteria; phylum Chloroflexota; class Anaerolineae; order 4572-78; family J111; genus JAFGNV01. The sequence goes on from JAFGNV010000119.1 coordinate 887, forward strand.
TGCGCACCGGCGAGGTGCTGCCCGACTCCGCGCCCGATGAACTGCGCCGGTTTGACGCTATTTTTCTGGGCGCCATTGGCCACCCGGAGGTGAAACCCGGCATCCTGGAAAAGGGAATTTTGTTGCGGTTGCGGTTTGAATTGGACCAGTACATTAATCTGCGCCCGGTCAAGCTATATCCGGGCGTCGAAACCCCGCTAAAAGACAAAGGGCCGGCAGATATTGATTACGTGGTGGTCCGGGAGAATACGGGTGGTATTTACACCGGCGTTGGCGGCATCTCGATGAAAGGCACGCCGCAGGAGGTGGCGGTGCAGAGTATGGTTTACAATCGGTTTCAGGTGGAGCGCTGTTTGCGCTACGCTTTTGAGTATACCCGTAGACGTAACAAAACCAACACCCTGGCCCTGTGCGGCAAAACCAACGTGCTCACCTATGTGTACGACCTGTGGGAGCGAGCTTTCCACGAAATCGGCCAGGCCGAGTATCCCGACATCAAACGCGATTATTACCACGTAGATGCCACCTGCATGTGGATGGTTAAAAACCCGGAGTGGTTCGATGTGATTGTCACCGGCAATATGTTTGGCGACATCATCACCGACCTGGGCGCAATCACCCAGGGCGGTATGGGCATTGCCGCCGGCGGCAACATCAACCCCGAAGGGGTAAGCATGTTTGAACCCATCGGCGGGTCGGCCCCCAAGTACACCGGCAAAAACGTCATCAATCCGTTGGCCGCCATTGCCTGTGGCGGGATGATGCTGGATTACCTGGGTGAAACCGGGGCCGCCGACGCCATTGAAAAGTCCATCATGAATGTGACCGCCCACAGACTCAAGAGCATGGCCGCCGGCAGGATGGGCTACTCCACCACCGAAGTTGGTGATTTGGTGGCCGAGGGGATCTAACCTTGTACGACCCCAAGCAAAAGAGTTGGGTCGCCGAGGCCGGTGAGTTTGAAGTTTTGGTGGGTAGCTCCTCCCAAGATATTCGGACGCGGGCGACATTTTCCCTGACCACCTCCGGCCTGACCAGTGACGCCGGGGAAAGTGCGTCGACCCGTTCAGCGTTAAGAGTACGTTGAATGAACTGTTGGCCACTGAAGTTGAAAAACTGAGTTGTAACGTTGACCTTCTTTTTGCCCCCCTCTGGGGGGCTTCCTAATACCTCCCGCTCGCCGGTAGGTTGGTTATTAACATTGTCGTACTAGACACAATAATATCACCGGTCAGCGCGCTGCCTGAACCGGGTGCGCTATGATGTGGCGTGGATCGTTACGGTGATCGAGGCCGGGTTAGCGACGTCGGCCGAGCTAAAATCCAGAAGATTTCAATTTCCCAGGGTGGCTACCATCACCGCTTTGATGGTATGCATCCGGTTTTCGGCCTGGTCAAACACAATGGAGTAATCCGACTCAAACACCTCGTCGGTCACTTCCATTGCCTCCAGCCCATATTCCTGATAAACTTCCTCGCCGATGGTTGTTTCGCGGTTATGGAAAGCGGGCAGATCGTGCATAAATTTAACGTTTGAATTGCCCGTCATTGCCACCACTTTTTTGTCAACCTGATACCGCGTGAGTAACTCAACCCGCTCGGCCCATACTTCTTTCGGCTCGCCCATCGAAACCCACACGTCGGTGTAAAGAAAATCGACGCCTTTGACACAATCGGCTACATCTTCGGCCAGGGTGATCTTTGCTCCGGTTTGCTTTGCGATTTTCTGGCATTGTTTGACCAGCGCCTCGTTGGGCCAATAGGCTTTGGGCGCGGCCAGCCGCACGTCCATTCCCATTTTGGCGCCACCCACCAGCAGCGAGTTACCCATATTAAAGCGGGCGTCGCCCAGATAACAATACGAAATGTTGTTGAGAGGTTTGGGGCTGTGTTCTATCATCGTCAGCAAGTCGGCCAAAATTTGGGTGGGATGAAACTCGTCGGTCAGGCCGTTCCAGACCGGCACACCGGCATACTGCGCCAATTCCTCACATATTTTTTGCGAAAAACCGCGATACTCGATGCCGTCGTACATCCGGCCCAATACGCGGGCGGTATCCTTCATCGACTCTTTGTGTCCAATCTGCGAGCCGCTTGGCCCCAGGTAGGTGACGTGCGCGCCCTGGTCGTAGGCGGCCACTTCAAAGGCGCAGCGGGTGCGGGTAGAGGTTTTTTCGAAAATCAGAGCGATGTTTTTTCCCGTCAAACGTGGTTGTTCGTAACCGCCGTACTTGGCTGCTTTGAGATTTTTAGATAGGTCAAGCAAGAACATAATCTCTTGCGGGGTAAAATCGAGGAGTTTGACAAAATTCCGATTGCGAAGATTGATCGCCATAGTGTAAGAAATTCCTTTCTGGATAAAACGGTTTGAATTTGCCTATTATATAGATTCTCTGGTTTGCTGTAAATTCAGGCGTGGGGATTATTCAGACGCAACCATTCATACATCAACACACCCCCGGCAATCGCGACATTAAGGCTTTCGGCGTGGCCGAGTAGGGGCAGACTGACGTAATCGGCCAGGTGAGCGTGCAACTTTGCATCGAGACCGCGCGCCTCGTTGCCCAGCACCATGGCGACCGACCCGGCCAGAACGTTGCTTTGCCAGACGGTGCGCCCCCGAGGCGCGTCGGCGCCAACCGGGCGATAGCCCAGTTTGGTGAGCCACGGCCAGAGTTCGTTGGTATTTTTGAGGCGGGCGAAAGGAACCGTAAAAATAGACCCCATGGTCCCCCGCACGGATTTGGGATCAAAAGGGTCCACGCAGGGTTCCAGCAAGATGATGGCTCGCGCGCCGACGGCGTCGGCGGTGCGGATAAGAGTGCCCAGGTTGCCGGGGTCTTGCAGTTTGTCGAGAATTAGCACCAGGCCGTTGGTGGATTGATTGAGGCCCGTCTCGAGTTCGACCAGCGACCATTCTAACTCGGCCAGGGCAAAGGTGGCGGCGAGTCCTTGCGAGATGTCACGGCTGGAGAGGGTGTCTAAAACGCGGGGGGCCACTGGAACAGCCTGGGCACCGGCCTCCGTCAATTGTACCACCAGACGCGGGGCTGTTGGGCCGGTGAAGAGGTCTTCGCAGTAGAAGAGTTCCTGGGGGACAATTTTGCGACCGGCCGGAGCAGTTTTCATCATGTCCACGGCCAGACCCAGCAATTGCAGCCCCTCCACCAGAAATCGATTCTGCCGGAGGCGGTGTTTGCGCCGGGTTAATTTGCGGGCTTCAATGATACGGGGGTTTTGACTTGAGGTTATCATAGGAATCGGCGAGTCAACAAATCAACGAGTCAGCAACAGGGTATGTTCCAGCCGGGTCAAGGCCTCCTTTAGCCGCTCAGTTTTGGTGGCGATGGAGAGACGTATCCAACCCTCGCCATTTTTACCAAAGATGTGACCGGGAGTGACGGAGAGGTGTGCTTTTTCCAGGAGCAGATGATGGAAGTCGAGCGAGGTGTAGCCTGGGGGCGTGCGGAACCAGACGTATAGAGCGCCTTGGGGCGGATTGGCTTTAAGGCCGAGTTTCTTCAGTGTTGTCAAGCACAGGTCGCGGCGTTGCTGGTAAACGGCGTTGCGTTCGACCAGCCAATTTTGATCGCCGGTAAGGGCGGCGGCGGCCATATCCTGAATCGGTTTGGCAATGCCGGAGTCGATTTGGGTTTTGACCGTGGCCAGGGCTTTGATGGCCACAGGATTGCCCACCGCCATCCCCACCCGCCAACCGGCCATATTGTAGGTTTTGGAGAGCGAATTGAATTCAATGGCAACTTCTTTGGCCCCCGGCACTTGCAGCACGCTGGGCGCGGTGCAGCCGTCAAAGGTCACATCGGTGTAGGGGGCATCGTGGCAGAGAAGGAGGTCGTATTGGCGGCAAAAGTCAACCGCCTCGGCAAAAAAGTCCAGAGTGGCCGTAGCGCCGGTGGGGTTGTTAGGGTAGTTGAGCCAGAGCAAGCGGGCGGGCCGGGCTGTTTTAACGGGAATGGCGGAAAGGTTTGGCAGCCAGCCGCGTTCCGGTAGCAGGTCAAACCGTTCAGGACGACCACCGGCCAGCATCGGCGCGAAGTAGTAGCTGGGATAACCAGGGTCGGGAACAAGCGACAGGTCGCCGGGGTCCAGCCAGGCCAGGTGCAAATTGACCACGCCTTCCTTGGAGCCGATGAGGGGCACCAGTTCGTCGTCGGCCAACTGTACATCAAAACGTTGGCGGTAATAGTGGGCAATTGCCCGGCGCAGGTGCGGCTGTCCGGCGTAGCCGCCATAGTTGTGCTTGGTTGGGTCGTCGGTGCTGCCTTTCAGGATGTCGAGCAAAAAAGGCGCCGGAGGCATATCGGGGCTGCCGGCATCGAGCCTGATAACGTCTGCGCCTTCGGTTTGCAGAGCGGCAAGACGTTGGTTGAGCGTGGCAAAAAAGTAAGCCGGTAAATGTTGGGCGCGTTGGGCAGGTTTCATGCGTGATCGGCTTCCGTCTCCTGAGCTTCTTCAAGTTTTGGCCGAGTGATTCGCTCGATCTGGATACCAGGGCGAGGCCTTACGTTTACCGGCAGGGTGACAACGAACCGGCTGCCAGGGAAGTTTTTCATGTCAAAGCCGGGACTTTCGGCGTGGATTTCGCCGCCGTGAGCTTCTACCAGCCCTTTGGCAATGGCCAGGCCCAGTCCCGGCCCGGCGCCCATAAACTTAGTTTGACCCGTTGAGTGCAGGTCAGAGTCACCCACCCGATAGAATTTTTCAAAGATTCTCTCGCGGTCTTCGGGGGCAATACCAACACCGGTATCGGCAATGGTAATCTGGACACAGGCAGGTTTGGTTCTGGTAGGGGCTACTTCCTGGCCGGTGATGGTGATGTGTCCCGTGTCGGGGGTGTATTTGATGGCATTGTAGAGGATGTGCTTAAAAATTTGATGCAACCGGCGTCCGTCGGCCTCGATCTCCGGCAAGGTATTCAAGTTAACCTCGGCGGTTTGATTCCGTTCGGTCAGGGAGCTCTGCAGTTGGTCAACAATTAACCCCAGGGTTCGCTTTAGGTTGACCGTCTCAATGATCAAGATGAGGGTGTTCATATCCAGGGCCGATAGGTCGAGCATATCATTGATGATAACCCCCATCCGTTCCGCACCCCGATTGATGCCCCCGGCCAACGATGCGGCCTGGTCGCCAAGTTGCAGATCGCTCAAGATGTTAACGTAACCCTGGATAAGGGTGAGCGGGGTTTTTAGTTCGTGGGCTGCAATACTGATGAAGTCGGTTTTGGCCTGTTCCAGTTGGGCCAGTTCGCGGTTAGCCCGGACGACTTCGGCGGCGTATTCCATCACCTTTTGTTCCGAGTCGGTATACAGGCGAGAGATTTCTGAGGCTCTGGCGGCAAGGGCCAATTTGGTGCCTTCCTGGTAGGTATCGATGGTGACCCGGGTGATGTGGACAAAAATGGTATCGAGGTCTGACAGCATGGCGAAAGCCGGTTCGGGATCGATTTCCTCACCGATGCGCTCCCAGATGCGTGACCGCAGTCGCTGGGAGACATCCAGTAAGTCGGTCAACTCACGGCCTATGGCAACGGCATGCGCCGCCGCGCTCTCCAAAACCGAGTTAAGCATGCGTGTTTCATCGTTTAAGGCCACATCGATGATGCTCTCGTACAGGGCCACGTGAAAGGTATTATCTTTTTCGTCGTCAATGTGGCCCAGCATTTCGAGATGGTCTTGCAGCCATTGGGCCAGGCGTTTGTTTTTCATAATACGCTCCGTAGATGGATGCGGCCAAAAATTTCAATTTGTATTGCGTATCCCGTTTTCAAGCGATTTCTCTCACCTCTATTTCTTTCAACCCCTCTCGCTCAATGACCTCGTTCAAATCTTTGAGTGCTCGCTCGGTGTAGAGCTGATAACGCATCTGTTTGTTTCGAACCTTTTGTTCGAGAGGCGGCAACAGGCCAAAGTTGGCCTTCATTGGCTGAAAATCTTTGGTCTCGGCGCGGGTGATGTAATGGCACAACGCCCCCAACATTGTGGTGTGGGGTAATATGGTTGGCAACTGACCACGTAACAGCCGGGCCGCATTGACTCCGGCCAGTAGCCCGGTGGCAGCATTGCCCACATAGCCCTCCATGCCCGTAATCTGCCCGGCAAAAAAAAGATCAGGGCGGGTGCGCCATTGCATGGTTGGCTCCAATAGGGCCGGCGCGTTGAGGTAAGTATTGCGGTGCATCATGCCATAGCGCATAAACTCGGCGTTTTCCAGGCCGGGAATCAGCCGAAACACGCGGCGTTGCTCGCTCCATTTTAGATTGGTTTGAAAGCCAACCATATTGTACAACGTTCCGGCCAAATTGTCCTGTCGGAGTTGCAACACGGCATAGGGTCGACGGCCGGTATGCGGGTCAACCAAACCCACGGGCCGCATCGGGCCAAAGGCCAGGGCTTGTTCGCCGCGCCGGGCCAGGGTTTCGATAGGCAGGCACATTTCAAAGAAATTCTCATCCTCTTTTTCAAATTGTTTCAGTTCAATTTGTTCTGCTGATACGAGTGCCTTGACAAACGCCTCATACTCCGCTCGGGTAAAGGGACAGTTCAGGTAATCCCCTTCTTCCCGCTCACCGCGCCCGTAGCGACTGGCCCGGAAGGCGATATCCATGTTGACAGACTCAACCTCGACAATAGGTGATACCGCGTCGTAGAAATAGAGATGCTGTTCACCCGATAGGGCCGCGATCTCCCGGGCCAGGGCGTCGGAGGTTAACGGGCCGGTAGCGATGATGGTGGGCGTATCGGGAATTTTGGTGACCTCTTCCCGAAAAACTTCAATAAGGGGATGAGCCTCGATACGCCGGGTCACGCCCCCGGCAAACTTCTCGCGGTCTACGGCCAGAGCGCCGCCCGCAGGAACGGCAGCGGCAGCGGCTGCCTGCATAATCAACGAATCCAGGCGGCGCATTTCGGCTTTGAGCAAACCCGGCGCACGATGAGGTACGTCACTACCCAACGAGTTGCTACACACCAATTCGGCCAGTCGGTCGGTTACGTGGGCCGGAGTCTGGCGAGCAGGTCGCATTTCGTATAGATAGGTTAATACACCCCGCTGCGCAGCCTGCCAGGCTGCCTCTGTCCCAGCCAGCCCCCCACCGATGATGGTGAGTTCAGATTGTTGCCTCATTTGTTCGCCTCAATGGACATAAGTATAGCACATTTTTTTAACAGAGCGAAGTATTGGGTGGTTTGGATAGTGGTGGTATAATATTACCTGGCTTGTGACAATGCCCTGTGTAAGCTCGCCATTGGTGGGCTTTATTTTTGTCAAAAGTGGCGGTGGCTATGACCCACGACTCCCAAAACCAACATTTGATCGTTTTCCAACCCTCCGGCCGGCAGGGATATGCATTGGAGGGTCAAACCCTGCTCGACGCCGCCCGCGAATTGGGCGTAGAAATCGAGAGTATCTGCGGCGGCCAGCAAACTTGTGGTAAGTGTAAGGTGCTGATTGAGGCGGGCGACTTTCAGAAGTACGGCATTGTGTCGCAAAAGGAAAATATCTCGCCGCTCTCGGACGGAGAATTGGCATACTGGCAGAAACGTCGCCGCGATCCAGGCGATTACCGGCTTGCCTGTACCGCCCGGGTGCAGGGCGATCTGGTCATCAACGTGCCGGAGGAGAGCCAGGCCCGCAAGCAGATTGTGCGCAAAAGCGCGACTGTTCGGGCGGTGGAGCTTGACCCTGCTATTCGCCAGTATTTTGTCAAAGTTAAACGTCCGGATTTAAACGACAACCACCTCGGCGACTGGGAACGTCTGAAGGTGGCCCTGCAAGAAACCCATCACCTCCAGAATCTGCAGATTGATTTCTTTGCTTTGCGTGGATTACAGGATGTCCTGCAAAAAGGCGAATACGAGGTTACTGTGACCCTGTGGAACGACCGGGAAGTGGTGCGAGTGCAGCCGGGTTACGCCGAAGGTGCGTATGGTATGGCCATCGATCTGGGTACGACCACGGTTGCCGGACACCTGGTGGACCTGCGCACCGGCGCCATGCTGGCCACCGAGGCAATGATGAATCCCCAAACCACCTACGGTGAAGACCTGATGAGTCGCATCAGTTACTGCACGATGAATGCGGACGGTCTCGACAAAATGCACATCGCCATTATCGAGGCGTTGTCGAGATTGGTCAAACGGGCGACTCGGGCGGCCAAACTCCAGCCGGAGGACGTGACCGAACTGGTGATCGTGGGCAACACGGTGATGATAGCCCTGTTATTGCAGGTTGACCCAACCCCGCTGGGACGTGTTCCCTTTCCCCTGGTTACCAACGATGCCATTGATCTGAAAGCTCGCGATTTGGGCCTTGAGGTTGGGTTGGGGGCCAACCTGCACATTCTGCCCGCCGAGGCCGGTTATGTGGGCGCGGACAATATGGGGGTGGTCATTGCCGAGTCGCCGCATATTCAGGACGACATCCATCTGATTGTGGACATCGGCACCAACGCCGAAATTTTGGTGGGCAACAAAGATCGTCTGCTCTCGGCCTCCAGCCCTACCGGGCCGGCCTTTGAGGGCGGCGAAATTACACACGGCATGCGGGCCGCTGCCGGAGCCATTGAGCAGGTGCGGATTGACCCGCAGACATTGACCCCGCGCTTTAAGGTGATCGGCCACGACCGCTGGAGCGACGAAATGCCGGATGAAAAAATCCAGGCCGCCGGTATTTGTGGCTCGGGCATGATTGATTTGGTGGCCGAGTTGTTGGTTGCCGGTATCATTGGCCCCGATGGCAAATTTGCGCACGAGACGCCCTCCCCCAACGTGCGTATTAGCGGGCGGACGAGGGAATATGTGGTGGCCACGGCAGCGCAAACCTCAAGCGGCAGGGAAATTGTCATCACCCAGCGTGACATCCGGGCCATTCAACTGGCCAAAAGCGCGCTCTATACCGGGGCCAAAATCCTGATGGATCGCCGCGGGGTTGACCAGGTTGAACGGGTGTTACTGGCCGGAGGTTTTGGCACGCACATCGACAAACAACGGGCGATGGTGATTGGCCTTTTTCCGGATTGTGATCTGGACAACGTTTATCCGGTTGGCAACTCGGCGGGAGATGGGGCGGTGTTGTGTTTACTGAGCCGGGAGCGGCGTCAGCGGGCGCGCGAATTGGCTCGCTGGATTGAGTACGTGGAAACCGCGGCTCAGCCAGAATTTCAGGAACGGTTTGTGGAGGCGCTGCATCTGCCCCACTCGATTGACACGTTCCCTCATCTGAAAGGGTTGCTCCCGGAACCCTTTGTAGGTGACAGTCACTTTTGGTGATTTTTACCGCGATTAATGGATAAAATCAACTTGATTTGCCACTTTTTGAAGTGACTGTCACCTTTTTCCGAACTCAGGTTATTTTAGGGTTAGAAAAACATTCGTCTATTTGTACCATTTGTGATGAGAATTTCGGGTTTTGCAAAAAAAGATATTTGGCGCCAAAACTTTTCCTATTCTTTCCGCCTGCGTTATAATTGAACTATGAACCAGCTAGACCGTTTTGAAAGATTGGCCCAACGGCTGATTGAAGTGCCGTTCCAGCGTCTCTTTCAGCCGCAACTGCATCCGGCCGATCTGACCGACCAACTGGCCCTGGCTATTGAGGAGGGCCGACAAAATGGGCGCGGCCATGATTTAATCCCTAATCATTATCAGATATTGATCAATTCGGCTGATTATGCCCAACTGGTCAAAACATCGAACTGTGATGCTATTGTGACCGAACTCTACACCTACCTTTCCAGCTTGGCCGCTGAAACAAACTGGCAATTTGCCGGACCGTTACGGGTCTTGTTGGAACAAGATGAAACCATCAAACCAGGTTCCATTAAAATAACAGCCGATTACGTACCTGCGTTGGCGGCAAAATAGGAGAAGTGGTGAATCTGGAGTGGACTCTGTTTGGATTACGTTTGACCGCCACGGCCATTCTTTACGTTTTTTTGGGTGTTGCTTTTTACCTTATCTGGCGCGACCTGAAACAGCAAGAGCAGGCCGATATTTCGCCACCACCGCTAACGGATCAACTGCGGGTGATAGCCGCCCCAGAGGGTCAATCTTTGGTTGCGGGCCAGACCTTTCCTCTGCCAGAGGCGATTCTACTGGGAATTGGGCCTGAGAATACAGTTGTGCTCTGTAATGCCGATGCCCCGATCAAACAGGTTCGTTTGTGCAAAAAAGACGATGAATGGTGGCTGGAAGACCCGGACCACGAAAGTGGAGCCAGGTTGAACAACCTACCCCTGGCCGAACCCGCGCCGCTTACGCATGGGGATGTCATCGATATAGCCGGGGTTCAGTTCAGGCTGGAAACGGTGACCGGATAACAAACGCCCTACTTGAGCGCTATTTGTCCATTTGTTATTTTTTATTAACTCATTGTTCATTATCTATTCTCTACCGTACATTTTTAATCTATCCACGCCAAAGCGAAAGGGATATGGAAGTCATTATTGAGAAAATGATCTAACAAGCGC
>JAFGNV010000120.1 GCA_016926805.1 Anaerolineae bacterium
CATGCGCATCGTTTTTGATGATTTCTTACCCCAGTGGAATTACCGGGCCATTCCCTTTGCACAAGTTATTTAATTCTGAATCCTTAAGGCGGGTGCTTCGCCGTATCCACCTGCATCAATTTCCCCCGGGAGAATTCCTGTTTCATTCTTAATCACTCTCTCGCTGGAGACGGGCAATAACCCGGCCCAAACCGATGACGGTCAACAAACCCAACAGGATAATCCAGCCAAGATCGAGCTTGATCTGAAAACTCAGTGCCACACCGCCAGCCAAAAGCCCCAACCCGGCCACCACCAAAAGGCGTTGGAGATGAGTGCGCTGTAACCGGGCTTTTTCTTCGATTTGACCTACTCCCTGTAAACGGTGAGTGAATTGAGCCAAATCCCAGGCCGCCAGGGTTGCGACAAGGCTAAAGAGCAGCCAGCCAATGGCAACGCCCTGCCAGGTTCCGTAAGTGGTCAGGCCAATGAAGCAGACGGCCAGCGGGGTTGTCATTGACGGCCAATTACGCCAAAGAGCAGTCAACCAGAGCAGGCCCAACGCCGCCACCCCTGTCACCCCCAACCAAAGAGAAGGCAAACCATAGCCAATGGCCAAACTGGCGGCGGCCAGTCCGATACTGAAAGCAACGTATGGTTTCATAGAGTTTTCATATTTTGGAAAAGCCAATTTGAAATAGATGAAATAGAGGCCAGCAGCCATTTGCCCGCCTGCTGGCTATTTACGGTAGTATTGCAGCCGGCTGAGCGCAACGTGGGCCGCCTGCTGGAATGGCGTGTCCACCGGCCAATCCATCACTCGAATCCCCACGTGTCGAAGTTGGTTCAACAGCAACGCTCGCTCCAGGCGAGCAATTCGCATGGCCAGCATTGTCTCTCTGGCCTGGCCCATTGTTTTGTGCTCAAAGGTGACCGGATCAGGACTGACCACCAGCAGTTGATACCCGTGCGCCCGTAGTTTGGTCAATTCTTCGGTGTCCTGCGGTAGTAAAGGGCTGATGAACACCAGTTGTGAACGCGCCGGAAAAAGCCGGGTGGGCAGATATTCCAGTTTTTCAAACACCTGGCCGCTGCCCAGCTCGGCGTTGGCCAGGGCGCGCAGGATGCGTTCCCGCTGTACTTTGCCATAGCCGGGAAACGTCCAATCGAGCGAGCGCCCGTAAATAAATAATCCCACCCGGTTTCCGGCGTTGATAAACGCGTCGGCCAGCGCCGCCGTCGCTTGAATCCCGTGTTCAAATAACGATCCCGCCGAGGTGCAGGCATCGCTCTGCTGGCGAGCGTCCAGGATCAGCCCCACATCGGCCACACGTTCTTGCTGAAATTCGTTGATGAACAGGGCTTGCGGATGGCGGGCGCTGGCTTTACCGTTAATCCAGCGGAGCGGGTCGCCCGGCTGATATTCGCGCACGCCAAAAAACTCCACACCGGGACCGCCGCGCCGGGTGGGAATGGGACCGGAATAGACCCGGGTTTGCCGGGGACGAATCTCGACTCGTCGCAGTTTAACCACTTCTGGCAGAATCAGCAATTCGCTGGCAACCGGCAAGCCGACCTGTCTTTTGAAGATGCCAAAATCGTCGTTAGCCGTAACTCGTACGCCCGGCAGGTGATGCGACCCTCGCCTCCCGCTCAACGTGTAGTTCAATTTCACCGTTGCCCCGGGCGAGAGCGATGTCAGCAGCGCAGTCTGCCCGCTAAGCACGTCAAGTCCAGCCGGGACGAGGTCTTCCAGCACTACTTCGCTCAACCGCCCACCCTCGTTGGTAATGGTCAGGGTCACATCTACCGGCTCATCCTGAGCAACCCGGTGGGTGCTCAGACTGCGGCTGGCATGCAGCCGAATTTCCTCGGGCCGGAAGAGCAGCCCCGCGCCCAGATAGACAATGAGGGGGAGAACCAGCACCAGTAGGCTGTTATTCAGAGTGGCCAGCCCGCCAAAGACGAGGCCATAAATAAGCAAGCTTAAGAGTAAGATTTTACTCATTCTATCACCGGCACGGCGGTGGCCTGAACGATGGAGGCAATGATCTCCTCGGCGGCGCGTTGTTTCATCCATAAACTGGGTTCCAGAATCAGGCGGTGAACCAGGGCGGGACCGGCGAAACGCTTCACATCGTCGGGCAAAACGTAATTACGCCCGGCCAGGGTCGCCTGGGCGCGGGCCAATTTCAGCAGGGCCAGCGAGCCGCGCGGGCTGGCTCCCACGGTCACCCGTTTGTCGTGGCGGGTTTTGTTGACCAGGTCCACCATATATCGCTCCATATCTTCGTGGACAAAAATCTCCTCGACAGCCTGCCGCATGGCCATCAATTCCTCGGCGTCGGTGATCTGAGCAAGTTCGATGTCATCTCGCTGGCGTTCGCGTCGTCGCCGCAGAATTTCCTGTTCCTCCTCTGGCGAGGGATAGCCGATGGCGAGTTTCAACAGAAAGCGGTCAAGCTGCGCCTCCGGCAGGGGAAAGGTGCCTTCGTACTCAATGGGATTTTGCGTGGCAATAACAATAAACGGCTCTGGCAGGGGCATGGTTTCGCCTTCCAGAGTGACCTGCCGTTCCTGCATTGCCTCCAGCAGGGCCGACTGGGTTTTGGGAGAGGCGCGGTTGATTTCGTCGGCCAGGATGATGTTGGCAAAAATCGGGCCACGGCGCAGTTCAAAGCGGTTTTGCGAGCGGTTGTAGATGTAACTGCCGGTGATGTCGCCGGGCAGCAGATCGGGCGTAAACTGGATTCGTTTAAAGTTCAGCCCCAGGGCCACAGCAAAGCTTTTGGCCATCAGAGTTTTGGCCAGGCCGGGATAGTCTTCCAGTAAAATGTGACCATTGGCCAGGACTGCCGCCATAATCTCTTCCAAAACCGCCCGTTTGCCGACAATGGCCCGTTCCACTTCCTGGACAACGCGTTGACAGCGTAAGGCTGCCTCATTCAGGGTGATCGTCAAGATTATCCTCCAAAAATCGAATTACCTCCTCGGGATCCAGATCGAGCGGGGTGGTTTGTTTTTTGAATCGAAAACGAGGCCTGGCCCCAAGAAAATGACTAAAAGACGTCATCCCGGCCTCGAGGTAAGCCTGAACCTCCGGGGTCAGGTTGAGTTGTTTCTCGACCAATCGCTGCCGGATTTCGCCGGGGTCTACGCGTTCGGCGTGGGCCAGGCTGTTTACGGCCAGTTTATGAAGCCGTTGGGCCAATTGCCACTTGTAGTAGTCTTCCTGCTCGGCTCGCTGCAGCAGCCCGGCCCAGGTTTGGATACGTTCCGGTGGAGACGTTTTTGGCTGGCGGGAGCGGCGCAGGCGTGGTGCTGTTTGCCGTAAACTGTTTATGGCGATAATGAGGGCGATAATGAGGAAAAGACCCCAAAAGATTGAGCGGGGAATACTCTCAAAAATGAGACGGCCCACCCAATAGAAGTATAGCAGCGGTGTGATAATGGCCTTGCGAAAATAGCCTTGCGCCAGGGGGGCCAACAGGACAGCCAGGAGCAGAATCAGGCCCAGGGGCAGGAGGCGTTTGTTCATGCTGACCTGCCGTAGGTTCTGACAATGGCGTTCAGGCAATCTACGGCTTCGCGCTTTTCACGCTCGCTGGAGGTATAGTCGCCGTAGCGGACGTTTTCAAAGAGGCGGGTCAGCCGCTTGATGTGGTCGTCTCGAAGGCCAATATCGGTCAGGTGTTGTTCGAATTCTCGGGGGGTCATGGCGCTCTGTCGTCGAATGCCGCGCTGTTGGCTCAAAACCCGGCTCATCTCCTGATAACAACGCAATACGGTGTTTTTGAGGTCGCTGCCGGTTTGGAGGGTTTTCAGGGCCTGTTTGGCTTCCAGCGCCAATAGTTCCGAGGGTTCCAGCCGGGGCAGGAATCGAGGGCGCAGTCGCCACACCAACCAGACCAGGCCTAGAATCAGAGCCATGAAGATGGCGGTGATGAGGATAACCAGCCATTGGGGCGGGTTGTCGATAAAGCCGGGTGGTATCGGCGGGGGTTCCAGCCCGACCCATTGCTCGCCGATGTCTGATGCGGCTTCTTCGTTTTCAGTTAGGGAGCCCAATGGTCGCAGGTTGTCAAGTAGATAATACAAAATTAAGAGAATGATGATATAGTTGACCATTCGGAGCAGCATGCGTTTCCGCGCCTGTGGTACCAGAATAAAGGTAATTACCCATAAAATCAAGATTCCCCAAATGATAACCAGAATAACCGTCTGCCAGAAATTTGAGGGGGGGGTGGCTAAAGCAGACGGAGTTTCCTCGGCTACCTCTTCAGGTTGAAATTCATCAAAAATCCAGGAGGGAAAAGCGCCGCCGGGACGAAACTCAAGCTGGGGCAGACCGGCCGCCAGCAGGATGACGGCCAATCCGGCGAGGCCCAGCAACAACAGCGGCCACCACCTGGTCAGGCTTTTCATTTTTGCCTCGCATAGGTGCCCATCAGTTCGGCCTGAGCCAGAATGTGACCTTCCATAGCCTGCAACAATTTTGTCTTGTTGGCGCCTGCCGCCAGGTCCAGCATGGTATCCAGGGCGTAGAGTTTGAAGAAATAGCGATGTGTTCCACTGGGCGGGCACGGACCGCCGTAGCCGGTGCGTCCCCAGCTATTTTTGCCGTCAACGCTGTTGGCGGGCAGAGAGACCTGTTCCGGCAACTTGCGGGTGTCGGCAGGCAGGTTATAGACGATCCAGTGCACCCACGTGCCCATGGGTGCGTCGGGGTCGTCGGAGATTAAAGCCAGACTCTGGGTGCCAGCAGGTAGGTCGGACCACTGGAGCGGCGGCGAGATGTCCTCCCCATCGCAGGTGTATTTTACCGGAATCGTTTCGCCTTGAACAAAAGCCGGGCTGGTTATTTCAAATGTCATTGTCTGCTCTCCTTTCGCTGGCGCAGCCAGCGGCGTTGGGCTGGTTCCACAACCATTGACAAACAATATCAAAAAAGTTGTACCTAACAGGAGTGAAAAGGTTTCTTTCATCGTTTCTGTGACCTGTATCTAGCAAGAAATTTCTTACAATCTTAATAGGCGTACTACCTCAATTGGGTCCAGCATGGATTGTTCAGTAAAATGGACAGGTATTTCACCGACGCACCTGAGCAGCGACCGGTAGGCATAATGAACGAATGAGCCTCTATCTGAAGAAAATTCTAAGGGTGTGGGAATCTGGATATATTTATCTTTTTCCGGGTTGAGCGGAATGGGCAGACTGTTACTATAATCAAAGGCCCTGCCTATGGTTACGTGAGGAAAATAATTTGTGAATTTGGGCCTGAAACGATAATCCGTTCCATCCTCCAAACGTTGATTCCATTGTTCATCGGGATATTGCTGGTTGAATTCATCGATAATGCCCGACAGAACCGTTAAGAAGTTATTGATAGCCTTAATAGAGGGAGACACCTTGTTTTCGTCGGGCGCCAAGATGAAATAACCTCGTTCATCGAGAATAAGCCGGTTAAACTCAAATTCAAGATGATTGGGGACAATCTCGGCCAGAGTTTGCTTAACTTTATCAATGTAGGCGAGGAAGTGAGGCGGTAAATCACCGGCACTATTATTTGATTTAAGGCCAAGAGGCGCAGCGTCAATTTGTTCTTGAGTTCTACACAGGGAGGTCAAAGTCACATGCAATTGATCTGATGAGAAAATATGATAATCGGTTTTGGACAGTTTGAGTTGTTTCAGAAGGTTTTGGGCCAGATTTTCCAATTCCTCGGCGTCAGGCGGTGTTGACCAGCGCGAGACCAGACTGACTCCATGCCCTGGTGGATTTGCCAGCGCATTTTTCCATATATCGAGTAATTCTTTTTGGTAAAATGAAAATGGATCAGAATGCCCATTCGGTTTGAGATGGATATGAAAACCGGCGGAGATTCCGCGCAGATGAGATGAAGAGAAAATCTCTATAGAAGATGCCGACGATGTCCAATTGGGACTTATATCAACACCACGCGCCGAATAACGGTATGGCCCGTCATAAACTGCCGGAATAAAGCGCGGATTATGTTTGAATTCTCTATAAGCCGTTCGCACTGCTTTGGCTATGTTTCTCTGTCGTGAGCGTTGAACATCTTTTCGACCTCTCCGAAACGCATGGGGACTGTGAGGATTGAGAAAAAGCAAGCCCAAATTACGACACTGATCTTTTCTTAACCAATCATGGTAGTGGAACAAATCGTCATGCACCATTCTAAAATTTGAAGTGCCCACCAATAAAACCGAATACTCGGCGTTTCCCAGAATAACATCGGCGGTGGGGCCGGGAGTTTCCCAGGTTACAACCAAATTTTCACTTTCTTTAGCCGCCTTGTTGGAACTATGGTCAGACGCTGAAAAATGAGTTTTTTGGATGGTTGCTTCTGCTTTATCCAGAAATATCTGTAATTCCACTTGTAATTCTTGGAGCTTGGCTTCTATGTCTTCAATTTCTATCAGAATTTTCGGGTTGGTATCGAGACCATGCAGAGCTTGTTCTTCTTGGAGCTTTTCCAAACGACGGCTATAGTTGGCAATCAATTTTTTTAAATGATCTTCCCTTGACATCCGTTTCTCCTCGAATTTGTTACTTCCGTAAGTTTTAACCTCGCAAGGCCGACCAGAAAATGCCTGGTAGTTTCCAGGGGGAGGGCAACGTTTCAAAGTTGACGAGTTTAGGGCCGAGTTCATGGCCGGTTTTGTGGGTCACAAACCAGATGGGCGTCGGTTTAATGGTAAAGGGAGCGCGAATAACCGACTTTTGCGGACGGGAGAACATCAGGGTGTTATGTACCACCCCAATCCCGGATTGGATGTCGTAAATATCGTGGCCGGGAAAACCGCCCCAATTGGGAACAACCAGACCGTAACCCACCACCGCCCACTGATTGATAGCGACGGTGCCGTACCGCAGATTTTCAATGGCTCGTTCGACGGCGGCGGCGGTGGCCGGGTCCTGGAGCGAGGCCGGATGGACGATGAGGGTGGCATTGAGCGTGCCCCACAGGTGGTTGTTGGCAAATTCAACCGCCCGGTCGATATATTCCGGTACGGAAGGTGCGTCAAGTAAGATTTCGGCAAAAATGCTGCAAAAAGCTTCGGTGGTGAAACAGATATCATCGGGTTTGTTGGGGTCAAGTCCCGCAATCAGGGTCCAGGGGAGTTTGCCATCAACAGCCCCTCCGTATTTTTCGGCTTCCGGGTGGGCCGATAGAAAGGTCTGATACCGCTCTGCGGCCCCGGTGTAGTAGGCCCGGCGCAAGGGTATCTGGGCCAGTTGGTCTCGCGTTTTGTCCAAAAGCTGCGTTCGCTGCGGCCAGCCGGCGTGGTTGAGAATGACCCGCGCGGTGAGACAGTTGAAACTTGCATTGACCACCAGCATCGAGGCCAGTTGCCGGGCGTGGTAGTTCAAATCGCGTTCACGCCACGGGCCTGGCACAATGATCACCGGGCTGACGTTGCCCAGTTCGCCGGTAACCCGCTTGGTCAGGAGGGGGGTGCGTTCGGCTTTGCGTTTGGCTCCTGCTGCGCCCGATCCAAAGACAATGGCTTCGAACGTCTTATCAGAGCCGGTCAGGTGGATTTCATCGATACCGGGGTGGTGGCTGAGATAAACGCCTTCGGCGACCCCGCCCCCCACCAGCCGCAGAAAGCCCCGCTCGATGAGCGCACCAAAAGCTTTTTCGATGAGGGGATCAAGATAAGCATTAATTGGGTTGGTTTTGTAAACAACAACCTGATTTTCGACGAATAATTTGTAAGAAAAATCAGCCGGGCCAAGACAGGAATAATTTCCGGCTCCCAACACCAATGCAACTTTTCCCTTAGGATTTTTGTTTTG
The DNA here is from genome assembly GCA_016926805.1 of Anaerolineae bacterium. Lineage (GTDB taxonomy): Bacteria > Chloroflexota > Anaerolineae > 4572-78 > J111 > JAFGNV01. The sequence goes on from JAFGNV010000120.1 coordinate 7,804, forward strand.
ATAAGCAGTGGCCTGGGTTTGGGGCAGCGTGGCCAGGGTAACTCCTGGCTCCATCCACACTTCGGCGGTGATACCGGCGTAGAAGATGCAGTCGTAGATGTTTTGGGGGAAAACTTGAGCTACAACCTGGCCGTTGGGCCGTACCGTGACCGGTCCTGGTATCCTGGGACGCCCATACCTGTTGATATCCAGCAGGGATTGCCGGATGAGGCGTAAATTGTGTAACACCAGGTAAGGGCCGCCCAGCCACTCCTCGATAGCGGCGGGGCGGTTGATATCGATTCCCTTGGCCTCACAACTTAGCCTGACCCATGACCCGGCGACGGCGGCAGCTTGTTTGATGAGAATGTCAATAAGACTAATCCGCTCGGGGATGTCGGTTGCCGCCCACTCATCTTTATGGGAGCAAAGGGTTTCAACCGCGGCATCGAGGCGTTTTTGGGCCGAGGGCGAGATAGCGACGGTAGTGGTAATTTCAGAAAACAGGGGTGACTTATCTTCCAACGTGGCGACAGGCATAGCACAATTACCTCTTTGTAACCTGAGTTCGGAAAAAGTTGACAGTCACTTCAAACGTTGATAAATTATACCGTTTTTACCCATCAGTGACGCAAGAAATTATCGAAAGTGACTGTCACCTACGAATCAAAAGTAGTATCGGAATAAATTTACTACTTATACCGCTATTGAGCAAACACACAAAATGTCGGCGTGACAGACCTGCCGGGGAATCAGACAAGACTATTGTCTATCCTGAAACCGTATCCCCGGACGGTGACAATAAAATCATGTTCCGGGTCAACCTCACCGAGTCGCTGGCGCAGGCGGCGAATCAGGGCATCGATGGCGTCGTCGGTAACCCCGGTGGGGTCTTCACCGGCCCAGGCCGCCTCGACGACTTCCGCCCGGCTGTAGACTTTACCAGGCTCTTCGGCCAGCAGGGCCAGTAATTGGTATTGTTGGTTGCTCAAGGGCGGGCTGAGGATTTGACTGTGGATATAAACCTGACGCTCGTTGCGGTCAACAAACAACCCCAGCCCGCGCTGGCCGGGCAGCGGGGCGGTGGCCTCGCTGTCAACATATAACAATTCCAATCCCGGGGCCAGTTGAATAACATCGCCGTCGGTCAAGGGGAGGGGTTTGACCACCCGTTTGCCGTTGACAAAAACTCCATTTTTGCTGCCGGCGTCTTCCAGAATAAATTGCCCGCCCTGTCGGTACAGTACCGCGTGTTTACGCGAGATCCAACGCACCGGAATGCTGATTATACAATCCGGGGCGCGGCCAATGATGATTTCAGACTCGGTGTCTTGCAAAATCCATTGGTCTTTAATCAGTTCCCCCTCCCGCCAAATTAAGAGCGCCTGTTCGGTCTGTAAGTTTTCCATTCATCCCTCCTGCTTGACAGCTACCCAAGATTGGGATAATCTAAAGCGTCACTTGATACTTTTCCAGGAGCAAGCTTTGCCTGCCAATCTCCAGCCCGGCGATATCCTCCGTGAGCGTTACCACATTGTTGGCCTCATTGGCCAGGGCGGCATGGGCGCCGTTTATCTGGCCGATGATACCCGCCTGACCGGACGTCAATGCGCCATCAAAGAAACGCATCTTATGTCGAATTTGAGCGAAGCGGTGGCGCAAGCAGCCCGCAAACAATTTTACCAGGAAGCCTCCACCCTGGCCCGGCTGGACCATCCCGGCCTGCCCAAAGTCAACGATTTTTTCTCGATTGAGGAGCGCGACTATCTGGTGATGGATTTTGTGCCGGGTCGCGATTTGCTGGAGATTGTCACCGGAGTTCGCCGTGAAGGTCGCTTTTTGGACCAGGCCATCGTATTAGCGTGGACCGACCAGCTCTGCGATACCCTGGCCTATCTCCACTCGCGCCAGCCGCCGGTGCTGCACCGTGATATTAAACCGGCCAACATCAAACTTACCCCGGACAACCGTCTCAAACTGGTTGATTTTGGCCTGGTCAAACCCCTCGACCCGGATGACCCCAGCACCTTGACCGGCTTGCAGGGCGCGGGCAGTCTGCCCTATGCTCCTCTGGAGCAATATGTTGACTATCTGGGCCACACCGACGCTCGTTCCGACGTGTATGCGCTGGGCGCAACGCTCTATCACTTGCTGTCGGGTGTGCAACCGGCTTGCGCTCAGGAGCGTTTTTTATCGCCGGAGTCGCTGGCCCCCCTCCAGGAAATCAATCCCGAGGTATCCCCTGGGGTAGCTGAGGCTATTGCCGCAGCCATGGCCCTGCACCCCAAAGACCGTCCTCCTTCCATCGCTCACTGGCGACAGATGTTTCGCAGTTCCATTTCTACCGCCCCGATGGGGACCGCCCAGACCACGGCCGATGATTGGCGCTCGATTCTCCGCGAGAACTGGTGGCTGGCCGGTCTGGCCGCGCTGCTGCTAGCGGCGTCGTTGTGGCTCACGTTTGGTTAATCTCCCTTTCCGAAGGTGAATCCATTGGTACTTTTGCCAGGGCCATCCAATAACTTTTTTAGCGACCAGCCGTTGATTGTCGCCGGTTCCTCTGACTACCCAACCCCACGGCCGCCAGGCTAAATAGAAAGGCCAAACCAATCACGGCCAGGCGACTGGCCAGTAATCCCGGTTTGGCCAGCAGCCACTGTTCCGGGCGCAGCCAGCCCAGGCCATAGAGCAGGTAGGCCAGCAAGCCGCCGGTCAAGGCCCATAAAGCCGCGTGTACCTGCCGAGACAGCGGTTTGCGGAATTGATGCCCCACCCAGAAACCGAGCAATCCGGCCAGCAGCGTCGCGCTCAGGGCCAGCAGCAAATCAATGCCATCCATGGGCCGGGGTTCGATGGGTGGTGTTTCTGGTGGAGAAGTGATGTCATCTGGAGAGGTTGGCGCAGGAGGGGTTGCGGTGGCCAGGACGGGGGTGGCAGTGGGCGTATCGGCAACGGGGGCGATAGCTGGGGTGGTGGTTGCGGTAGATTCCGGCAGTATGGGCGTCTCGGTGGGGATAGTCGTTGGCGGGGCGGCTACCAGAACCGGCATCTCTTCTGCGGTAACGGCTTGTCCGGCGACGGCTGAAATTTCGATCTCGCCGGGTTCGGTCAGGCTGAGAGTGGTTTCGGCCTGGCCGGCCGTGGTAGGTACAATTTTGGAGATGAGCAATTGGTTCCCCCGCCTCGCCTGTATCTCCACCGGCGTGCCATCCGGAACGAGATGGCCGTTGTGGTCAATCACCGGGCCAATCTGCACCTGTACGGAAACGGGAGGAGCGCCGCTTTCGGGTGAGACTTCTACCAGTTCGATGGATAGTTCCTGGTCCGGGTCAGGGGCCAGCATGTCTACCAATTCATAGCCAATGCCTTCCACCGAAACCGGCGAGGCGCCCCACAGGTCGGCCTCACCAAAGAGGGCGCGGACGGCCGCCTCGATGTGGGGGGTGGTTTTACTATAAAGGCCGTAATAAGCGGTCAGTTTGGTAACTTCGGTGGTGTCCAGGTAGTAAGGAGCATTAAAGGCCAGCACCACCGTAGTTTTGTGGAGCAGGCTGCCGCTTTCTTGAGCTAAGAATAATTTGAGGGCGTCGGAGTTGGGATAACGGCTGGTGTTCAAATCGAGGGGGGCAAAAATCAACCAGTCGGCCTCCTGAATGCGCTGGCGCACCTCATCGGCGGACCATTGCACCAGCGGGTTTTCTGCGGTTTCTTCGGTTGACTCGGCGGGCGGGGCAATCGTTCCTCCTAAAGCCAGTTTGAGTTCGGCAAAAGTGATGGAGCTAATCTGATCCGGTTGAATTTGTCCGGTGGCATTGGGGCCATACATCCGCAAGATCATCTTCTCGATGGTGGTACGGGTTAAGAACAACTCCTGGGGCTGGCAATTATCGGTAAAACATTCCCGCGCCAGCCGGGTGTCGACCACGACCAGGATTCTTTCATCAGGGCGGGGCGGCTGGGGTATCCGCATCCGTAGTTCGTCAGGGGAGGGGTAGAGCAGGGTCAAGCTCTGCCGGGCAATATCGTTGACGGGGGCCAGCGTTTGCCGGGTGAGTTGCAGGGCCTGACCGGGATCGATGTTCAGGGCATCCAGGTTGAGATCGGGATAGAGGTTGAGCTTGGCCCGCAGAATACGGGCCACTGCCTGGTCAACGCGGTTGGCAAATTCAGGATTGCGGTTGTATTCGGTCTGGAAGAAGAAGATGGTGTCTTTGATGTTGGCAAACTGGTCGCTCCAGATGGATTTCAGATCAAATTGGACCAGGCTCAAGACATCGTTACCGGCCAGAAATGCCTCTTTGGCAATGCGCCGATGGGGAAAGCTCGCCAGGGTGGGGTCAAAATGCTTGCGTACGGCGGGCACGCCCAGGGCATCGCTAACAATAAACCCGCCCTGATCATGCCAGAGAGCGATTTCGGGCAAAGCAAGCAGGGTGGCCATCCCCGCCGCGTCGAAACTGATGGGCGCGGTAAACTGGCGGATGTCGCCCTGGAAGCCGCGATAACGAATGTGACTGGACATCAACGCGTCCGTCTGGCCCAAGGGATCGTCCGGCAGGTCGGTAGTGACGTGGAAAAAGGGCGGTAGTTCAATCCGGCGCAATTCTTGCAGCGATTTATCAACCGTGGCCACTTCGTTATCGGGTAGGCGGTCGCTGCCACCGTGGCCGGGAAAATGTTTGGCCACCGTGGCCATACGCCCGTTACTGCCCTGGTGCACCCCCCGAATGTAGGCCCGGCCCATCTGGCTGACCCAGTAGGGATCGCCGCCAAAGACGCGGGTGCCGATGTCTCCCTGGCCTGTAGGCCGGGGCGCGTTCAACACGTCCAGGCTGGGACCCAGCAGCAGGTTGATGCCCATTGCCGACAATTCCTGGCCGACAATCCGGCCTACAATTTCGGCGTTGGCCGTATCCCACGTGGCGCCGATGGCCATCTGACTGGGAATGGGTGTAACCCCTTCGGTGATGCGGGTAAAGGGGTAGCCGTCACCTTCGTGGTCGATGGCGACAAAGAGGGGAATGCCGTTGGTGTTGAATGCGGTGGTCTTGAGGGTGTTCGAGAGTTCGGCAATTTGACGGGGGGCGGAGGCGTCGTTATTGAAGTTGCTGTTGGCGGTCAACAGAATTACGCCACCAACTTTGTATTCGGTGATGAGTTGCCAGATTTCGGAGCCTGGATTCGCCTCGGCGCCCACAAAGGGAACCAGAAATAGTTGTCCCACTTTATCTTCCACCGACATCCGGCTCATGATTTCAGCCACCTGCTCGTCCGGCTCTTGCGCCCGTAATGGGGCCTGTAACCTGGGCACCGTGGCCGGTAGAGCCTGAAGCAGGCAGAGGATGACCAAAATCAGGCTCATGCGTTTGACCGTATCCATGACGGGCATGATACTCCAAGCCTGCTTGTGAGCCAAATGTCAGATGTCGAATGGTCAACGCTCTGGCATTTCAACATGACTGAGGGTGGGTAGCACCCGCGCGTCGGCGCGAGTGGTCACCGAACTGAAGATGGTGACGCCGGAACCGGCCAGAATCACCAGGAGCAGGACGGTAAGCAAGAGTCGCCAGAGAATCATTTGCCAGGTCAATTGAATGTTGGCTACCGCGGATTGATTTAATTGGTTTACCATTACAACACCCCAATTGCCAATATTAGCACAAATTCACCTATGTTTCCGGCCCTTCAACCCACACCTGGCCGACGGTCAGGGCGACGGTTTGGCGTTGGTTTGAGCGTATGGTAGTCTCCAGAGTACCGGCCCCGGTGATCGTTTTATAAATTTACATAATCTTTGTAGACGGAATCAGAATCCTATGCTATCATAAACCTATGCCTCAAACTCAAGCTCGTAAGTCGAAACAAACCCGAACGATGCGACATTCTGTTGATACGCGGCGCAAGTATTCAACCTTTGGCGTCATCATGGTGATTTTGGGGATGATGTCCGTTCTTTTGGGGTTCAGACTATTTGGTTTTGAAGCGGAGCCGGTCATCCAGATTCCTCAGCCAACCGTGCTTTTCACCCCCACGGTTTCCTCGCCTGTGCTTTCCTCTTCGGCCAGTCAGCCCACGGACAGTGCTCCTCATCCTCTGGTCGGTATTGTGGCCGGACACAAGGGTTATGATCCTGGCGCCGTCTGCGCCGATGGTCTCTCCGAGGCCGACATCAACTATGCGGTTGCCCGTGAGGTGGTTGACTTGTTACAGCGACGGGGGGTTGAGGCCGATCTATTAGATGAGTATGACGACCGCCTGGTAGATTATCAGGCTAACGCGCTGGTCAGTATTCATGCCGATAGCTGCAATATTCCTGGCGCCACCGGCTTTAAAGTGGCCCGGGTCACCAATAGCGCCATCCCCGAGGCCGAGGACGCTCTGGTTGCCTGTCTCAACCAAGAGTATGCCGTTTATACGGGACTGCCGCAGCATCCGGCCAGCATCACCGACAATATGACCAACTACCATGCTTTTAACGAAATCCATCCCTCAACCCCTGGCGCGATCATTGAAACCGGCTTTTTGCTGGATGATCGTTATTTGTTGGAGCAGCGGCCTAAAGTGGTGGCCAGGGGCATTGCGGCCGGTATTTTGTGTTTTTTGGATAAATAACCTCACCGCATTTTTCTTCTTTGACATCCCCCTCTATGCGTGTTATTATCATCCTCCGTGAGCATTCGCGGTAATCCTCGGCAAGATAAGATGATCCATGAATGTGTAACCATGTTGGCAGCCAGGAGATGACGCTGCATTTTTTATCCGATTCAAGGAGTATAATTTCAAGATGACCAAAATACGATATGCCCAAGTAGGCATAGGAGGCCGTTCCCAACTGTTTTCGCGGGCAATTGTCGAAGAATTTGCCGATACCTCCGAATTGGTTGCCCTCTGCGATAATAATGTAGGCCGTTTGCGTTTGCGAGTCGGGTGGGCCGGTGAGCGCGACGTGGAGGTGAAAACTTATCAGGATGATGAGTTCGACCGGATGATTGCCGAGACCAGGCCCGATGTCGTCATCGTCACCACTCAAGATAGCCTGCACGACAAGTACATTTGCCGGGCCATGGAATTGGGCTGCGATGTGATGACCGAAAAGCCAATGACCACCGACGAGCAAAAATGCCAGCGTATCATCGATACGCAACACAAGACCGGTCGTCAATGCACGGTAACCTTCAACTATCGCTACGCGCCGCCGCGCACGCAGATTAAGGATTTGTTGATGTCGGGCGTCATTGGCAACGTGGTGTCGGTTGACTTTCACTGGTTGTTAGACACCCGTCACGGTGCGGATTACTTCCGCCGCTGGCATCGGCATAAACGCAACTCCGGCGGGTTGATGGTGCACAAAGCCACCCACCATTTTGATCTGGTCAACTGGTGGCTTTCCACCGTGCCAGAAACGGTTTACGCCACCGGCACGCGTAATTTTTACCGCCCTGAAACCGCCGACCGCTACGGATTGACCCAGCGCGGCCAACGCTGCCTCGATTGCCCCGCCGCAGCGAAGTGTTCGTTTCACCTGGATTTACGCGAGTATCCCGAACTCAGAAGAATGTATCTTGAAACCGAGCAGCACGACGGCTACTTTCGTGATCGCTGCGTTTTTGGCGCCGATATTGACATTGAAGACACGGTAGACGTGGTTGTCAATTACCGCAACGGCGCAATGATGAGTTATTCGCTCCATTCGTTTATGCCCTGGGAAGGGTATATCGTTACCTTCAATGGGGTCAAAGGCCGCCTTGAACACATTTGTCAGGAGTCGGTCTATTTCAGCGGCGATGGCTCCGTGCCGGGTGAATTGATGCCGGAAGGCACCAAAATCAAAATTTTTCTCCATTCTCAGTCAGCCTATGGGGTTGAAATTTGGCAAAGCGAGGGCGGTCACGGTGGAGCCGACCCCATTATGGTGAAGGATTTGTTTGCCCCTGCTTCGGTGGAAGACAAATACAAACGGGCCGCCGATTACCGTTCCGGGGCGTGGTCTATTCTGACCGGGGTGGCGGCCAATCGCTCGATGGCCAGCGGCAAGCCTGTTCGCATTGATGACCTCATTCACAATTTGCCTGATCCTGACTATCCGCCGATGCCAGCTCCTACCGATCCGCTCGAAATCGTGAGTCAAAAAAGCGCGGCGCCGGAGTGGTTCAAAAAAGAAGTGAGAGATGAAAAATGAGAAGAGGAAATTGACATCCACCCCCCTTTTCTAATTTGTATTCTCTACCGTACATTTTTAATCTATCCACGCCAAAGCGAAAGGGATATGGAAGTCATTATTGAGAAAATGATCTAACAAGCGCA
>JAFGNV010000121.1 GCA_016926805.1 Anaerolineae bacterium
GGAATTAGGCTGCTCAATGGCGCAACTGGCCCTGGCCTGGTGTTTGAAAAATCCCCAGGTCAGCACAGTGATTACCGGGGCGTCCAAACCAGCCCAGGTGGTGGAGAACATGAAGGCGCTGGATGTGGTTGACCAGCTTACGCCCGCCATGATGGAGCGAATTGAGGGGGTTTTGGATAACAAGCCGGAACCGGCGGAGGATTTTCGGCGCTAGGTTGTTGATAGAGTTGCTACTCTGGACTGGAGATTTCTTCTGTGGGGTTGACCAACGTCACCAATGTTTGCCTCCGTCGCGGGGTAACGGGATTATCGGGCGTAAGGATGGTCAGGTTGCCCAATTCGTCGATGAAAAAAAGGGGGACGGCCCGCTCCCCGTAGAGTTTTTGGAAATGATTAAACGTGAATTTTTCGGTCAAATCGGTTTTTTTGATAATGGCCCCTGCCTCAAACCGTTCGGCCAGATGGGCATAAGTGGCGTCTGGCGCAAATAAAATGCGGCCATGCAAAGGAGTCGCTACGGTTTCTTTGCGTTTCCGGTCTACCTGCCGGGGAGCCAGTTGATAAACCTCGGTGCGGTCAAAGGTATCTATAAAATGGATGGCTGCCAGAGAGTTCACCTCGTCGTTGGGGGTTAAGGCCAGTAACCGGCCCAAACCCCCTATATCTATCTCATTTTCCATATATTCGGATAAAATGCTGGCGTAAGAGGTGGGCAATCCATCTAAACGGGCCGCCCGAATATTGGCCCGGTTGGTGTCAACTAGCAAAACCCGAATTCCTTCCTGATAAAGTGCGCGGGCAATGGCCCGCGCCCAGGGATGGGCGCCGACAATTAAGGCACCTTGAGGGTTTGGCTGTGCCACCCCCAGCCAACAGCCAACTCGGGCTGCGGTTAAACTGTAAATGGTTACGGTACCGGCAATAATCAAAAACATCTCGGGCACCATATATTCAGCCTGAGCATAGCCGGCCTTTTCGGCCAATTCCAGCGCAAAAATAGAAGTTACGGCAGCCGCCACAATGCCGCGCGGCGCCATCCACGCCAGGAACAATTTCTCAGACCAATTCAGCCTGGACTTTATAGTAGAAACCAGCACTGTTGCCGGACGAATCAGAACAATCAAAATTATCAAAAAGGCCACACTTCGCCAATTGAGGTGAGCCAATTGCGCCAATTGCAGCCGGGCGGTCAAAATGATGAACAAGCCGGAAATGAGCAATACCCGCAGGTTTTCTTTAAATTCAACAATGTGCCTGATGGTAACCCCTTTTTGGTTGGCTAAAATAATGCCCATCACGGTTACGGTCAGCAAGCCGGATTCTGGTTGTAGAAAATTTGAAACCACAAAAGCGGCCACAACGGTTGTCAATAAAGTGCCATTTTGTAGGAAACCCGGCACCCAGTGCCGCCGTAACAGAAGGGCCATTAATAAAGCCAGGGGAATGCCAATAAGTCCGCCGATTAGAATTGTTTTGACCAGTCCCCCTACCGCCTGGCTGGCGCCTTCTTGCACGCTCCCGGCCAAAATAGCCTGAAATACCAGCACCGCCAGTACGGCACCAATAGGGTCGTTTACAATGCCTTCCCATTTGGTGATCTGGCCAACTCGTCCGGTCGGTCGGATATAGCGCAAGAGGGGGATAATTACTGTTGGCCCGGTGACAACCAGAATGCCACCAAATAATAGGGCCAGGGCTAAATCCATGCCTAAGATCAGATAAGCGGCGGCGGCGCTCAATAGCCAAGTAATCAGGACGCCGACGGTAATCAGATTGCGGACGGCACGTCCGACTTCCCGCAATTCCTCAATCTTTAAACCCAGCCCGCCCTCAAACAAAATAATAGCTACCGAAACCGATACTGCCGGAAACAATAAATCACCCAACAACTCATCCGGGTTCAAAAATCCGGTAACCGGGCCTACGACAAAACCAAAGAGCAATAGAAGCAGTACAGAAGGAAAACGAAAGCGCCACGCTAACCATTGCGCGGCGAATCCCAAAACAGCAATACCGGCAAATCCAATCAAGATATGTTCAGTCAAATGTGGATCTCCATTATTGTTGGGGCGGTGACGGAACCGGCACCGTAAATTTCATGACCCGGTTGTTGTCGGAATCAGCCACCAGAAGATTGCCCTGGGGGTCAAAATCAAGGCCAACGGGTAGGGCAAAGGAGGCCCGATCCTGGCCATACTGTCCCCAGGTAACAATAACCTGGCCGGAGTTATCGTAGGCAATCACCCGGTAGCCTTCGGGGTCGGTGATAAAAACCCGGTCCTGGTCATCAATGGCCAGGTAGGGTTTGTTGACCACCCCCTCGCTTTCCCAGCCAACCACTTCCCACTGGGTGAGGGGGTTGAAATCGGGGTCGAATTTCTGGATGCGGCGGTTCCAGGTATCGGCCACGTAGAAGTTGCCCTGGCTGTCAATATCAATGCCCACGGGTTCTTCAAACGTGCCGGGCACAATACCGCCGCCGCCCCAGGCTTGCATAAATTGCCCTGCCGGAGTGAATTTCTGGATGCGTTTGTTGCCGGTATCGGTTACGTAAAGGTTGCCAGTCGCGTCGATGGCAATATCGCGCGGGCCCCAGAATGTGCCGGGTTCGGCTTGTGGATCACTTTGGACGTTGGCAAAAGCACCAAAGCTGCCTAAAGGTTCGCCGTTGGCGGAGAATTTTTGGATGCGGTGATTCCAGGTGTCGGCCACAAACACCGTACCATCGGCAGCCACGGCCAGGCCCCACGGTTCGTTCAATTGACCCGGCCCATTGCCCTGACTGCCCCACTTGAAGAGAAAGTTGCCGTTTGAGTCAAACACCTGGATACGATGGTTGCCGCTATCGGCCACGTAAATACGACCATCAGGGGCCACGGCCACGTTGCGCGGAGTGACAAACTGGCCATCGCCGTTGCCGTTGCTGCCCCAAATTTGGAGGGCGTCCGCTTCGGCGCGTTTGCCCTCGTAGGGGTCCAGACTGGGGAGTTGGACCAGTTCTACCGGCCCGCTCTGATAATCCCAGATTTCTTGGAGCACGTCTTTGCGCACGTAAAGATAAAAACGGTGCACGTAGGGCCACTCGTTGAGTTCGTAATCTTCGTAATCGCGGTAAAACCAAATCTTCCAGAGTTTTCGCCAGTTATCGCGGACGGCTTGCCGACGGAGGGCCTGAGCTTCGGCGGTATCGGCGGCTGGGTCTGCGGGCGGCGGGCCGACCACATAGGTTTGCCACAATCTTTCCAGGGATTGATTCTTATAATCTTCAATCGGCCACCACACCAGACGGTAACGGAAGCGGGCGTATTTGTCGCCGAGGAAGGGTTTGACCTTGCTCTCGTTGGCCGAACCGACGATGACAATGGGCGAGTCCAGCGCCTCGCGGGTGGGGTTTTCGCCGTAATAGGCCCGGTTGGGATACTCACGCATGTACCATTCTAACGGCCAGGTGGAGTCGTTGTCGTAGGCCACCTTGATTTTTTTGTCGCCCACGGTACGCCGCGAGATGTCGTCGATCTGGTTCAGGGCCAGTTTAACATCTGGCGAAGCATGGGCATAAACCATCATCTCGTTAACGTAATCGTAATTGATATAATTGAACATCCAGGCAAAGCGAATGGTCAGCAGGGTCAAAACCAGCAGTAAGGTAATAAAGGCGGTTCGCCAGGCATTGCCCAGTCCCACCCGCTGGCCATAGTACCAGACGACCCAGCCGAGGCCGAGCAACACCAGCAAGGCCAGGATGAACTGAAAGGTTTCCTGGATGTCCTGAAGGGATTGTCCCTTAAACGGTTCTGCTGTGAACAGGGCAATAAATACCGGAATGGTCAACAGCAGCGCGCCGCCCAGGATCAGGCCACCCTTGCGCCAAACATCGGCCCGGTTGAACTTCCCCAACCCGGTCTGGATGACGTGCGCCGCCAGAAAAACAAACGGCAGGGTGATATGCACAGTCAGCCAGGGCATTTTTTCCCCGGCCCAACTGTAGATGACGACGGCCAGCAGGGTCCAATAGATGATAAACCCGGCAAACGTGCCGCCATCGGAGGGGTAGATGGGTCGGGCAGGTGCGGTGTTGTTCATTTCGACTGGTTCCATATCGGCGTGGGCGGGCAAAGGTTTGGGCCGGATCAGGTAGACCAGTCCCCCAATGAGGCCGACCAGCACCGGCAAGAATTCATACATAGGCACCAGGAAGAGGTAATAATACCACGGTTGCGAGCCGCGCTCGACTTCTTGCTGGCTGAGCCAATAACTGATAGCGCCGTACGTGCCGGTGGCCAGGCCGCCGATATTGGATAAAAAGGTGGTGTAAAGCAAGGCGAAAATGATGGCCGCCACCGCGACGGCCTGTATCACCGTGGCGTAACCCCGGATTAGCTCAGTTACCGTTTCCCAAAATCCCACTTGATTGGATAGAGGATCGCCCTTATAAAGGTTTTTGAGAGCCGCCGTCACCGGCCGCCGTTCCCGGTCGACGCCGAGTTGGATCATCACGGCGCCGATAACCAGCGTGGCAACCATCAGCAGTAGCCCCGTCACGTCGTTTAAACCAAATCCTGCTTCCTCACCCGAAGGCGCTTGGAAATCCGGCTGGCCGGCCAGGACGAGCATTGTCATAACCAGCGTCAGAATCACGGCCAGCATGCCGATGGTGGTCCAGCGGCGCGATACGGGAGACAGGTTTTCCCACAGCAAAGCCCAGGCAATAAAGGTGAAACCGATAAAGCCGTGAATATAGGCCACCTCTTTAGTAGCCACCATCAGGCTTACTGCTGCCGCGCCAATAAATAACCACCGGTTGGCCCGCGTGCGCATATACTGAAAGAAAGCCAACACCATCAACGTTGTCCAAACTACCACAAAGGCCTCATTGCGAATGTAACGGCCGTAATAGAGCAGGCCGGGTGACACCAGCATCATAAACGAGGCCGCCAGCGCGCCCACTCGGCCCAACCAGGGGCGGAACCAATAAGGTAGAATCACCAGCACAATCCCAAAGATGGCCGGGGCCAGCCGGGCGGTAAAGTCGTTGTCGCCAAACAGGAAATACATGAGGGCCGTGATGTGAAAGAGAAACGGCCCGTGCATCAGGGGGTCGTGCCGGTATCCTTTGCCGGCGTAGAGATTCCAGGAGTAGAGCGTGTGCAGGCTTTCGTCGTGACTCATCACCCGCGCTCCCAGGAGATAAAAATGGGTAAAAATCGCAATGAGGAAGAACCCAACGTACAACACAATTTCCCAGTTGAGGGTAAAGGTGGCAAGGATCGGCGTGTCCAAGCCCTTATTGTTTTTGAGCGTCTGGTTTTGCACGGTCAACGTGTACTCCTTATTTTATGAGGTTGGGAGTAAGGATGTTCATTTCTCGTTCCCAAACTCAATTTGGGGACAAGAAAACTCGGAACACATTGCGCAATCCTATAGTTACTCCCTACCCCTATTTTTCTAAACGTAACCACAACACCACTTTGTCCCCACTTGGTTGCTCGTCGGCCTGGCGATAGAGCAGCCATTTGAGGAGAGCCTTGGGCCGTAACCCCACCGGCGACCAGGTGGCATTTACGGCAAAGTCCTGACCGTAATAGGCCTGGCCCAGCCCCAGTTCATCATCAGGCGGGGTGATAATGGCGCTGGGGGCCGAGTCGAGGTTGGTCTCGTGGCTCAAATGGCGGAAGTGACGCAGTTGCCACTGCAGCGCCGGATGGTTGACTCCGGCCAGGGTTACATCCAGCAGCGTTTTGTCACCAACCCGGCGGGATGATTGGTCGGCCAGGGTCTCGGCCAGCAACACTAACTCGGTTGAGGCCGGAGTTTTGGCCACGGGCTGGTATGGTAAATACATAAGCGGCCCGTAGTTTAAACGCCAACCAAAGCCGATGGCGGTCAGTAGACCAAGCACAACCCCGGTCAGGGCTGCGCCCCGGATGGCGGTACCTGCGCCATTCATATACCAGAAAAAAATAATCATGAGCGCATACAGCATCAGGGCGGCGATAGCTTGTAACCAGGCATATTGACAAAATGTATCCTCGGCATCGCAGATGCGGTAAAGCCAGCCGGTCAAGCCGATGTACCCAAACGCGGCAATAGCCAGACCTGCAAGCAACAGCATGCCTTCGTTTTGCCACGAACCGCGTTCTGCCACGCCTTCCCCTAACTCAACCAGGGCAAAGGCCGCCAGAAAGGCCAGGGGCACCACCAGCAGAACAACATGGCTGGGGGGACGTCCGGCCATCAAAATATCAAGGATGAGCAACCCCACAAACCAGATGCTAAAGGAGACCAGCAACAGGTTGCGCCGCACAAGAGTCATGGCCAGACCGGCCAGTCCGGCGACAACCAGCAATGGTTCGTAAATGGTCAGCAGGAAGACGGCGTTAAAACCGGCATCTGGTTGGGGGGTGAAACTGAATCGGCTCAGCCAATCCGGTAGCGCGCCGGTCAACACACTCAAACCGGCCAGGTTAAAGAGCGCAGCCGTGGAGAGTAGCACCAGGGCGACCAGAAAGAAGATACCTGCCTTGCGCCAATCGGCTGCCTGGGAGTTGGGGGTCATGGGCTGGGGGTCGGGGGATAAGGTCTGGCCGATATTAGCCTCGTTCGGTTCGAGAGTTGTTGAGGTTATGTGGTCAGGAGCGTTTTCATCCCGGTCACTGTCTCCTTCTTGATTCAACCAAAGTGCTTTGAATGCTGGGTATTGCACTAAGATAATCAACCCAAAAACGATCAGGATTGAAAAAACCATCGACCCGGCGGCCAGCATCAGGGCCAGACCTCCGGCCAGTAGCAGCAACCAGCGCTGCCGACGGTCGGCGGCCCAGTTGAAGAAACCGCTAAATACCATCAACGCCCCGGCCGCCACGCCGATGTCACTGTTGAGCGTGCGCGAAAAATAGATGGCAATCGGCGAGATGGCCAGCAGGGCCGTCGCCAGCAGGCTCAACCGTGGTCCGAGCAGGCGGCGTAGCGTGAGCGGGAGAACCACCAGCAGCATCCCCAGCAGCGCCGAGGCCAGTCGCGCTGAAACGTCGCTGTGGCCCAGAAGCAGGAAGGTCAGGCTATTGAGTGAAACCAGTAAGGGGCTGTAATACCCGGCGGCAGGTAAATTGCTGCGATCCAGAGCCAGCAGACTTTGCTGCGCCTCCAGGTCTGACAGGGGGTAGGACCCTAATTGCCATAGGCGGAGGGCCAGAGCCAGCATAAAAAACAGGCCGTAGATGATAACTTCTATGGTGAGCCAGGGAAACATGACCGCCCTGGCTTCAGGCTTTGGGGGCAGCTCCGGGGAGACGATCTGTTCCGGCGTTGGTTCTATTGTTTCGATTTCGATGAGACGTGGTCTTATTCTTCGACGAGTTTTCTTAGCCAAGATTGTACCATTTGAGTGATTTAGATTTTACCGACAAATTGAGTATCTTCTCAATAAATAGGGGACGAATTCATATATTTACTCGGTAGGGACAGAATATTATTCTGTCCCTACCCCAGAATATTGAGAAGATACAAATTGATGCGGTTTAGCCAATGGCCGATATTATAACACAGTTTCTGCGCAAAGCCTGACGGAGCCGGTATTTTTGGTTGCCAATTGACCTAGAATTTTAGCGTTTTTTCCGGCGATTTCAAAATTGACGCCTTGGCCGGGGTGCGTCCAGAATTTTGTGCAACCTTCAGTTGCCCGAAATCTGGACAAACCAGGGCGGAATTCGGGCGCCCCCGTCTGTCCTAAAATTTCGGACAGACCCCCTTGACCGGAGGACGTGCCGGTAAGATGATCGGAACCGGCGGCTCAACGGAGATGGTCTCTCCAGTCAAATGCCGAAGCTCGGAAATGGGCGTAGCCACTGGCCGGGGGGTGACCAGCACAGATGATGGAATGCCGGTGGCCGGGGACTCGGCGGAGGCCGCCGGGGTGATGGTCGCCAGTGGCGTGCCGGTAGCCAACGGTTCCATTAAAAAGATACGGACGACGCCCTGCTGTAATACCTCCCATACCATTGTGCGTACCGGCGTGAGCATGAATAACCCTATCACCACTGCGGCCGCAAGCAACAGACTCCAGGCCAGGCGGCGGGGCTGCGAAATAGGTTGGGTTTTGGTCAGCCGTTGTCTGACCCCTGCCGCGAGGTCGGGGGTGGGCGGGTAAGGAAAGTTATGGGCAACGTGTTCCAGTCGCGTTTCCAATTGGTCCAGAGATGGCGCCATTACTTGTCTGTTCATTTTACCACATCCTCATACTGATGTCCCCGTTCCTCCTGTAGTTCTGGAAACTCCTGGGTCACTACTTGGTGCAGCCGGGCCAAAGCCCGATGCAATCGTGACTTGACCGTACCTGGGGCAATGCCCACGGCCTCAGCCGTTTCCGTCACCGACAATTCCAGAAAGTAACGCAAATAAATGATTTCCTGGTCGGACATACGAAGGCGGCGGATCGCCCGCCGCATAGTTTGAGCTTCCCACTGTTGAAAATGCTCGTCTTGAGGCGTCGGCCGCGTCGAGTTCGAATCCGCCTGCCACCAGCGCCCCAGCGCGGCCAGATAACGGCTAACAGAGCGGTATTTGTTGCGAGCCACATTGGCCGCGATTCGCAAGAGCCAGGGCCTGAGCGGGCGGGAAGCGTCAAACCGATTCAGGGCGTAGAAAGCTCGAATAAAAGTTTCCTGGGCCACATCTTGCGCGTCGTCGGCATCACCCAGCAAGAGATAGGCCAGATGAAAGACCGCCTCCTGATGCTGGCCGGTTACCACCGACCAGGCCGTCTCTTGGCCCTCTCTCGCCCGCTCAATAAGATTGGCTTCGCTCACGGGTGTCTGTTCAGACACTTGCGTCTTTCCGGAAAGTTGATTTTATTGGATATACACCGGCTAACTACCAGCGGTTCCCCATCTGATTACTTTCGCCGATAGATGGTTACATCGTCTTGTTGAAATACAACATCCATCAGAAATTCAAATTTTTTAAGCGCCTGCGCCGAGTATCGTTCTCGCTCCAGCGGGCCGATATAAACGTAAGTAATCTGGTATTTATCCAGTAATTCTTGCGTTCGCGCAAAGTCCAGCGAATTGAACAGTTCTTCTATCTCCGGCTCGCGGCGGCTCGGCTCATCGTAATTGCCTCGCCACTGGCTTTGATGACCTCCCCAGCCCAGTAAAGTGGGCAAGCCGGTCATGGCCGACACCCGGGCGGTGTATTGATAAGCGGCATACTTCGCTCCCGGCGCTTCCAGGATCACCGCGTCTTTGGGCGCGTTGGTCCGCAACCATTGGATACCGGCGTAATCGCCGGGCCGGTGTTCGGCAATCCATTGGATGCCGTTCAGGGTGGGCGTATCTCGGAAGTTGTTGGCTTTGTTCGGTATCGCCAGGAGGGGGTAGACTAACCCGCCCAACACCAGCAGGGCCATCCCCACCTGCCAGATGACCAACCCAACTCCCCGCAAATGTTTGGAGACGTAATACAGAGCAAAAGCGGACCCCAGCGCCAGCAGCACCCAGGCCTGGAAGTAAAACTTGAAGATGGTATTCATACGGATGCCAAAATTGTCGCGCAGGTAGACGAATTCAACGGTCAGGGTGAGACCCAGTCCAACGAGGAGGAGAATAAGGATGAATTTTTCGATGAAGACAGAAGTGGGGAGATTCGCTGCGGATTGTTCTTTCTTGGCAAACGGTTGACTCGCTGATTTGCCGATTCGCTGATTCGCCGACTCGCTGACTCGCTGACTCGTTGCCTTTCCCAACAGCAAGGCTAACGTCCAACCGACCAGCCCGCCCACCAGCAGAAACGTCCACGGGTTTTCGATACGCCGCCACAACGATTCCTGGACCAGCGCGCCAACAGTGGTGGCGCCGATGGCTGCCTGCACTTCGGGGTTGTTGAGCAGCCCTTCAAGGTAATGGCGGCTGGCCGGACCGAGGACCATCCCGGTTACCACGGTCAGCATCAGCAATACCGGCCCTAAAATGGTCAAAGCCAGCGACCAGCCCAGGTGTTGCCGCCACCCCCGGCGATGGAGCGAAAGAACAATTAGCAATACGGCCACGGCAACCAGAAACGGGCCAAAAAAGACAAAGAACTGGGGCAGGCGGGTCGGGTTCCACAAATTGGGCAAAATTCCCCGGGCCTGCGATTGGAAGGTGGCGTAGAAGGGAAGGTACAGGATGATGCCGGTTACTCCTAACATCACCGTACCGATAATTCCTGGCGCGAGGGCGGCTTGGATTTTGCCGGACCGGTGTTGGGTGAGCCAAAGGATAAAGGCCAATCCAACCACACTCAGATAGATGGGAAAATCCCACGTGTTCAAAAAACTCAAACCGCCCAGGCATACCGCGTAAAGCACAAACGCCAGTCGCCCGCCCATAGCTTCGGTGATAGTGCGCCAGCCGACTTGCAATATGGTTTTGACCTGCTCCGGCAAAGTCGATGGGGTTTGCTCCGGCAATTCTGACTGCTGCTTGGCGGTCAATCTACAATTGACTAATAAATTCAAGGCCAGGGCCACCACCAACAAGACAAACGGCAACGCCAGCACGTGGGGGTGGACGTCGCCCAGGAGAAAGCTGAAGAAGGGAAACTCGTCAATCACTTCCTGCTCCTGGCCGCCCAGGGTGTAATCGGTGAGCACCCGCGAGCCGCGCCACCACCAGATGAAACGGTCGGGAATCCAGGCCGGTAGACCCTGCGTGAATAAATCGGGAGGCAACCAGCGCCCGACGGATCCCGGAGGCGGTTTTTTCAAATCTCGAATATCCAGCCAGACCCAAAATTGAGCCGGGAAGAAACCACGTTTGTGTAAAACCTCCAACAAGCCCTCCAAGTTACCCAAGATTGCCACAAATAGGGCGGCGATCAGGCCGGTGACTATTGAAGCTGAATCTGCAATTTGCAATTTGTGATTTTGCTCTGTCCCTTGATGGAGATTGACCAGATTGGCCCCAATTCCAAAGGCGCCGGTCAGGGTCATTGCCAGGAGGGTGGGGATGTAGAGATTGAAGGCGATCATCGGCACCAGGCCGGTCAGGCGGGTGAGTATGGCCATCAATACGTAGCCAAAGTAGTAGTAACTAATAGCAAAACCGGATAACCAGGGGTCTTGCGGTGGGAAATAGTCACTGTTGAGAGTGCCGTTGATGAAGGCAATTTCCATCCATTTTTCGCCGCCTGCGGTTTCGAGGTTGGGGTTATAGGCTTTGAACACGGTCCACGCCACCAGTGCGACGTGGAAGAGCAGTTCCACCGCCAGCACATAACGCCACTCCCGTTTGAGCCAGCCTAACATCGACATGCTGTCTCCGGCCTTAAACTGCTGTCGCCGCCAAACAAGTCCCAGGGTTAACACTACTCCCAAGGCAATGATGATTCCGCCGCTGTTGTTTTGGAGCAGCCGGAAGCTGGCCCCCAGCCACAAAATGTAACCGCTCAGCAGTAGCCCCACGGGCCGGGCCACGGCAAAGCCCCGGTCGGGTAAAAAGCGCAACAGGCTAAAGGCCAGCGGCCAGCCAGCCAGGCCAAAGATTAACGTAATTAGCCACCAAATCAATAGAGGAGTCAGTTCCAAAATGATTTATTCCTTGAATTTCCGATTTTTTTCAGACATCCGGCTTATATACACCGGCAAATCGAAGACGGTTCCTGAAAATTGGCGGCGCAAGTACCAGACCTGTTCTTACCCCGGTATATCGGCCCCCGGCACGCCAGCCCACGCCACCGGCCCGGCCCACTGCGGACGCTCATCGCCCGTATCGCCAATCATGGGGCCGTGGGGTGCGCTAACACCGGGAAGCTCGATTTCGGGCGTCCAGGTGCGGGCCACCCAAAAACCAATTGGCGTGGCCACCGAAGCCAGTTTCAGCAGCCGGTGCGTTTGTTCCAGCGGTAACCAGAAGCGAGTCCCCCACGAACCGCGATAGGCCGGTAGCCAGGGTACGGTTTCCAATGCAATGCGATGAACCCAGTCATCGTGGTCAATGGTGACGCCGTCACCGGTAGCATAATCCACCAGCTTGTAGAGTTCCATTAAAGAATAAGGTTTGGCTTCGGGATAAGTAGCGTGCGACCCGGCGGCCACATAACCAATGGGATGAGTGCCAACTTTGTCTACATCCGGGTGAGCCCAGGGCTTGGTGAGGCGGGAATGGTGACCCACAAAGGTTACGTAGGCGGGTGGTTCCTGGGGGCGTCCCTGCCCATCGAGCCGGAAGAAGATCATCATATTCTCCCAGTCGGCCTCGTGATCGTTCATTCCGCTGAAACTCCGGCCCCAATCGTTATAGCTGTAAAAGAACCAGTATTGCAGGCAGAGATATGGGCCGTCGCGGACCTGGCGATAGTAGTAGGTGTAAGGCGATTTGTGTCCCTGGTACTTGTCCACGGCCAGATCGCGGGTGTTGGTTGGCAGGATGAGCCTGGGCAATTCTTCCGGCGAGGCGTTCTCCAGCGCGCCGTCCAGCAGGGGAGCGATGAGGTCATTCCACCAGAAGAGGTGGGTAGCCGCCATAGTTTTGGGGTTGAACCAGCTATACGCCCGCCGGGCCAATTCCTCCCGCCAACTGGAGGCTGTTTGCGTCGACCAGCGGTACACCATTTCCAGGGCCGCCTGACTCCAGCCCGCCACAACTTCCTGTCCGGTTCGTGGGCCGGGTTCTACGGAGCGCAGAAAAACCTCTGGCGATTGGGCATACTTGGCCAGGTGGTCAGGCATTACCTGGCCGGGTGGAATCAGGGGGGCGTTTTGATTTTTGATGTGCAGGCCGCTGTATTTGAGCACGTCATCGACGCGCATCGGGAAAAAGTGTTCGCCTTTGGTATAGCGCAGAATTGGCGCGTATTTTTGGTGCAATTCGGTCATAACCGCCTCCTTTGATCAGAGATGACCTATTTAACCTCAGTTTGCTTCGCAGGTGACGGTCACTCTGTTTGAAGTGACTGTCACCTTTTCCCAAACTCAGGTTATTTAACAATCCTGGCGATTTGTTTGAACTGCGGCCCTTCGGCTACTTGCAGTAATTCAAATAGGGCCATTTCGGTGCTGGTCAGGCTGGCTCCGGCTTCCTTCATCCGTTCCAGGCCAACGAGTTTATTCGCCTGGGTTCTTGACGAAACCGCATCGGTGACAATCTGAACCTCGTAGCCTGCCTCCAACAGGTCGAGCGCGGTTTGGTAGACGCACACATGGGTTTCGATGCCGGTCAGTAGAACCTGTTTGCGATCCAGGGAGTTCAGCGCAGCCACAAACGGCGGGTGACCGTAGCAGCTAAAACTGGATTTGGCCATCGGCGCGGCGATCGGGGTCAACAGGTCGATCAATTCGGGCAGGGTGGGGCCTAATTTCTCCGGAACTTGCTCGGTCCAGATGATGGGGATTTCCAATACCTGCACGCCCTGGATGATTTTGGCCAGGTTGGTAAAAAGCTCTTCCTTTTGATACATCAACTGGGCCAGTTTGCCCTGCACGTCGATGACGACGAGAACGGTGTTGTTTGTGTTGAGCATGTGTTTCTCCTTTAGGATCTTGGCGACCGGCAAATCACCGCAAAGACCCGGTGCGGTGTTACCAGCGGGTCGTCAGGGAACCGTTGGCGCAATAGGTGTTCCAGTTCGCAGTCAAATTGGGCAACCTGTTCGGGAGGCAGGGAAGCCGCAACCCCGGCACTGGCGCGAATACGTCCGCGCCAGGCGGTGTGGCTGTAGATGGCGGGCGTGTCAAAAGAAAAGGTTTCGATGTTTTCAAAACCGGCCACGGCCACATCGTATAGCCAGGCCGCGTGGATGCCGTCCCCGCCGCTGCCCCGCCAGGCCGGATTGTGCTGCAAAATCAATTGCTCGGTGGCTTCCACTACATTGCCGGGTAGGGGTAGCCAGTCAAAATGGGCAATCACCAGATAACCGCCCGGCATCAACAAACGCCGAATTTCTTGCGCCGCTGTGGCGCGATTGAACCAGTGCCAGCATTGACCGGCGGTGATTACCTCAAAGCTGTCGTTGGCCAGGCCGGTCCGTTCAGCCCTGGCCATAAGACGATAAACCGCAACGCCTGCCGATTGGTCCAGTTGTTGCCCTTGAGCCAGAAGTTGCCCCGATGGATCCAGGCCCACTACCCGGCACCCTCGCCGGGCCAGACCGCGGGCCACGGTGCCCGTTCCCGTGCCGAGGTCGAGCACCCGCTGACCTGTTTGGCCGATGCCAAATGCGGTCAGGCGTTCAAAGAACGCTTCCGGAAATCCGGCGCGATATTTGCCATAATCCTGGGTGGTTTTGCCAAAGTCGATAGCCATGCTATTGCTCCCGCCGGTAAATTTTGGTCTTTTGGTTGGTAAAGACTACTTTTAGCTTACCTTGGTTGGCGAGTTGTTCAAATTTATCATCAACTTGGTTGCCGTGGGTAATACGCTCGATCTGCCCCACGTACACATAACTGATGCCCAGCTCGTCCATTAATTCCAGGGTTCGGTTGGGGTCAGGATTGTTCCAAAATTGATTGACTTTTAAATCACGCTCGCCGATCTGCGAGGCGTAACGCTGCTCGTTTTGATGCAGGCCACCCAGAATGGAGGGCAGGCCGGTGTAAGCGGCCACGCGCATCCCGCCTTCGCGATAATAACCAACTTTGGCCTCGGCAATAATCGGCGTGCCGGTGACGTTTTTTTGCAGCCAGCGGATGGCGTCGTAATCGTACTTGAGTTCGATGCGGCTACCAGCAGGCCACTCAAACGTAGCCACGGTCATGTAGGCCAGCCCGTCGAGGGTGCCGATGGGCGGGCGATTGTGATCACCGGGGAAGCGGTCGTTGATGCGGGTACGGGTGCCGAGCAGGGGATAGATGAGGGCAGCGAACAGCAAAACTAATACCGCCACTTGCCAGGCCAGTTGGCCCACCAACGACCAGCGTCGAGTCCATTGCCAGAGATGGGGCAGCGTGGCGGCGGTCACAACGCCAAAGATGAGCCAGACCTGGATATAAAATTTGAACAGGGTGTTCATCCGGTAATAGTCCCCGCCGCCCAGCCAATCACGCAAGAAAAAGAATTCTACACCCAAAAGAATCAATAACCCGGTGAAGGTCAGCAGGTTAAGGTACGTGGTTTCGGTGGTGATTTCTGGCCGGAGAAGCAGCAGCAGGGCCAGGTAGACCAGGGGCAAGAGGTAGGTCGGTACCCGATAGCCTAACAGAAATAAACCCAGACTGATGAGTAACACCCCGGCAAAACTCCATAAACCCACCCAAAAGGTATCAGTTTGGTGTTTGACTACTTGACGGTACACCTCGTAAAGATGGGGCCAGACTTTCCAACGCCGTAAGGTCAAACTGAAAAAGCGCAGCAAACTATTGCGGCTATGGGGGTATAACAGTGAAACCCACAACCAGGTGATAATGATGAACAGGAAAAAGCCCCAAATTTTGAGGTGCTGGTTGAGCGGGGTTTGGGTACGAACCAGGCCCAGTCCCACATCGATAGCCTGGTAATTAAGGAAAAAGGGAAGATACAAGAGGTAAGTTGCGGCAAATAAAATTCCGGCAAATAAGCCACCCCGCAGCAGTAGCCAGCCGACCTGTTGCATCCTAAAGGGTTTTTCCAGACGGCGATAATCGTTGAGTAGAAAAGCCGCCACCATCAAACCCAGATATGTTGGCAGATCCCAGGTGTTGATGACGGCCACGGCACCCAACCCAAACGGCAACGCCAGCCAGCGGAGTAGGGAGGGCAGCGGGGAACCGAGGCTGGCAGGCGGAAAAATGAAGGAGACAAATTGTGAATTGTGAAGGGTGAATTGCGAATTGGCTGTCGCTGGATTGGCCGGGGTGGATAATTGCCGGCTCTCTGGCTCATCGGTCTGATGGTTTTTTGGCTCTTTATTTGCCGTTTCATTTTCTGACTGATTCGTCGGTCTTAACCAATGATAGACCAGGCTCAAAAACAGGGCGGTAAAGGGCAAGCCGATCATGTGCGGGTGCAGGTCGGCAAAGATGAAGCTGAAATAGGGAAACTCGTTGATGGTTTCAGGGATGACGCGGGTGGGATCCCAGTAGTTGTAAGCCGGAAATCTTACGCCGCCGATCACCTGGGGCAGTCCGCTGGCCGCCCGCACCAGCGTTTCTAAACCGGGGATGGCGCTGTGGAATTCGTTGGGGCTGAGGTTGGCCAACTCGCGCATAAACTGGGCCGCCCCTTCCAGATTGCCAATAAAAACAACCAGCCCAATCCCCAGCAGTCCGGCCACCATATATTTACCCACGGCGATTTGTAATTTGTAATTTGTACTTCGCCCATTTGCCAGATTCCCGGCCAAACTGAACACGTTCATCGCTGTCAGGGCGGCCAGCATCGGCACGGCCAGGTTAAAGGCGATACCCGGCTGGATGCCGGTTAGCTTGATGAGTAGCCCGACCAGGAACATGCCGTAGTAATAGTAATTCATAACGCCCCCGGCAAAAAAGGGATCATAGGGGGGCATAGTGGCGCTTTTGACAATGGCGTTGAGGAAACCGATTTCCAGCATCTTTTCGCCGCCCTGCCAGGGCTGCCACAAATCCGGATTGAGCATTCGTAGCCGCACAAAGAACAGGAAAACGAGGAGGAAAATAACTTCGGTGACCAGAATCAGCCAGCGCTGCTGGCACCAAAACTCATGCAGGAGCTGGCGCTGTTTGACCGCAATCCAGAGACTAAACCCAAGCAGGATAATGATTCCCAGGAGGGCCGTGGTGCGGGTATTACCCAGGCCGCCCAAACTGCTGTTGAGCCAGACAAAATAACCCACCAGCAGCAACCCGAAACTTTTGCTCAGCGCGTATCCCCGGTCGGGTAGCCTGGGAAAGAGCAAAATCGTGACCGGTAGGGCGACAACTCCCATCAACATCACCGCCAGCCACCAGACCAGCGTCGCGGCCAGGGTGGAACGATTGGCCAGCGTATTCCACCGGAAATCGTCAACCACCGGCAATTGGTCAACCGGCGTCTCCAGCAACAGCGACTTGCTTTCTATTGGGAGATTCGGCGGCTGGCCGATCGGCGCGGGCCTGGTTTTCCCTATCTGCCTGAGCCGGGAGAGCAGCGTTGGCGGACCGACGTAGCCGGGAATAGCGCCTTGCCAGGTGTTGCCTAAAATGGCATTCCACTCTTCTTTGGTGAGCTGGCGCGTTTTTTGAAACAAGATTGGCTTGGGGTGATCGTAAACGGTGAAACTCTCGTCGGCGGTCTGGTCGTCGAACTCAAAGCCAAAGAGGCGAGGTGGGGTTTCCACGCTGTAGACCTGTTCAAAACCCAGGTCGCCGGAAAAGAGGGCCTGGTAATAACGGGTACTCATGGGGTAACGTTCCGGCAGGCCGGGAATGGTCCGCGACAGTCGATTGCTGGCGAGAACCACGTAATTGCAGTTCATTAAGGTTTCGCGCAGAAGATCATACTTCTGCTGACTATCGTCATCGTACATGGGGAGTTGGGGCTGGTAATAGTTATGGGCGCCGGGATTGCCGCCGGGTTCGGGGATGTCGGTGGGCATGCGATCGTCCCAGTGCTCCCAGGCAATACAGGAACCATCCGGCACGTTGGCATACACCCAGCGGGCAAAGGTGACCCAGGTATGTTCCGTACCGTAAACGCCGTTGACAAAAGCCAACGTCCAGAAAATCGCCCCGCCCAGGCCGATGGCGGCCAGCAGGACGGCCAATGTTCTGGTGAATTTTTCGGAACGCCAGAAACTATCTTTGTAATTCCACAAAGCTACCACCAGGCCCGCCCCAAATAACGTAAACAGCGGCACCACCGGCACCATATAACGCATGAATTTGGCCAGAAATAGACCGGTTGGAATGAAATAGAGCACAATCCACCAGAGGATAATCCACTCGCCGGGCAACGCTCTGCCACGAATAGCTTTGAGGATGACCCAACCCAAACCGGCAAAGGCCAGCAGACCCAACGGCCAGCCCATTCCCCAGCGCAACTGTTGCCAGATGAAGTAAATGTAGGGCCAGGTATGGCGGTATTGGCGGGTAAAGGGAAAATCGGCCACGCCGCTCACCATGTTGCCCTGCTCGTCCAGCACGGCAATTTTGAAATTCTGAAAATCCAACAAAACAAAGGGTGAGGTTACGGCAAAAATGAGAAAAGCGACCAGCAACGCCAGTATCGCCAATCCGACCATCCGGTTGGTGAGTCGAACCTCATCACCTGCCTGATGGCGTCGAGTTGCCAGGACGCCCGCCACAACAGGCGCAATGGCTACCGGCAAGGCGCTAAATTTTGAAGCTACGGCCAGGCCGATGCCCACCCCGGTTATCACCGCAGCGCCAACGGTAGGGCGGTGGTACAATAAGCTGGCCCCGTAGAGGGCCAGCAGAACAAACGTGGTGGAAATGGGGTCAACGGCAAAAAAATGGGCCAGTTGCACCTGCAAAACCGTAAACGCGGACAGGGCTGCGGCCAACAAGCCGCCCCACACCCCATACAGGCGTCGGCCCAGCAAAAAGATGAGATAGACGCTGCCCAAGTCGGCCAGAGCCATCAAGCCACGACCAATGCGGGCAAAACCGTGTGTGGTGAGGCTGATATTGAGAAAATCTTTCCATGGCCCTGGAAGAGCAAAGGGCAAAAGGTCGGTGTGTTGGGCCAGGTCATGGAATACATTGGCCACAAAGACCAGAGTGTAGAGCGGAAAGTGGCCGTAGGTATAGCTGCGGCGTGCTTGATTTTGCACGTCCCAAAAAGGATTCAGCGTCGAGGCGCGGGGGTCCAACAGGGTTGAGATGTCCTTGGGCCAGTGAATGGTAGGCGCGTAAAAAGCCACCGTGGAACGTTCGTCGGGGTGGGCAAAGATGCCGTTGTCCCAGTTGAGATTGTAGAACCGAAGCCCGGCGGCGATGACCAAAATGATGACCAGCAAAGCTAGAGCCAAATAGCGGGGTAATTGATTGTCTCGGCGCATGGTCACTATTGTAATCGGGGTCGGGAGGTTGAGCAAGTGGTAGCCAAAGAAGTAGCTATTGGGCAGCCGACAAAATTTGCCCTTCCTGTTTGAAAATGCTAAAATATCGCCTGTGTTGGGGAGTCGTCTAATGGTAGGACAGCAGACTCTGGATCTGTCGGTCGGGGTTCGAGTCCCTGCTCCCCAGTATAATTTTGGGTAGGGCAAGATGTTTTGATCTTGCCCTACTTTTTTACTTGATGACCTCGCTTTGTCCGCTCATCTACCCCTGTTATGTCATTGGTAAATATCCGGAATCTATTCAGCTTTTTAGTGAAAAGGGATAACCATGCAACCTACAGTTTATCGTAATGCCGATGGATTTGAAACGTTAGCCCAAGAATGGGACGAATTGCTGGCCCGATCTTCAAGAGCGTTGTTGTTTATGCGGCACGTTTATCAGCGGACGTGGTGGCGATATTTGGGCAATGATGATTTGGTACTCATCGCTATCCGTCGTGATAACGGCCAACTGGTAGGATTGGCTCCCCTAAATTCCGTTTTGGCGCGAAAGCCGAGCCGGTGTATGATCTACACGTGATCCAGTGAGATGAGAGAAAGAAGGCTATGATCAACAGAATTGCCATGCTGAGCGTCCACACCTGTCCCCTGGCCACGTTAGGTGGCAAGGAAACCGGGGGGATGAATGTGTACGTGCGCGATTTGAGTCGAGAATTCAGCCACCGGGGAATTTATGTGGATGTCTACACCCGTTCGCAGAACCCTGCTATTCCACGGGTGACCACCAAGTTGGCCGAACGGGGCCGGGTGATTCACATTAAAGCCGGGCCGGAGCAACCCTATAACAAGAATAAGGTTTACGATCATTTGGATGAATTTGTTCGGGGAGTAAAAACCCGGGTCGAAATCGACCAGATTGCCTACGACCTTATCTACAGCCATTATTGGCTTTCCGGCATTGCGGCGGCATCGCTGCGCCAGAGTTGGGATATTCCCATTGTGCAAATGTTTCACACCCTGGCCGAGATGAAAAATCGGGTAGCCCAAACCCCGGCGGAGCGTGAGCCTGAGCAACGTCTCAATTGCGAAGGCGAAATCATGAAGTTTGTCAATCGCTTGATTGCTGCCACCCCTCTGGAAAAAAACCAGATGACTTGGTTATACGGCGCGGACCCCGACATAATCAGCATTGTGCCGCCCGGGGTCGATCTTGAGCGTTTTCGGCCACTGGCCAAATATGAGGCCCGGAGTTATATTGGCATGCCTCCCGACCACAACCTTATTCTTTTTGTGGGGCGGATTCAACCGCTCAAAGGGATTGATATTTTAATGAAGGCGCTGGCTCTGGTTAAGCAACGAGAGCCGGAAATTATTAAAACCGTGTGTGTTTCGATCATTGGCGGTGATCCCCACCCCGACGCCGAAATTGAAAAAGTTGAGTTCGAGCGGTTGGAGTCGCTGCGGGCGGAGTTGGGCCTTGGGGATATGGTTACCTTTTTGGGAGCCAAAGATCAGGACACGCTGGTGTATTACTATTCTGCCGCCGAAATGGTTGTGATGCCCTCTCATTACGAGTCCTTTGGCATGGTGGCTCTGGAAGCGATGGCCTGTGGCACGCCGATTATTGCTTCGGACGTGGGGGGGTTGTCGTTTAGTATTGAAGATGGTTTTAACGGTTACCTGGTGCCGGGGCGCGACCCGGAGGCGTTGGCAAGCAAGATAGTGATGCTGTTGAAATATCCGGTGTTGCGCGAACAATTTAGCGAGCAAGCTCGGGCCTGGGTCACTCGTTACAGTTGGGTGGATATTGCCGACGAGTTGTTAGACGTTTTTGGCGAAACGCTGGCGGAATACACAAAATAAGGATTTTATTTTGTAGAGCGATCCACTTCGGCGATAGCCTGCAAATTCTCAAGGGGGGTGTTGGGGGGAATGACGCAGGCGGGAGCCAGAATCAAACGCTGGCCACCGGTATCGGCAAGGGCCTCTCTGGCTTGAGAGGCGACTTCGTTTGGGGTACTCTGTTCCAGGGTGGTCCGATCCAACCCAGCCATCAGGGTTTTATCGGTAAGGGAGAGAGCTTCTTTGAGCGAGGGGCCGGTTTCGTGGTTATGCCAGCTAACAGCGTGAGCCGGATACTGGTTGACCGTTTCAAAATATGGCTTCTCTCCGTGCAGATGGACCACCAGCGGCGCCGGCTGCGTTTGGACTCGTTCCAGGGCAATCAGATCGTAACGAACCACAAAGGTTTGGCACATTTCCAACGACAACATATCGGCCCGCGAAAGTTGGCTGGCAAAAAAGATGCCGTCGGCCCCGGCTTCCAGCGTGAGGTCGGCAAAGCGGGAGGTGGTTTCGGCAATGGTGGCTAGGCCGATGTGCACATCGGTGGCGTGATTTTCCAGATGGTCAAACAGTCTGTCCCCGGCCAGTTTGTAGGCGGTGGTCATCGGGCTAAAAATGGTCATCAATAGAGGAGCGTCGTCCTCCTCCAGTTGGTTTTTGATTAAGCCAATCGCTTCCAGAACATCGCCATAATTGCCCTCAGAGGGGTTGAGACCGGCCAGGTCGCGCCAATCTTCGGGATCTTTGACGACCGGCTTTTTGAGCCGGGGGGGATGGTCGTCGTCTTTGCCCGGGGAAATCTGGGCACCCCAGTCTGCAATGGCATAGAAACCGCTGGGAGTAAGCTTAATCAAATCAAAATCGTAGGCGTGATAAAAAGCCAGCGTGGCCGAAGCCAGACCGGTTGGGGTGGTGTCTTGTTTGTGAAAATGCCGCCACAAACTCAGGGGCACCCGGTCGACCGACTGACCTTCTAACGCGGCATACACTCGCTCCCGCTTGTTCATGGTCTGCTTCCTTCCTTCTCGCTTCTGATCCCAATGATGTTCCCTCGCCAATAATAGCACAAAGTTAAAAACTGAACAATCATCGGGGCGTAGATATTAACCCAGTATCCGTTGGCTGATTTCCTGCACGCAGGTAATGTGGTGGCTCAGGTCGTTTTGCAATTGGGCAAGATTATCGCCGTAGTTCAACCGGCGAGCCAGAAAAGCAAACTCCTCACTATCGGGGGGGGGCACGGTCAGGTCTTTGGCATTACCGCGCACCATGCGCAGGGCGTCGATCAACTGGCGCAGAAAAACATGCGCCTTGCGGAGGGGGAGGTAGTCGTTAGCGGAGAGAAGGCCGGATTTGGCCAGCATTGCCATCGCTTCGCCAATGTTGGTCAGACGCAGGCGGGGATTCTGGTGACCGTAAGTAATCTGCAACCCTTGCACCAGATACTCGAGATCGACCAGCCCGCCGGGACTGAATTTGGCGTTGATGGTTCCGGCAGTCACCAGATGTCTGACCTGTCTTTCGCGCATGGCACGCATGGCGGCCACGTCAAACGGTTGGCTGGTGTAGATAAACTCATCACGCAGTTTGACGATTTTTTGCCCCAATTTCTCATCACCCGCAATAGGTCGTAATTTAACCAGCGCCTGTCGTTCGTAAGCCCAGGCATCGCCACCGGGGGCAAAGTAGCGGCCAAACGACTCCAGCGATACAGCCATGTTGCCGGCCTTGCCGTAGGGACGCAGGCGCAGGTCTACCTCAAAAATGCCCTCGCGGCGGGTTTGCATGGTTCGGTTGATCCAGCGGACCAATTTGTCGTAAAATTCGGCCGTGGTAATAACCTCGGGGCCGGTAGTTCTACCGTTTCCGGCAAAAACAAACATCAGCTCGATATCCGAGGCAAAGCCCAGTTCGCGTCCGCCGCATTTGCCCAGGGCGCACACGCTCATGGGGCAGGCCCGGCCGTTTGCCAAACGCGGTGAGCCGTGGATGGCCTGCAATTCGGCAAGGCAAAGACAATAAGCAGTCTCTACCACCACCTCGGCCAAGTCGGTCAGTTCGTCGGAGAACTGTCCAAATTCAGAGATTTGGTCCTGAATGTGGCGCATGTCAATGCGGAACATCTCGCGGTCTTTGAAGGCGTTGAGAGCCTCGGTTTTGGCCTCTTTGTCGGGCAGGGCCTGGAGGATGGCGGTCAGTTCCGCCTGCAACTCGGTTTTTGATTTGGCCGTGGCCAACGCGTCAACATCTTTGACCACGGGAAACAGGTTGGCGTGCTGCATGCGCAGGAAATCTTTCCATAGAAAATCGCTTACTCCCAGCAGGCGAGCCAGCGTGGTTAAGACTTCGGGCTGCTCCAACGAGGTCAACTCGTCGGGCCAGTTGGGTCGGGTGAAGAGCTGGCCCACGAATTCGCGGAAATGAAGCAGCGCCCGCTCTGGATCGGGTGTGCCGGGCAGCAGGTGGGTGAAGTGTTTTATCAGAGCCGTTGCCACGCGAAGCTCTCGTTGTTTTTCCGGCGCGGTGATTTTGCGACGCTGGATGTCGGTTACGTAGAGCGTATCGCAGACGCGATTACCTTCGGAAGCAACTTCCATGCGCCGGATGTTGATGCCGTTGAGGGCCAGGGCGTTGGTAAACTCATATAAAAAGCCAATCGTGTCCAGAGACTGGATGCGCAAGACGGTGTGACGGTCGGAGGCGTCGTTATCAATTTCAATATCAACCGGGTACAGGGTGGTAGCCGGGCCGGAGATGTCACGGAGAGCCACGGCAACCTGCTTGGCCAATTCGCCCTGCGCTTTCCGTTGTTCGCTGTGGCGCAAGTAGCCGACCAACCTGGTCAGGTCCTCGGCGTAGCGGGTCCAACTCTCCGACTCAACCTGCCGAAGCGCTGGATAGACGGTGAAAACGTCAACAATCTTTCGTTGTGAGTTCTTATGGGTTGTTTGGTCGATACCGTGGCGCCACCGCCCGGAGCGGTGGGCAACGGATGCTTCCCCCGGCGCTGGAGGTCGGGGGCCATAACTGAAGACGTGTCCATTGATAATGTCGAAGCCATGCACAAACAACAGCCCGCAAATGAGCGAGAGTTCGCCCAAATAATCGTAGCCCACAATGGTAACCTGCCAGTAACCGTTGTCCAGCGGCTCGGCCTCAACCTTAATAGGCTGGGCGGCGCTGAGTTGTTCCACCAGGCTCACGTGATGCTCAATAACGGCGTCGCTGAAGGTGGCTACATAGGCCGGCGGCATCCGTACCAGGTGGGGGATGAGACTGGGCGAGCGTAGAATTGGTTCGTTGGCCTGAGTAGTGGCGGCGATTGATTGATGCTTGCCGCCCAAATGACGCTGGTAAACCAACCGGATTACGGTGCTGTGCTGCTGGTAGCGGGCAATCAAGTTTTCGCCCGCCTCGCTGCCCTGAAAACCGAGTCGCCGGGCCAGTTGGCGAATGGCGTTGGGGTCGTTGGGCAGGGTGTGGGTTTGGCGATAGTGTTTGAGTTGCAGATGATGTTCGATGGTGCGCAGAAAGATATAACCATCGGCCAGCACGCGATATTCGTCGGCGGGCAGGAGGTGGGCGGTGAAGAGGCGGCGCAGGGCCTCGAGCGTGTTGGGACTGCGAACATCCGGCTGCTGGTCGCCATGCAGCAGTTGCAGGTATTGGGTCACAAATTCAATATCACGGATGGAACCCTGGCCCAGTTTGACCTCACCCCACTCGCACCCTTTTTGGCGGAGCCGATCTTCAATCCGTTGTTTGAGCGCCTTGACCTCGGCCTGGACGGTTTCGTCATCGGCGGCAAAGATAAGGGGCTGAACTCGATGCAGAAATTCCTCGCCCAGTTCCTGATTACCGGCAATAACCCGCGCTTTGAGCAACGCCTGTTTTTCCCACAGCCGGGCGTTTTTCTGCATGTAGTTGAGATGGGCCTGGATGGTTGAAACAAGCATGCCGTCTCGACCCCAGGGCCGTAGCCGCATGTCCACCCGGTAAAGAAAGCCCTCCGGCGTCATCCGGGCCAGGGCATCGATCAGGTTCTGGCCCAACCGTCGATAAGCGGCGGGGTTTTTTCGGCACAAGAATAGCAGGTCAATATCGGAGCTGTAGTTGAGTTCCTGCCCGCCTAATTTGCCCAGGGCAATCACGGTAAAATCGTCCGCCTTGATATTGGCCTGGCGAGCGGCAATGGCTAGACAGACCCGGACCAGGCTGTTGGCCAGGTGCGAGAGTTGGATAGTAACGGTGGTCAGATCGAATGAGTCTAACAGGTCACTCACGCCAATGCGCAGCAGTTCCCAGCGCTGAAAACGCCGCAGCGCGTCCAGCAGGGGCGCAGGTTCGGCCGGGTCTTGAGTCGAAAGCCGAAGCAGGGGAATAACGGCAGCGCGGGCGCTTTGATCATATTGCCAGGCGCTCTTGATTCGCGTGAGACGGTGGTGATCCGCAAAACGGTCAAAATATTCGGGGCTGCGCAGCAAAATCTCGGTAAGAAATTGACTGCCGGCAGAGAGGGTGATCAGTATTTCGAGCATGCGGGGGGTACGGATAAATTGATGAAAGAGGTCAACCTGGCTGGTTACACTGTGGGCAAAACGGCTAAAGTTGACCAGCACGTTATCGGGGCTGGCTGCGTCGGATAGGGCTGTGAGCAGGTGAGGCAGGCTATCGGCCAGAATCAGCCGGGCCTCGGCCTCAGGGCTAATTTGTTGCAGGCGACGATAGGCGGTTTGCCAATCGGCAAAGCCAACCGGGGCCAGAAGGCGTTGAATTTCTTCGCTGCCAAGTTCCTCTTTTAGAAGCAAATCGCGGGAACGTTGAGAAATTACAGTGGTCATGGTGAGAATATTATAGTTGAAAGGGTGTTTGGAGTCTAAGACGGTATTCTGGAAAAAGAATAAGAGGCGGCAGGTACTTTCTGCCGCCTCGCACATCCAGAAATTACTTTCCGTATTAAATGTCGAAGTACAGGGTAAACTCGTGAGGATGCGGGCGCAGCCGGATAGGATCCACTTCGGCTTCTCGTTTGTAAGCAAGGTAGGCTTCCAAAATATCCGGGGTGAAGACATCGCCTTGCAGCAGGAATTCATGGTCGGTTTCCAGGGCGTCAAGAACATCGGCCAGGGAGCCTGGTGTGTTCAATACTTTGACCGCTTCCTCGGGTGGCAGATCGTACAAATCTTTATCTATTGGTTCGCCAGGATCGATCTGCTTTTGGACCCCATCCAGACCGGCCATCAGCAGGGCGGCAAAGCACAGATACGGGTTACAACTGGGATCGGGAGCGCGGAACTCAACGCGCTTGGTTTTGGGGCTGCCGGAGTACATGGGGATGCGGCAGATGGCCGAGCGGTTGCGCTGCGAGTAAACCAGGTTGATCGGCGCTTCGTAGCCGGGGACCAGGCGTTTGTAGGAGTTGGTGGTCGGCGCGGCCAGGGCCAACAATGCCGGAGCGTGCTTGAGCAACCCGCCAATGTAGTAGCGGGCAATGTCGGAGAGACCGGCGTAACCCGATTCATCGTACATCACGGTGTCGCCGCCTTTCCAGAGACTCTGATGAGTGTGCATCCCACTGCCGTTATCGCCAAAGAGGGGTTTGGGCATAAAGGTGGCGGTGTGACCGTTTTGGCGGGCTATATTTTTGATGATGTATTTGTAAATCATAATGCTGTCGGCCATCCTGGTGAGGGTGTCAAAACGCAGGTCAATTTCGGCCTGACCGGCGGTACCCACCTCGTGGTGATGCACTTCCACATTTACTCCCACCGCTTCCAGAGCCAGCACCATTTTGCTACGTACGTCTTGCTGGGTGTCTGCCGGAGGCGCCGGGAAATAGCCACGTTTGGGCGGAATCTGCGCTCCCATTCCTGGTTTGTCGCTGTTCCACCAGCCCTCGGCGCTGTCGATCTCGTAGAACGAAGCGTTGGTGCCGCCGCCATAACGAACTGTGTCGAACACAAAGAATTCGGCTTCCGGGCCAAAATAGGCCGTGTCGGCGATACCGGTTTTCTTCAGATAGGCCTCGGCCTTTTTGGCCACGTAGCGCGGATCGCGGCTGTAGGGTTGACGGGTGACCGGGTCGTACACGTCACACATAACCACCAGGGTGGGAACCTCAAAAATGGGGTCCACAAACGCCGTGGTGGGGTCGGGAATCAAGATCATGTCCGACTCTTGAATTTCCTGAAAGCCGCGCACCGAAGAACCATCGAAGCCAAGACCCTCGTCAAACAGGTCTTCGTCTACATGCCGGGTTGACATGCTAAAGTGCTGCCAGGTTCCCGGCAGGTCGGTGAACCGGAAGTCCACCATTTTGATTTTGTGCTCTTTAATGAGCGCCATTACGTCTTTTACAGTTTCAGTCATTTTTTATATCTCCTTGTTTTTGGTTTTTTTAATGGTATAAAATGCACTCAAGTTTAATAACGAGTACGGACATGGCATGCAATATCCCTGCATCATCTGTTATTCCTGAAGTTTCACCACCTCGGGGTGGGTGATGAGGCCTCGCCGTACCAGGTCTTTGGCCGTGCGATCGCGCAGGTCGTCAAGGTTTTGACCAAGGTAGAGACTGTAACGATCTTCATCGGTGCGATGTTCCGCAGCCACCACAAACTTGCCATTACGGTAAATTTCAAAGGCGGCATCATCAAACACCAGTTTTTCCGGTTGAAGGCTAAACGTGTTCTTGACGCGGGCCCAATAGTCTGGCAACAGGCGATCCGGGCGCAGGTCGTATTGATCTTTCAAGCGGCTATCGGCGATGAGAGCCTGGGCCACCTGACTGCGTAGAAGTAAAGCTTCGTAACCGCCGGCCAGGTCGATTTCACGTTTGCCGCTGGCGGCGTAAGTGTAGATGCTGCCCTGGTCGTCGGCCAGGAAAACTGGCGCCCAAAACTCATTCTCGTCTTCGCTTTGAGGGCGCTTTTTGAGATAAAAGATGGGGCGAACCAGGCCCAGTGAATTGGTATCAACGCCGCGCACGCGCAATCTTTCACTCATTCCTGGCGTACCAATAATGCTCATGGCATTGAGATATTCGGCCAGATATTCGCGGACTTTAGCCAGTTCAACATGCCGAAAGACCGGGCCGCCTCGGGTAGTGGCAAATACTTCATCGCCAATCGTGTAAACCGGGTACATCTGGCGTGAACGCCGGGCAATGAAAACGTAAGTTGGCAATCGAGCCATATTAATCAGCCCCCGGATGAGGCGTTCTGTTACGGGGACCATTTGCTCCGGCGTGTCGGCGGAAACCTGAAAGCCGCATATTTCAACGTTGTAGCCGGTTTTTCCATTGGTGTGTTTGTATACCGGGATACGATAGGTATCCAGGTCGATGGTTATTGAGGAGAGTTCCGCCTCTACGTAGTAGGGCACAGCCTGGTTATCACGTTTAGCGTTTTTTTCTAGCGAGATTTTCATTTGGCCTTCTCCTTTATTTCAGTTATTCCAAACCCTCAGGACTTACGCATGTCATTCTGAACGGAGCAAAGTGGAGTGAAGAATCCCTCAAGAATTCACCGGCAAGACGTTGTTTTAGGGATTTTTCGCTCCCTCTGGTCGCTCAAAATGACATGTTTGCGTAAGTTCTGCCCTAAAGGCCTTAAGAGACCTTTAGAGCCTTTACTGC
The DNA here is from genome assembly GCA_016926805.1 of Anaerolineae bacterium. Taxonomy (GTDB): domain Bacteria; phylum Chloroflexota; class Anaerolineae; order 4572-78; family J111; genus JAFGNV01. The sequence goes on from JAFGNV010000121.1 coordinate 28,409, forward strand.
CCATGTTCTAACTGGCTGATTCGATAACGGGCATAACGATCCGCTCGCCGGGCGAAGCGTTGACCACTTGCGTCCCAAATTCGGGGTAACTGATGGTGCCGTGCTCGGTGATGTCAAGCCCTTCCAGTTCTTCCTGCGGGCTAACCCGGATCCCGATAATCATATCTGTGGCCTTAAAAATCACAAAGGCTGTGCCAAAGGCCCACAGGCTGACCGAGAGCGAGCCAATAAACTGAGTGGTTAATTGGCCAAAACCACCGCCGTAAAACAACCCGGCGGCGTCACCCATCGCGGTTAAACCACCGGCTGCCGGAACCGCGAACAGACCCACCGCCAGCGTGCCCCACGCCCCGTTAAGCGCATGGACGCTAACCGCACCAACCGGGTCGTCTACTTTCAGCACGCGCTCGATGAACAACAAACCATAAACCAGTACTACCCCGGCCATCAAACCAATGATCAACGCTCCCACCGGGCTAACGCTGGCGCAACCGGCGGTGATGGCCACCAGACCGGCCAGGGCGCCGTTCAGTGCCATTTCCGTGGAAGGCTCACCCGTGCGGATCCAGTTGACAATCATGGCCGATACCGCGCCGGCCGCTGCCGCCATATTGGTGGTGACCGCAATGTAACCGATGCCAGGGTTCAGTCCACTCAGCGTGCTGCCAGGGTTGAACCCAAACCAGCCGAACCAAAGGATGAATACTCCCAGCGCCGCCAGGGTTAAACTATGACCAGGAATGACGTTGCTGCTGCCATCTTTGTTATATTTGCCAATCCGCGGGCCAAGAATAATGGCTCCGGCCAAGGCAGCCCAACCGCCAACGCTGTGTACTATGGTAGAACCGGCAAAGTCAACAAAGCCCAGCCCGGCCAACCAACCACCGCCCCACAGCCAGTGGCCGGAGATAGGATAAACTAAACCGGCAATAATCACACTGTAAACCAGGTAAGCCGAGAATTTTAACCGTTCGGCGACCGCGCCAGAAACAATCGTAGCGGCGGTTCCGGCAAAGACCAACTGGAAGAGAAAGAAAGCCCAATTGTAGGCGCTATCAGCCCCAAAGCCAATGTTGCTTAGAAAGAAATTGTCGGTGCCGATAAAACCACTCACCGGCTTGCCGAACATCAACCCAAAACCCAGAATAAAGAAAAGGATTGTGGCAACGGCAAAGTCCATCAGGTTCTTCATCAGCAGGTTAGCCGCGTTTTTGGCTCGACTGAAACCACTTTCAACCATCGCAAAGCCGGCCTGCATAAAGAAAACCAGAAAAGCGGCTACCAGCAACCAGATCACGTCAATCTGACTTTCGACGGTTGGGCCTCCATCCTGGGCGTAAGCAATCCCGCCAACGGTCAATGTAAGCAGTAGAGCCACGGGCAAAGCCTTGGTAAACAATTTGCGTTTCATGATATTCCTCCAAAAATTCTACTAAAAACTCCGTTTTGATGTGAGTTAAGGAGAGTAATTCTTGGTACAGGCTTCTTTGCCCGAAAAACAAAAAGCCCTCAGCACGAAATTTGTTTCGTTGCCGAGGGCTTCGCGGCCGCTCAAGAGAAAAAATATTGTTTTGTTTAATGGGCCGTAATCTACCACACTTTTGGGACGTTGTCAACCCCTTTTTGTTTTTTTTAAGGTTAGGGACCGCAACCTACACCGCAAATTTCTGCCCTACCGCAATCACGGCCTCGGCCACCTGGCGCATGGGGCGACGTTTCTCGCGGGCGGTCATCTGTAACCGCCGGTAAGCTTCGGCTTCGGAGAGGCCGGCCGCTACCAGAATACGCTTGGCGGCATCAATCAAGTTGCGGGATTCCAACTGATTGCGCAGTTGATAGACTTCTCGGGCCACCAGACACATATCTTCGAATCGGGTAAGGGCCACCTCGATCATCGGCCCCAATTTGGCCTCGTGAATGGGTTTGACCAGATAACCCATCACTGCGGCGTTGGCGGCCCGTTCGATGAGCGTTTGATCGGTATAGGCAGTGAGCATAATGATGGGCAGCGGCATTTCCGTCGCCAGAATTTCGGCCACGGTCAGGCCATCTTTGCCCGGCATTTTGATGTCCAGCAGTAACAGGTCGGGCTGGAGAGTTTTGACTTTTTCCAGAGCATCGTCGCCATTGACGGCAGTGCCGACCACTCTGTAGCCCAGCGTGGTCACCATTGTTTTGAGTCCCATCCGAATGACCGCCTCATCGTCGGCGATGAGCACCTTTGATTTTCTGTTCTCGCCAATAGGGTGCTTATTTGTCATCCAGGGCGGCCACTCCTGGCAATATTTTGCCTTCCAGGAATTCCAGGCTGGCCCCACCGCCGGTAGAAATGTGGCTAATTTTGTCGGCCAGGCCGGATTGTTCCACCGCGGCGGCGCTGTCGCCCCCACCGACAATGGTGGTTGCGCTGGTTAGTTGGGCCAGGGCCTTGGCCACGGCAAAAGTTCCTTCGGCAAAACGGGGGAACTCGAATACGCCCATGGGGCCGTTCCAAACCACGGTTTTGGCAGCGGCCAGCCGGTTGGAGAAGTGAGCAATAGTGGCCGGACCGATGTCCAGAATCGTCCAGCCTGCGGGCACTTCGTCAACCGCCACTTCTTTAGACTGGGCATCGGCGTTGAACTCGGCAGCCACCGTACAATCTACCGGCAGCACCAGCTTGTCGGGATGGGTTTCCAGCAATCTTTTGGCAGTTTCCACAGCTTCTTGCTCCGCCAACGACTTACCGACATCATACCCCTGCGCTACAAAAAAGGTATTGGCCATGCCGCCCCCGATGAGCAAGGAGTCGACTTTAGAAAGCAAGTTTTCAATGACGGCAATTTTGTCAGAAATTTTGGCCCCGCCCATAATGGCCAGGAAGGGCGTGGCAGGATCAGCCAGCGCGCCGCCCAGGTAGGCCAGTTCTTTTTCCATCAGAAGGCCGGCCACCGCTGGACGCAGGAAGTCGGTGATGCCGGCGGTGGAGGAATGAGCGCGGTGGGCGCTGCCAAAGGCGTCGTTAACGTACACCTCGCCGAGTTTGGCCAGCGAGGCGCGAAAGGCTTTCACTTTCTCCGGGTCCGCTTTGAGGCTGCTGCCATTTTCCTGTTTGGCTTTGCCTTCTTCCTCAATATAGAAGCGGACATTCTCCAGCAGCATCACCTGGCCGGGGCTAAGCTTGGCGCAGGCGTTCTCGACCGCCTCGCCCACGCAGTCATCCAGGAATTTTACCGGACGCCCAAGCAGTTCTTGCAGCCGGGCCGCCGCCGGTTTGAGACTGTATTTGGCCACCCGTTTGCCGTTGGGCCGGCCCAGGTGACTCATCAGCACCACGCTGGCCCCATTCTCCAATAAATAATTAATGGTGGGCAATGCCGCCCGAATGCGGCGGTCGTCGGTAACCTGGCCGTCTTGCAGCGGCACGTTGAAATCAACCCGAACCAAAACGCGCTTACCTTTAACCTCGATATCTTTGATTGTTTTTTTGTTCATTGGTTTATCCTCTTCAAACAAATTAGAATTTCAAATTGCAAATGGCAAAAATGACCACTAAAAATCAAGACGAATGTTTCCGGGATTACTCAACCGGCACGGGCGCAAACATAGGATTGCCGCGCCCGGCCAGAATCAACTCTACGTGGCTAAAGTCCTCCAAATCTGCGTTGAAGGTATAAATAACGTATAAGGTGCGATTTTTAACGTCGCGGTCTACCAGTCGAAAGCCGCTACTGGTTACAATCAGATTCCGTTTGGGTATGCTCAAAGTCAAGTGCTGACGTAGTTGGGTTAAAAAAGATTCTATATCTGTTTCCAGAAGCAGACTCTCCGGCAGTTGGCGTAGCACTAACTGCATCTCAGCGCTGCGGGGCGATGAATCCGGCGTTTGGCTTACGTGTTTGGGCACAATTTCAAAGTTGATTTGGCTGCCCTGGTAATTCAATTCCACCGGCAGAACAAGCTGAAGTTGGGCGGTGGCCGTGGCCGACGCGATGGCGATTGGATTGATCACGGGCGTCGGGGCCGTAATCAGCGCAACGTTGCCAATGGCGCTTATTTCCAATCCGTGTTCCTGGGTCGGCAGGCTGTCTTTATTCTCATAAAAAAATATTTCCGATTTCAGCACCGCGCCCGTTTCATCGTCTACCCATAGGGTTCCTCGCACGTCTATGGCCGGAGCGGCTGCTGTGTTCCCTCTCGGCTCGATGGTAACCGCCAGGGCATAGCGAGTTACCGGCCGGTTGAGCAGATTCTCCTGTTTCACGGCCTGTGGCTCGGTCCCGGCCATGGTGACCAGTTGAATCAACTGCTGGACGGGCGCAAAATCTGCCGGTGACATAGCTATGACTGGTTGAGGCTGGGCTAACTTCACCCAGCCTTGATATTCAGGGTCAAACTGAAATGTCTCCTCACCAATAAGGTAAACTTCTTGCTGCCGGCCATTGGGATACTGGATTAAAAGGTGAACATTGCCCTGGGCGTCGGCCTCGCCGCTCAGGGTTTGTTGAGCACGAGAGCCAAAACTGTCTCGAACAAGGTGTTGGCTGACCCATCGATAACCGGGAAGCGTTTCGAGCTTGTGGTAGGCTTGGGCAATATTGAGTTTGTCACCCCGCTTGGCTATTGTTGGCGCCGTAGGCTTGGCTTGATTTTGCCGGTTGAACTCCTGCCAGCGGTTCAGGGGGCTACAGGCCAGGATCATCAGCAACAACAACGTAGCGACGATGAATGTTCGGTTTGATAGTTGCGGGTGCGGACTCATAGCTTTTTGCATCAATTGCCCGGTTATCAGCAGTCCGCTGGTAACTTATACTGGTGGCTTTTAATGTGCCCAAAAATCACATTTTACCCTGACCGGGGGTAAAGCACAAAATTGGCTCTACGGGAGTCAAAAAGACCCCGCAATATTTCGGTCTGACGATTACTTTAGCAAATGTTGAGGCTTTGTCTTGAGGTTATGTCAAAAAGGCGGTATACTTATCATATCATCGCCCAAGGAGGTAACTCTATGGATGCTGGCGGCATAAGTTTGCAAATTGCCCAGATAGATGTCAGAGTGGTGACCGCTCAATTTTTGATTGAAGCCAAAATGAAAGCCGTGGGGAATCTCGATAACACCCTTAATGACGAAAGATACAGTTATGTTACCCTACTCAATGGCCTGGCGACCCCGTGGTATCAGCATGCGCCTTTGAAACCCATTCGCTACGCGGAAAGTGTGTTGAATATTCAGGATTTGCTGTTGGTCTATCCCATCCACCGGGAAGATCAAACCCGAATTCAATTGATGCCCCATTCTGAGCGGGCTATTGTGTATGTAGACGCATTTGTTGTTCACGGAGATTTGTCGATGGGCGCAGACATGACCGTTTCAAACGTGATCGAAGGGGTGACGAAACGTTTTATGGCCCTGACAAACGTTTCGATTTTTCCGCTGTTTCCGGCCGGTGTCGCCATACCCGAAGTGATGCCGCTGGTCTTACTGAACCGCTCGAAGCTATACCAGCTTCACCCGGCAGAGGGATAATTCCTGGTTATCGTTACCGACTCCGCTCCACCCCTATCCGGTCGCAAAACTGGCTCACCGGACAGCGGCTGCACCAGGGCGAAACAGGCGTACAAAGATTTTGCCCCATGCTCACCAGCAAACCATTATACTCGATCCAATATTCCGGGGGGAGTTTGTCCCGCAGGGCAAATTCGGTTTGCTCCGGGGTTTTGGTTTTAATGTAACCCCACCGGTTGGAGATGCGATGCACGTGCGTGTCCACACAGATGCCCGGTTGGTTAAAGCCTGCCGTCATCACCAAATTGGCGGTCTTTCGTCCCACGCCCGGCAGTTTGAGCAACTCATCCAGATTGTTGGGAACGTTGCCGCCGTAGTCGTCAATCAGCTTTTGTGAAATAGCCAGAATGTTTTTGGCCTTGTTGCGATAAAACCCCACCGGATAAATAATCTCCACAATTTCTTCCGGTGAGAGACGCACCATTTCATCCGGGTTACCGGCTCGGGCGAAAAGCCTGGGCGCAATTTGGGCGGTAAGAGTATCTTTGGTGCGCAAGCTGAGAATCGTGGCGATGAGAATCTGGTATGGCGTTCGTGCTTCGTGTTTTCCCATGTTTTCCACCATTGGCAATTGCCAGGCTTTGGCGCTTGCCCGCAGGATAGAGATAACCTGGTGAATATCCTGGTCTTTCATCGGCTTTATTTCTCTCCAAAAAATCCTCGGGCAAACCGGGACCGGCGGGGATGGTTGACCGGCTGGTAGCCTGGCGGCAAGAGGGCCTGCTCAAACTTGGCCCGGCTGACGTTTTCGGCCTGAGCCAGATTGGTCTCGCGCAGGTCGGCAGAGGCGAGGTTGGCGTTGAACAAAATGGCCCGGGCGAGATGCGCTTCTCTAAAAACAGCATGCCTTGCCTGAATCAGGGATAGGTCGGCCTGAGTTAAATCGGCGTGGGTGAGATTGGCGTGCGTTAAATCCGCGCCATACAGGTCAATCGCTCGCAGGTTGGCCTTGGTCAGGTTTACCCGACGGAAGATAGCTCCGGCGGCAATGGCCCCGTGCAGGTCGGCTCCGCTCAGGTCGGCCTGGCTGAAGTTGGTTCCCGGCATCGAGGCTCCCACCAGGCGACAGCCGCGCAGGTTGGCCCGGCTCAAATCCGTGTCGCGCAGCCAGGCATGGGAAAAGTCCAGGCCCCTCAGATCGGCTCCAGACAAATCTAACATTTCCAAACGTCGATTGCGTTCCCCGGCGGCGTAGCGCCGGGCCAGGTCAACATGGTCAGGATTGGCCACAGTGGGCAAAAGTATAGCTTAAAGTAGGCGGTAAGGCGAATCCACAAATGAGCAGGATTTTACACACAGAAAAGAATCCACAGATCAGCACGAATTGACACGAATAATAAAAAAAAGTAAAGTGAAGAACTTGTCTGGATTTTGGGAGAACCGGAAGTTCCGAATTGAGCTATCCAGACCTCAAAGGTTTTTGAAACCCTATGAATCAAACAGAAACGCCCCCCACCGCTCATCTGAGCCGTATTGCCCGGGCAGCCGGTCTGGTGATGGCCCTCTTTGTAGTTAGCCGGGGGCTGGGTTTGCTGCGCGAGATGGTGATTGCCAGCCGGTTTGGCACCAGCGCCGAAATGGATGCCTACCTGGCCGCGTTTCGCTTGCCTGATTTTCTCTTTTACGTGGTGGCCGGAGGTGCCTTAGGTTCGGCGTTTATCCCGGTGTTCACCGGCTATCTGACTCGCCGGGATTTGACCGGCGCGTGGCGATTGGCTTCTGCTGTGATCAATTGGGTTGTTCTGATCCTGTTGCTGTTGGGTGGCCTGGCGGCCGTTTTTGCCCCCTGGTTGGTGCAGTTCTTATTTAGTGATTTTACGCTAGCTCAGCAGGGGCTGACCACGGAATTGATGCGTTGGATGCTCATTGCCACAATAATTTTTGGCATTAGCGGGGTGGTGATGGGAATTCTGAACGCGCACCAGCATTTTTTTCTACCAGCCCTGGCTCCGGTGATTTACAATCTGGCCATTATTCTGGGGGCATGGTTTCTGGGACCCATTTGGGGCGTGCGGGGACTGACGGCCGGGGTTGTGCTGGGCGCAGCCGGTCATTTGCTTGTTCAGACCCCCGGCTTGGTGGCCCAACGCATGCGCTATCGTCCCACGTTGGCCTGGCAGAGTTCCAGCTTGCGTGAAGTAGGGCGGCTGATGGCGCCGCGGGTATTGGGTATCGCCGCCGTTCAACTGAATTTTGTGGTCAATGTGGTTCTGGCTTCCAGTTTAGGCGAGGGGAGTATCACGGCCCTCAATTATGGCTGGATCATTATGCTGCTACCGCAGGGCATCATTGCCCAGTCGGTGGCTACCGCCCTCTTCCCCACCCTGGCTGCCCTGGCGGCTCAGGGGGAGCGGACCGAGATGCGTCGCGTGTTTGGGTTGACCCTGCGGAGTATGCTCTTTTTAACGTTTCCGGCCTCGGTTGGCCTGATTGTTTTGCGCGAGCCGGTGGTGCGGTTGGTGTTAGAATGGGGTGAATTCGACGCGACTTCCACCACCATGACGGCCTGGGCCTTGGGTTTTTTTGCCCTGGGACTGGTTGGCCACGCCGTGGTTGAAATTATGACGCGAGCCTTTTACGCGCTCAAAAATACCAAAACGCCAGTGGCGGTGGCAATCATCTCGATGGTTATTAACATTGGTTTGAGCATAACCCTGATGAATCTTTTTGCCTGGTTCAACTGGCTGCCCCACGGTGGTCTGGCCCTGGCCAATTCTGTGGCAGTGACCCTGGAAATGGTAGCCCTGCTGGTATTATTGCGTTCTCAAATGAGTGGACTGAGTGAGACCGGCCTGGCTCACTCTATTGGCAAAATGAGCCTGGCTACCGCGGGAATGGCGATTGTGTTGTTGGGTTTGTTGCCGATCTTGCCCTCTGAGAGTAAGTGGTTGGGTGGAATTAGTGGCATTTTGACGGGAGGTCTGGTCTATCTGGCACTGGCGTATGCGGTGCGGGTCGATGAGGTGGGGGTGATCCGGCGACGGGTGACCAGAAGAATGCGGCGATAAAAAATAAGAAGGACGATCCGGCGGGGTCGTCCTTCTTTAACCTTGTTGTCTACTGTCTACTGTCTACTGTCTACTCTTCCGGTTTGGTATCCGGCTCTTTCGGTTTATCATCATCGGCCTCGTCCAGAGCGGCTTTGATTTTGGCTCTCAACTCAGCCTCCGATGAACTGTTGACATCCAGATCGGAAAAGTCTTTATCCGGGTAGCCGGTATCGGGGTAGGCACCGGGCCTGGGTCGAGGTGTTGGGACCGGACCGCCGGATGTGGCGTAGTAGGGTCGGGTGCCAAAACGGGTCAGGATGACCGCGCCCAAACTGACCAGGGTGACGATGACTCCCGCCAGCCAGCCAAGAAAGCCCAAAATCCAGCCGATGCAGGGGATCCAGCCGATTACCGGCATATTGGCCACGATGGTCAGGGCCACCACCCCCACCACGGTTGATAGAACAAAGTTAGGATAAGGCCGTCCGATAGCTACCAGGAGACGTTCCCCCAGAATCTGACCGGCCACAATCCAGCCGAAGAGGATGGCAATACCTAATAACAGAACCGCGATCAACGGAATGAAGGCCAGACAAATGGTCAGCACCAACAAGAAACTGGCCATCACAATCACCGTGGTTAGCAGGCCGACGCCAAAACTCACCACCGGTGTGTCAACAAGGGTGTCTCCCACTACCTTCATTTGTTGGGGCATGAAGGTGGCCACCAGCCACCCGACCACTGCCAAACCGACGAGCAGGGTGATATTGAAAGCAATGTCGGCGAAAAAGTCCATCACCTCGTCCATCCAACCGTAAGTCTCAAAATGAGGCGGTTGGGGAGGCTCGGGAACCTCTGGAATCTCAGGGATGGGTGGAATGGGCGGGATAGGGGCTACAAAGCCTCCCTCACCATTGTAGTTGCCGCCAATCCTTTCGATTTTGCCTTCTATTCTGGCTCCCTCGGCCACGGAAGTGTCACCCCCGATGAGGCCAATATCACCTTCAATAACAGCCGTATTGCCTAGCTTGAGGTTGCCGCCCAGCATGGCAATATCGCCCTCAATGACCCCATCGACATTGGCGTTGCCACCAAACACTACCATGCTGCCCTGGATGGTACTGCCAGAGCGCAGGCTGACATTACCACCAAATACAACCACGTCGCCATCGATGGTTTCCCCTTCTTTCAGGGTAAGATTCCCGCCAAAGATTACCCGGCCGTCCGGCCCCTGGGCCAAAGCAGGCGGGGCTAACAACAGGAATAGAATTAAAGTCAATGGTAAGATAAAAAGTTTGCGTTTCATGATTTACTCCTTCTAACTAAGGTAATGTTGTCGAGATGGGGGAATGGCGTGGTGGTGATGAATCTCCGCGTATTTGTGTATGGCGTGGTTCGTAAATAGGTGGCCTACGAAACACGCCATACGTTATACGTTTTCCCCATCTTGGCTTTTATTTTTTAATTCAAGCAAAGAGCATTGCTGGCAGGGGCGCGCGTCGATACAGTAATTGCATCACCCGTACCCAGGTCGCGGCCAACACGATGGTCACCGCAACATAACCCCAGAACAACGGCTCTCTCATTGCCATGAAGGCTACGGTGAAGAATAGACCACTCAGGTTGATGAGCGCCCGCATCTGGTTGACGATGCCCCCCAACTCTCCCAGCAGGTAATACAGGGTTGGCCAGTTGAGCCAGGCTGAACTCAGTCCCATAAGGATGGCACCACCGACAACCGCGCCAATGATGGCAAAAATTATGGTGCCCAGGAACAGGACGGTTAACCCCAGCCACAAGCGGCCCTGTTTGGCGTTGTGTCGGGCCAGGCGCACTTCAAAGCGCGTGTTAAACCCTGGCGGCGGGGAGACCATCACCGTTGAGGCCTGGTGCAAAAATTGGTCCACCTGTTGCATGGCCTGGTAACTCTGCTGGCAGATTGGGCATCGGGACAGATGCGTTTGCAACTCGGTGATTTCTTGGGGGCTGAGTTCGTTATCCAGCCATAGAGAAATTTTTTCAATAAACGGATCATGGGTCATGGGTTCACTCCTTTGTGATTGACCATCGGGTTGGGTATATTGCCGCATTTGGTCCTCAATTTCTTATACCTCACATTTTTGCGGCAGGTTCTGCCGCCTGCACCATCATTTGTCTGGCCCGAAACAAACGGCTTTTGACGGCACTGACCGATGTATCCAGGGTTTCGGCGATCTCCTCGTAGGCCATGTCGTGCCAGTAGCGCAGGATCACAGCGACCCGATAGTCCGGTGGTAGATCATTCAACAGGTCGTGCAGCGAGTCGTGAGCTTCGCGGGTTAGCGCCGCTTCTTCCGGTTCCGGATCATTGCCCGGCAGCCAGCGCCAGGGTGGTAAGTCGTCCCAGGAGACCATCTGATAGCGTCGCCGTCGCAACTGGTCGATGCAGTAGTGCGAAGCAATCGAGAGAAGCCAGGACGAAAATCTACGGTCGTGCCGGTAAGTATCAATTTTGGTGTAGACCCGCAGAAAGGTTTCCTGGGCCGCATCTTCGGCCTGCACGGCGTCGCCGAGCATCCGGCGGCACAGGTTGTAAACGGGTCGCTGGTAAGCGTCGACGATGTGCATAAAGGCCGTCTGATCACCTTTTTGGGCTGCCCGCGCCCAGGTTTGCTCCTGAAGGTGGGCATCGGGCGCAACCTGATGTATTGTTTGTTCCGTAGTTACGGAGTCCGTCATTGGAAGTTTCTGGCCTAGGGTTATAGTGTGCATGGTGCAGTACATTCCTTATCTGTCTGCATCATGCTATACGGATTATCATGGCAAAAGTTTCAGGCAAAAGCAAAGGAATTTGGTCTAAATTTCTCTGACCATACACGTCACTTCAAAGGGAAGATGCTCAAATTGCATGACCTCTTGGACTGAGAAACCCATTTGCCGATACCATCCTTGCAGTTCGGTATGGGCAGAGATAAGGCCAATTTCGACTCGATTAGTATCCAGTTCTTGGGCTTCGCCCAGTCCATAATTTACAAGGGCTTGCCCAAAGCCTTTTTTTCGAAATTGTGGTAGTACCGCCAGCCGTTTCAGATAACAGACATCTGGCCGGGCGTGTTCCAGGCCCACGCAACCGCATGGATGATTACTGTTTTCTAGGATGAAATATTTAATCCCTTTGGCTAGGTCGGCCTCAATCCATTCGGTGGTGCAGTTGGAGGGATGGGTGGGGCAATTAGCAAGGGTAAGGTCAAATCGTTCGGCGACATCTTGAAATGAATTGCGAATGAGGATAGCGAGGAGGGACGCATCTTTGATTGTTGCTTCCCTGATGATGGTGGACATATTTATGACCGTATCTCAAGACCAAAAAAGCCTTGAGTATTTCCCCAGGGCTTTTATTATTTGAGGGAAGACCACAAATTTCTTTGTAAGAGACTGGCAAAAATCTGGGTCAGGGGGTGGATAAACCTAAGCCACCAGCGGGATTATCACCGGCTCGGTCTCTTGCCGGGCTGGTGACTGACCGGGCAACATCCCTCGCATGCTCCACGGGCCGGTCCAGGTGATTTCCACCGTGGCCAGTTGACCCTGCCAGTCTTGGCCGCTTTCGTCTTCAAAGAAGACCAGTTTGTTAGTGCGGGTGCGGCCTTTCCAGCGCCCGCGATGTTTTTCTTCCACCAGAATTTCAACGGTGTGCCCCAGCAGCCTGGCGTTAATTTGAGCCACAATTTGCTCTTGCAACTCGTTAACCGCGTGCAGGCGGCGTTTTTTCTCTTCGGGCGGCACGTCGTCGGGCATTGTTTTGGCCGAGACTGTGCCGGGCCGTGGTGAATACATGGCCACGTGGCAAACATCCAGTTTCAACTCGGCTAGGGTGTCCAGGGTGCGCTGGAATTGGGCTTCGGTTTCGCCGGGAAAACCAACAATGATGTCGGTGGCAATGGAAACCTGGGGCAAACGCTCCCGGATGCGGCGAATCAAGCCATAATAGTTAGCCATAGTGTAGTTGCGTTTCATCCGTTGCAGCACGTTGTCATCACCGGCCTGGTTGGGGACTTCGATGTGCTCGCATACTTTGGGCAGGGCGGCCACGGTGTCCAGCAGGTGGTCGGTCATATAATTGGGGTGACTGGTCAAAAAACGTATTCGTTGCAGGCCGTCAATCTGGTGGATTGCGACCAGCAGGTCGGGCAGGCGCGGGCCGCCGGGAAGGTCGAAGCCGTAGCGGTCTACAATCTGGCCCAACAGGGTAACTTCCCGCATGCCTTGCCGCACTAGGCTGCGAACCTCGGCCACAATTTCTTCCATCGGGCGGCTGCGTTCCCGCCCGCGCCGGGCAGGGATAACGCAGAAGGTGCAGACGTGGTTACAGCCGTAGATCACCGGCACATAGGCCACCACCAAGTGGTTGGCCTGGTGGCGGGGCAAGACCAGGGTTAGCTCTTCGTCTTGAAATTGATGGCGCTGTTTCAATGCGGTTTGCTCGCTTTCACGGGCCAGCAAAAAGTCAATCAGCGGGCCGGGTTCACTGGGAGGCATTAACACGTCAACGTGGGGAAAAGTTTGGACCAGTTTACTCCCGCCTTTTACGCCCACCATACAGCCCATCAGGGCGATGATTTTGTCGGGCCTGGTTTCTTTGAGGGGCTTGAGACTCCACAAAAAGCCGGTGGCTTTGTCTTCGGCGCTCTGGCGCACCACGCAGGTATTCAGCACCACCACGTCGGCCTGGCGGTAGTCAGGGGTGTAGCGATAGCCGAGTTTTTCCAGTTCCGATCCCACCCGTTGGGAGTCGGCCACGTTCATTTGGCATCCGGCGGTCCAGATATGATACTTCATCAAAAACAACTACTCCTTCTCGGCCGCAATTGTGGCGTTAATACGTTCTTGGGAGAGTCAGTTCAGTTTCAATATTGAACATTGTAATAAGACGCGGCCCGGTTTCAAAATTGGCCTGTTCAGTTTGGGCTTGGATGGTTATATGGTTATGAGGAATTCCTGGATCATCTGGTTTTTCAAGGGCGTCCAAGAGGAGGTAGCTCAGCACTTAATCGTGGTGACCTAAAATAGCTGTGAAATCATCCAAAAAATAGACAGGATTAACAAGATTTACAGGGTAAA
>JAFGNV010000008.1 GCA_016926805.1 Anaerolineae bacterium
ATTCACAAAGACAAGTTAGCAACCTTACTCACCCTCAATTTTCAAACTTTCGATAATGTTATTTTATGATGCTGCTTGGTATAGTAGATGGTAGACAGTAGACGGTAGACGGGAAAAGAGGCGATGTCTCCTGTTACCAGTCAGGGTTGTCAACTTTATTTCCTTTTGTGGATACTTTTGATTAGGCGGTAAAGCATACGACTTACGATGTCAGCATCAACCATCAACGGTTCAATATCAGTAATATACGTCAAATCCCGGGATAGAGGCAAATAGTGCTTGAGTTCTTCGAGCGAAGATTCTCTGATGTACCGTCTACTGCTCCTATCCCAACACCACCAACTGTTCCATCTGATCTTTCCCCCGGATGGCCATCACCTCTTGCCCTCGCTGGTTGCGATTCAATTTGGGGAGAGATTTGGCATAAACGGTCTTGTTATTACCTTTCTGTGAGACCATCATCACCCGCTCGGAGGCATTAACCGTCGCGGCTACGGCAATCGGGCCGGAGGCTTTGGTCAGGGGCATGGCGATGACGCCCTGGCCGTAGCGGCCCTGTGTGGGAAATTGGTTCAGGCCGGTGCGTTTGCCCAGTCCTTGCCGGGTAATTACAACCAGATCACCGCGGGGTTTAACCGGCCCGGCCCCGGCCAACTCGTCCTTTTTGGCCAGTTTCATCCCCCACACCCCGGTAGCGGGTAATCCCATGGGACGAACTTCTTCTTCGGCAAAGCGGATGGCCTGACCCTGGGCACTGACCAGCATTACTTCACCCTTACCTTCGGTGGTGAAGGCGGTCAACAGGGAGTCGCCTTTTTCCAGACCCATCACCACGGTTTCGTTGCCCCGTACCGACACCAATTCGCTCAAAATGATGCGCTTGACCCGTCCCAACCGGGAAACAAGGAAGAGATACCCTTCCGGTTCCTCGGTATCGGCCAGGGCCAGGCCGGCCACCACAGGTTGTAACGGCCCAGAACTGAACTCGCTAATGTTGGCCCCCTCGCCCGGAGTCTGTCCCGCCGGGGTCTGGTGCATCGGAATAATCACGGCTCGACCATCGGCGGTAAACAGGTAAAGCATGTCGCGGGTATGGGCCGGGGTAGCCACCACCAGGGGGTCTTTTTGCCGCCCCCGGGCCGGGTCCAGTCCCTTGTTGGCAGGCCAGCGACACACCTGCCCGTTTTGGCTAACACATACCACCACATCTTCGTCCGGGAGCAAATCGCCCGCCGTAACCAGTTTGTCGCCGTTAGCTTCTTGTTCAATGATCACCGTCCGGCGAGGGGTGTTGTATTTGGCTTTTATTTCGATGAGCTCTTCCTGAATGACCTGGAGAATCTGTTTGGGTGTTTTCAACAACTTCTCCAGGTATTTGATGCGTTGCAGCAGCTCTTTGTATTCTGTTTCAATTTTCTTGCGCTCCAGCGCAGCCAGCCGGCGCAGAGGCATATCCAAAATGGCAGCGGCCTGAATTTCGCTCAATTTGAATCGCTGGCGCAGGTTAGTTTTAGCTGTATCGGCCGTTCTGGATTTGCGGATGATCTGGATCACCTCGTCCAAATTATCCAGCGCCACGCGCAAGCCTTCCAGGATGTGGGCCCGGTTTTTGGCCTGGGCCAGCTCGTATTGGCTGCGGCGGGTGATAATCTCCTGGCGATGCTCAATAAATAGTTGTAGCGCCCGTTTGATAGGCAACAGCCGGGGTTCGCCGTCCACCAGTGCCAGCATGTTAATGCTGAAGGTAGTTTGCAGCGCGGTCATTTTGAAAAGCTGTTTCATTACGGCCATCGGCTCAACGGTGCGGGTCATCTCGATGACCAGCCGCATCCCCTGCCGGTCCGACTCGTCACGCAGATCGGTCAACCCTTCTATTTTGCCCTCGCGGGCCAGTTCGGCAATCCTTTCGGTGAGGCTGGCCTTGTTGGTCTGGTAGGGTAACTCGGTAATCACCAGTCGATGGCGGTTACGGCTCATTTCTTCCACGTGAACTTTGGCCTGCACCGTAATTCGCCCCCGGCCGGTAGCATAGGCCGAGCGGATCAGGTCGTTTTCATCATCGGTACCATTTTTGCTGGTATAACGGTAAACGATGCCGCCGGTCGGGAAATCGGGGCCTTGAATGTATTTCAGCAATTCGTCGATGGTGGCATCTTTGTTTTTGATCATCCGGCCAATCATAAAAATGAGCGCATCGCAAACTTCACCTAGGTTGTGGGGCGGCACGCTGGTGGCCATGCCCACGGCAATACCGGCCGCTCCATTGAGCAGGAAATTGGGCAGGCGGGTGGGCAGGATTTTGGGTTCGCTCAAACTGCCGTCAAAGTTGTCCACAAAGTCAACGGTGTCTTTGTCGATGTCGGCCATCATTTCCAGGGCCAGGGCATCCTCACGGGCCTCGGTGTAGCGCATCGCGGCGGGAGGGTCGCCGTCAATCGAGCCAAAATTTCCCTGGCCATCCACCAGTGGGGCACGCATCGAAAAGTCTTGGGCCATGCGCACCATAGCCTCGTACACGGCCACATCACCGTGGGGGTGATATTTACCCAACACCTCGCCCACAATCCGGGCGCTTTTTTTATAGGGTTGCGTGGGACGCAGGCCCATATCGTGCATGGCATATAAGATGCGACGGTGGACCGGCTTTAACCCGTCGCGCACATCGGGCAGGGCGCGTGAAATAATCACGCTCATGGCGTAATCCAGGTAAGCTTCCTGCATTTGCTGGTCAATATCTACCTGGCGAACAATTCCAACTTCCATTATCGCCTCCAACGTTGTTCGCTATATGTTGTATAAGAACATAAATTCTACACAAGATATGCTATTACGTTATTTATATTGTTAATTATAGGCAGTTTTGCGAATGAGGCAAAGGCAAAATAAAGAGAGGGTGAGAAATCACCCTCTCGAAAATTTCTAAACTCTCAACGTGCCTAGAAGTTCTGATTTTGCCGACGCATCATTTTGCGGCGGGCCTTGCGAATGGCGCGTTGTTTGGCTAACCGGCGTTGCTCGCTTTTTGAAACATACCACCGTTTCTTACGATAAGTGCTCAAAATGCGAGATTTTACAATTTCTTTGCGGAATCGCTTTAACAACGAATCCTGAGATTCGCCATCTCGTAGTTGTACGCTCAATTCATTCACACCTCCTTTCCCTGGGGGATTTTTTAGTGATCTTTAACCATAAGTTGAGAAGCAACTTACAAACTCACGGCAATTTCACCGGTTCCATCACCATCGTCGTCGACTAAAAGGTCGCTCATTTCAACTTCGGTCATTAGTTCCTCCTCATCGCCATTATGACCATCTGTTTCTAACTCGTCCTCGTCCGGGTGGTAGTGGAAATAACCGGTTCCGGCAGGAATGAGTTTGCCCAGGATGACATTTTCTTTCAGCCCGTACAAATCATCCCGTTTGCCTTCTATGGCGGCCTGGGCCAGCACGTTGATGGTGTGTTGGAAGGACGAAGCCGACAGGAAACTATCGGTACTGAGGGCAGCCTTGGTGATACCCAGCAAAATTGGACGACCGGATGCCGGGCGTTTGCCTTGGGCAATCAGTCTCTGGTTCATCTGCTGGAATTTTTGATAGTCAAGCAATTCACCGGCCAGATAATCACTGTCGCCGCTGGTGACAATTCGCACCTTGTTAGTCATCTGGCGGATGATCACCTCGATGTGCTTATCGTTGATGGGCACACCCTGCGAGCGATACACTTTTTGAACTTCTTCCAGTAGATAAACCTGAGCGGCTTCACGTCCCAACACACGCAGGATACGATTGGGGTTGAGCGAACCCTCGGTCAACTGTTGGCCGACTTTGACTTTATCGCCGTCTTTCACGCGCAGGCGGGCCGCCGACTCAATCTCGTACTCTTCTTCTTGCGTGAATTTCCAGCGAATAGTGATGTTAAAGCCATCGCGTTGAACCTTGCCTCCATTTTCGGCCACAATTTCCTGATCGCCACGTTTGGCCAGCCGGGTTTTGGCCGCAATCTCATCGCCGTCCTCAACCAGCACGGCCCAATTACCGGGAATCTCGTACTCCTCTTTGCGCATTTCCGAGGAAACCACTTTCAAAACCCGGCTGCCGTCTTCCCGGATAATCAACTCAACCCGCCCGTCGAGATCGGAGATGATGGCCTCACCCTTGGGAATGCGGGCCTCAAACAACTCCTGCACCCGGGGCAGACCGTGGGTGATGTCTTCAACCCCGGCCACGCCGCCGGTATGGAAAGTCCGCAGGGTCAACTGGGTTCCCGGCTCGCCGATGGATTGGGCCGCGATAATCCCAACGGCCGCCCCAATCTCGGCCAGGCCGCCCCGGGCCAGATCGCTGCCGTAGCACAGGCTACAGATGCCGTGTTCAAGTTGACATTGCAGGGGGGTCCGCACCGGCAGATCATCCAGCCCCGCCTTTTCGATGAGGTCGAATTCTTTTTCGCCAATCAGTTGATCCTTTTCAACCAGAACTTCACCGCTTTGTTTGTCCACAATCTTTTTCAGAGCTACGCGGCCCGCCAAACGTTCTTTAAAGGTTTCACCCAGGCGAGAAGTTTCTTCTCGGGTAACCTTCATCCCCACTTTGGTGCCACAGTCGTAGTCGTTGATAATCACGTCTTGCGACACATCAACCAGGCGGCGGGTCAGATAACCGGCGTCGGCCGTGCGGAGGGCGGTGTCGGCCAGGCCCTTACGGGCGCCGTGGGTTGAAATAAAATATTCCAGCGCGGTCAGCCCTTCACGGAAGTTAGACCGAATAGGCAGCGGAATAATGCGCCCGCTGGGGTCGGCCATCAAGCCGCGCATTCCGGCTAACTGGCGAATAGGCTGGAAGCCGCCTTTGGTGGCCCCGGAGTCGGCCATAATTTTGATGGGACTGGCGGGGTCAATGGCCTGGCGGACGGCTTCGGTAACTTGGTCGGTGGCCTCGGTCCAGAGTTGCACGGTTTTGATGTAGCGTTCTTCATCGGTGATGAGGCCGCGCCGAAATTGTTGTTCCGTGTTGGCCACCTGTTCTGTTGTCTGGTTCAAAATTTCTCGCTTTTCTTCGGGAACCGTGATGTCGGAAACCGAGATGGTGGTCCCGGATTGGGTAGCGTATCGGAAACCGATGCCCTTGATTTTATCGACCAGTCTGGCGGTTGCTTCCAGGCCCAGAGTGTTGTAACTAAGCCCAACCAGGTCTTTCAGGGCACCCTTGTCTAACACGTCATTCACATAGCGCAGTTCTTCGGGCAACGCGCTGTTGAAGATAGCTCGACCCACGCTGGTGTCAATTGGTTTGGTGCGCCGAGACTTTTCGGTGTAGTGGAGCAATTTGATCTTGGCGTGAATATCTACCTTACCCAGCGAATAGGCCAGGATGACTTCGTCAATGTCCGCAAAAATCTTGCCTTCGCCTTTTTTGCCGTTTTCGGCCAGGGTGAGGTAGTACACACCCAGGACCATGTCTTTGGTGGGAGAAACCACCGGCTCGCCATTGGAGGGCAGCAGCAGGTTGCGGCTGGCCAGCATGAGGTCGCGTGCTTCCTTGACCGCTTTTTGCGATAGTGGGATGTGCACGGCCATCTGGTCGCCGTCAAAGTCGGCGTTGAAGGCGGAACAGACCAGCGGGTGGATTTGAATGGCGTTGCCTTCCACCAAAATTGGTTCAAACGCCTGGATACCCAGACGGTGCAGGGTGGGGGCGCGGTTGAGCAGAATGGGCCGGGTCTGGATGACTTCTTCCAGCACTTCCCATACTTCGGGCCGGCGTTGCTCAACAATGCGTTTGGCTCCTTTAACGTTGTTGGCGTAGTTGTATTCCACCAGTTTCTGAATTACAAACGGACGGAACAACTCCAGGGCCATGCCTTTGGGCAAACCACATTGATGCAATTCTAACTCCGGCCCAATTACAATCACGGAACGGCCCGAATAGTCGACGCGTTTACCCAGCAGGTTGCGGCGGAACCGACCCTGTTTACCTTTGAGCATATCGCTCAGGCTCTTGAGTTGGCGACGCCCGCGCGAGGACACCGCCTTACCACGACGGCTATTATCGATGAGGGAGTCAACCGCTTCTTGCAACATTCGTTTTTCGTTGCGAACAATCACATCCGGCGCGGCCAGGTCCAGCAGACGCTTGAGGCGGTTGTTGCGGTTGATAACGCGACGGTAGAGGTCGTTCAGGTCGGAGGTAGCAAAACGGCCGCCATCGAGTTGGACCATCGGGCGCAGGTCCGGCGGGATAACGGGCAAAACGGTCAAAATCATCCATTCCGGGCGATTGCCACTCTTGCGCAGATTTTCAACCACCCGCAGGCGTTTGATGGCTTTTTTCTTTAACTGCTTGGAGCGGGTTCCGCGGATTTGGGTATGCAGTTCCTTAACCATTTTGCTCAGGTCAAGGTCTTTGCAAATTTCATAAAGCGCTTCAGCGCCCATTCCGGCGGTGAACACGTTGCCCCAGCGGTCGGACAGGTCACGATATTGGGCTTCGTTGAGGAACTGCATCGGCTGAATGCTTAACAACTCTTGACGCTGTTCCTGGATTTGGGCGCTAAATCTGCCCAGTTCATTGGCGCTGCCATCATCCAGAGCTTCAATCTCTTGATCGGCCACATGTCGAAGACGTTCGATCTCAGCATTAATGCGGGTTTGCTCGCGGTTCAGTTCTTCTTCGATTTCGGCCTTGATTTCGTTGAGACGCGCCTCAACATTGCTGTTCAGAACTTTGAGGTGTTTCTTGTCGATGATTTCATCTTTATCGACGATGACCTCATCGCTGCCGCTAAAGACGATAGGGGCTTTGACCGTGGAGCCAACTTTCTCCTCGAGGCGTTTCTGAAGTTTCTGAGCTTCTTTCATTACCTCTTCGATGAGTTTGTTTTGTCGCTCGGTTGCGGTTTCGATTAATTTTTGCTCTTCATCACGAAGTTGGGCGATACTTTCATCGGATTTGCCGCGGATCTCGTCGACCCGTTCCTGGCGTGCTTCTTCGAGTCGTTTCTCTTCACGGGTCAGTTCATCGTCCATTCGTTTGAGCGCCCGGGCCCGGGCTTGCTCGTCTACCCGGATGATGACGTAATGGGCAAAGTAAAGCACCCGGTCTAAATTACGCCGGGAGATGTCGAGTAAAAGGCCCATATAAGAGGGAACACGACGGGTATACCAGATATGGGCTACCGGCGCGGCCAGCTCGATATGACCCATCCGCTCTCGGCGAACCGAGGAGCGGGTGACCAAGACGCCACATTTCTCGCAAACAATCCCCTTATACCTAACTTGCTTATACTTGCCGCAATAACATTGCCAATCCTTGGTTGGACCAAAGATAGCCTCGCAAAAAAGGCCATCTTTTTCCGGTCGCAGCCGGCGGTAGTTAATTGTTTCCGGCTTGGTAACCTCACCGTAAGACCAGCCAAGAATCTCTTCCGGTGAAGCCAGGCTAATGCGTAGGGCGCGGAAATCTTTTACTTCCAAGGTAAACCTCCTCAAAACTAATAAATTTAGAAATTAGGAGTTACGCCTCATCCCATGAAATTCATGGGGTTCTAATTTCCAATTTCTTTAAATGTTTTTATGAACTGCCAGATACTGAGCAGTGATCGCGCTGTTTTGATGGCCTAACCTTCTGGAAACCAATTCCAAATCATTGGTTTCGGCCAGAAGGTGTAAGGCAAAGGTACGCCGTAGCGACTGGGCCGATACACCCTCTAAGGCGGCCGATTTGGCGCAATCGCTAATGATTCGTTGCACCGTACGTTCGGATACGGGATGTCCTTGTTGACTCAGAAAGACGTGGTCGGTACCGGTTTGTGGGCGCAGATCTAAATAATCGATAAGAACTTTTTGAGCCTCATGGCAAAGCGGCAGGTATCGAGTTTCTTGACCGTTACCTATTTTCAACCGGAAACCAGGACTCTCGAAAATAATGTCGTCTTTTTGTAAATCCACAATTTCACTGACGCGCAGACCGGTGTGGAGCAGGAGTTGCAAAATAGCCACATCTCGACGGATTAAACCGGCCCGCGAACCTTTGGCGGCAGCAGCGAGTAATTTTTTAATATCGTCTTCGGCAAGCGGACGTGAATTGGCCTGTCCATCATTCTGAACTAACGCGACGCCATTGGTTGGATTGAGCGGCACTGCCCCAAACTCCTTGGCAAAGGCAAAAAACTTTCTCAGGGCCATCAGATGCCGGTTAACGGTTGAAACCGCCCGGTTGAGTTCCTGGGTCAGGTGAAAGCGATAGAGACGGATATGTTCCTGGGAAACGCTCTCCAGCGAAAATTCCGCGCCGATTTCTTCCTTACCCCAACGCGCAAACACCCGCAAATCGGCCAGATAATTGACAATCGTGGAAGACGATAAGGCCGATCGCGAGAGTGATTCTTCAAATTTGGTCAGAATTACTTCATCCTGCTCCTGAGACATAGATCCAAACTCTTAATCAACCGTTAACTTCAAATGCCTGTCTCATCCAGGCCAAAGATTATCTCATCAGGTACAGACAACAAAAAAGACCCCTCGTCAACAGGGGGCAATCTTACGTAGATTGTATTTGGGTGACGAATGAAGGGGGACTATTTAGGTAAACTTACTTTATACGCAAGAATTATAACAGATAATGATGAATCCGTCAAGTTGAAATTGTAATAATGTGGCGGTAAAATAGTACCATTTGTCTTATATTAATCCAAATCGCCTAGCAAACGTTGGGTTTACGTAGGCTAAATCGCCTAGCGGCGGTTGGCAAATCGTAAGCAATTATGCTACAATGTTAAATTGTTGTCTGAGGCCGGTGGGTGATTACCAAGTTATGTAACCCCCCCGATGGGTCTTGAGTAACAGTAAATAAGTACTAACCCCGGTGATAATAGGACGATTCACCTAATTTGTCCAATGACTTTTGTGAAATTTAATAATATAATTTATCTGATGGAAGGAAGGAGTTGCATAATGTTTTCTCGATCCCACAGGAGGACCATGGTGAAATTTAAAGAAAGAAAAACGCTTAACTTGATTAAGGCATTTTCGTTATTGTTTGTTGTTGCTGCTGTTGCCTTAACGGCTTCTCTCTCTATGGCGGCTGGCGGTGGAGGGGACACACCTCAAGCAGCCGTTGCTCTGGATAAGGAAGTCAATCGAGGGCATCTTGACCCGCTGGAGCAGCACTGGTTTAAGTTTGTGGCTGATGAGGCCGGGCAAGCCATCGATATAGAAAAATCACTGACCTTGATTTTTACTCCCAAGCAACCGTACACCATCGACTATGTTAATTTGAACATTTTTGAAGAGAATCAAATTCAATATTTCTTCAATGGTGATATCAGCAATATGGCTAACCTGGGAGCGGGCAGTGTGGTTGAACGGGACAGCAACCCCGATACCGGCGAGCTCGTCTGGACCGGTTGGATTTTTGGCCCTAAAACCTACTACGTGCAGGTCGTCAACAACAGCGACTTCCCGATTGATTACCACCTTTTCAATGCTGATGTGAAACAAGCCGAGTTGGGCGAGCCCGAACCGCCTCCCACGCCCGCACCGCCCCCTCCGGCTGAGGCGGCTGAAGGCGAGGCAGCGCCGCAAGCCAGTGACGATCCGGTCAATCCGTCTTCGTTATCTCCTGATGGACTTACCAAGGGAAAACTGGCGCCCAATACAACCGGCTGGTACGAATTTGAATTCCCTGATTTCAACGACAAGGAAGGGCTGGAGATTCAAGAATTGGAATTCACCTTGTTCTTTACCCCCGATGATGGCCATCGCCGGCACAATGTTAACTTTGAGCTTTTCCGTAAGGGTGAAGTCGATTTCTGGCTTCGGGGTGAAGGTAAACCGGGCATGACCAATTTTGGCGCGGGTCAACTGGTTGATCGCGATGGCGACTACCTGACCGGCGAACGTCTCTGGAGCGGCGCGGTATTGAAGGGTGATAAATACCTGCTGGCGGTTACGAATGGTAACGATGTGGAGATTGATTATTATCTATTCCAGGGCGATGTTTACAATGCCGAACTGGGCGAGCCTACGGTTCAGGTAGCCCAGGTTTTCGACCCCGGCGAGTCGCCTCAAACCTCGGTTCCGCTGAAGTTAGGTGAGAATATCGGTCGTTTGCAGCCCGGTGAGCAGGCCTGGCACAGCTTCTTCATCACCGATTTTGATAACGAGCCTTTTGAGCAAATGGCGCTGACCATGGTGATGACCCCCGACGACGGAAATCGGATTTATTATGTCCCCTTTGATGTGTTTGCTGCGGGCGACGTTCAGTACTGGTCGCCGACGGATTACGATAACTCGCAGATTACCAATATGGGGGCAGGCAGTGTTGTTTTCCGAGATGACAACCCCGAAACCGGGGAGCGTTTCTGGAACGGCTGGGTGATTGACAACAGTCTTTACCTGGTTCAGGTTCGCAATGGCTCTGATGTGGCCATCGATTACCACCTCTATACTGGCGACGTTTACCGGCCTGAATTGGGTGGACCGACCCAGCCTCAGGTTGAGATAGCTGCCGCCGAACCAGGAACCGAGCGTAGCGCGCCTTTTGACCTGGCTCTGGGGGTCAACAAAGGTAAACTGGCTCCCGGTGAGGATGTGTGGTACCGCTTCACCCGGGCCGACGTTGCCGCCACCGGCGACGACACCGCTTTTACCCTGGTGTTTGTTCCCAACGATGGCAACCGCGTTTACAATGTTGGCTTCGACCTGTATTCCGGCGCAGAACAGAATCGGTTCGGAAGTGGTCAGGTTGTGGAACGCGATCAGGATGTGGTGACCGGTGAACTGCTCTGGACCGGGCAGGTTAGACCCAACGAGGTCTATTATATGAGAATTAGTAACGGCACCGATATTGAGATCGAGTACTGGATATTCCCGGATGATGTGGTCAATGCCAGTCTCGAATAGTCAAACAGATTGAGTAGTTTCCAGATAAAAGAAGAGCGGCCCGCAGTAGGCCGCTCTTTATTTTTGTAAGGCAATTCCTTAATTTTGGCCAATGGTGTGACGCAAATAGGCCTCAATGAAATCATCTATCCGGCCATCCAACACCGCCTCGGTATTACCAACCTCGTGATCGGTGCGATGGTCTTTGATCATTTTGTAGGGGTGCAACACGTAGGAACGAATCTGGTTGCCCCAACCGGCCTCTATGTGCTGACCCTTGAGCCGGGCCTGTTCTTCCTCTTGCTTCTTTAACTCCAAATCGTATAAGCGACCGCGGAGGATGCGCATGGCGGTTTCGCGGTTCTGTAACTGGCTACGCTCGTTTTGACAGGTTACCACAAGGCCGGTAGGTAGATGCTTGAGGCGAATGGCGGTGGAATTTTTCTGCACGTGTTGTCCACCCGCTCCCCCGGATTTGTAAACATCAATTTCCAGATCATCGGGATCGATTTCAATATCAATGTCTGTGTTCAAATCCGGTATAACCTCCACCAAGGCAAAAGAGGTATGTCGCCGGTTCGAGGCGTCAAATGGCGAGAGGCGAACCAGCCGGTGGACGCCCCGTTCTGCCTTGGCGTAACCGTAGGCGTATTCGCCGTCAATCTCCACCGTCACACTCTTGAGGCCCGCTTCTTCGCCTTCGGTCTGGTCAACAATGGTTGTTTGGTAACCGTTGGCCTCGGCCCATCGCATGTACATTCGCAGCAACATTTGGGTCCAGTCCTGGCTTTCGGTGCCGCCCGCCCCAGCGTGAATGGACAGCAACGCCGAGTCTTTGTCGTGCGGGCCCGAAAGAACCAATTCGAACTCCAGCTTATCCAGCAATTGCTCCAGCGAGTCAACCTCTGCGGTCAACTCGGTCAGGAGCGAATCGTCCTCCTCAGCCGTAGCCATTTCGACAAGCTCCAGCGCATCTTTGACCCGGCGGTCAATGCCCTGCCACGTTTTCACCTGCTCGTGCAGGTCAGACAATTGTTGCATCTTGGCCTGGGCTTTACGTTGGTCGTGCCAAAAGTCGGCGGCGCCTGTTTCTTTTTCTAGCGCTTCAATCTGTTTCGCTTTCCCTGTGATGTCAAAGACGCACCAGGGTTGAACCGATACGGCGGTCCATATCGGTAAGTCGGCTGCGTAAATCTTCCATAGTAATTAATCTCCTTCTGGGTATGGGATAGTAAACTGTTTAAAGCCAATCAAAAATTATAGCATCAATTTGCGATTAAAGCCAAGCCGGTGTGGATTTGGGTACACGGTTGTACAAAGCGGAATATCTTGTCTCATTTGGCTTAAAGACGTACAATCACTGAGTTGATGGGCGTCTTTTTGGTTTTGACGTAGTAGGGAGCAATCCAATGTATATTGAACATGTGGCTGTTTGGACCAAAAACCTTGAACAACTGAAGACATTTTATGAAACCTATTTTCAGGCGAGCGTGGGGAAGAAGTATCTTAATCCAAACAAGCAATTTGAGTCTTATTTTCTTACTTTTACCTCCGGCGCCCGGTTGGAACTGATGTATCGACCGACCATCCCGCCGTCACTGGATGATGTAGAGAAGCAATTCACGGGTTACATTCATCTGGCAATTGCGGTTGGTTCCGAGGCAAAGGTTGACGATTTGACGGCTTGGCTGCAAGAAGATGGTTTCCGGGTGATTGACGGACCCCGCCACACCGGCGATGGGTATTACGAGAGTTGCGTGTTGGACCCCGATGGCAACCGGATTGAGATTACGGTGTGACGTGACGGATAGGAAGCAATTTTCCGAAAACCCTGACCATTTTATCATTCCTGTCCTGGTTATCTGTTATTTTCCGGTCAGAAATGGCCGGATTGATCGCACGATAACTGGTGACGTTGATGCGCCTCTCGATGACGTCCGTGGCCATGTTGAGCGTAGCACACAGCAGGTGGTCCAGGCCCTGGAACAGGGGAGTATTTATCATGGATATAAAGACCCTACCGCCAGGCCAAGCCTGCAATACCAAATTCTCGACACGGTTGAATTTTTGGAACCGCTGCCTACGCATCACAAGCCGGGTCACCGCGTGCCGATGACGGATTACAAGGCCATCATGCATCGGGTTGGCCTCCGAGAGTGGGTTGAAGAAAAAGGTATCAAAGAGGTCTGGCTGTGGGGGTATCATGGCGGTGTTATCGATCTTTGGGAATCGAATATGGCCGGGCCGTTTGGCGACATCAGCAACAGCGACCGCGATCCACACGACTTACCCGTGTTGAGTAAAACTTATACTGTATATCATTACAATTACCAGCGTGGCCCCTCGGAAGCGGTAGAGGACCATGTGCATCAAATTGAAGCGGTGCTGAATTATGTTGATGGCCGCGACAGGACTCCGCCGCCGCAATGGTCCAGGCTATTATTTTGGGGAAAGTTTGTGGGAAGCGACCACTCGCACAAAATTGTGCGGCCGGGATGTGGCTGGGCCCACTATCCCCCTAACGGTGAACGCGATTACGACTGGGCTAACCCTCGCTCTGTGCTGACCGATATCGAAGATTGGCGACCGGACGGCTCCGGCAAAAAGAAGCCCATCAATTGCGACCGGTGGAAGGGCGACAGCCTTACCTGGTTTGTCTACTGGATGCAAAATCTGCCCGGCGCGAATAATGGTTTAACCTACCAGGGTCGGCGGTTGCGAAACTGGTGGACCTTTATCGGTGATTTTGATACGGCGATGCAAAATAGATGGAAACTGATTGAATGAGCAGGACAACCGGAATAATGTCAGTTGGGGTGATGACTCCCGAATTAGTGATTCATGTCACATTATTTGGTGATTTTTGTCACTAATATTTTGGTAGAAGAAATGATATATTAGGAGCAGGAACATAATTTGTTACGAAATCTGAAAGTGGCGGGGGTAGTTTCTGACGATACATTAGTATCTTCTCAATAAATAGGGGCGAATCCGTGTATTTACTCGGCAGGGACAGAATATTATTCTGTCCCTACCCCAGAATATTGAGAGGATACATACGTTATTGGATTAATGTTGGACAGAAGTGGGGACAACCCGGTGGTTGTCTCCATGTTTTCGTGTCGCCTTTCGGGTCAATCTATTATACGGTGAATCCGGAGTTGAAGAGTATGGGGAGTCGTTAATGATGGTTAATAGAAGCTTGCGTTTCGTCTTCTTTATGCTGATTGTAAGTTTGTTCGTTCCTGCTGTTACTGCGGCCCAAACGGGTGATGAGTCGGACGCCGTGGTGCGGGCGGTGCTATTTTACGGGCCTACATGTCCCCATTGTCATAAGGTTATCACGGAAGTGATCATTCCCTTGTCCGAGGAATATGGTGATCAATTACAGGTGTTGGGGGCGGACACGTCTCAGCCGGCAGGCAGCCAACTCTATCAAGTTGCCATTGACCACTTCCAGATTCCGCCGCAACGACAAGGCGTGCCGACCTTGATTATCGGCGAGACGGTATTGGTGGGTAGTGGCGAGATTCCGGCCCAGTTCCCCACTTTGGTCAAGGATCAATTGGCTGCCGGTGGCATTGATTGGCCCGACATTCCGGGTTTGGTTCAGGCGATTTCTGCTTCTGAAGAATCTAACCAAGAGGAAGGGACTGAGGAATCCTCGCCAGAAGCAACGACTGAGGCCGCCCTGCCCACGGAAGTGGAGGCCACGCCTCAAGCCACCGCAACTCTATTGCCAACCCCCACGCCTACAGCTACAGCGGTGCCTGTTGCCGACCAGTCGGTGCTGACTATCGATAAAGACTCGGCCCCGCCAGTTGAAGAAGTTGAGCCTCCTCCGCCCGATCCGGTCGGTACCGCCCTGGCCGCAATGATTCTGGTGGGGATGGTCGCGGCGCTTGGTTTTGCTATTTGGCGGGTCGTTACTGCCCCATCGCAACCATTCCGGGTGGACCGCTTGCCGCCGTTGCAGGCAAGTAGCTGGGTTGTTCCGGTTCTGGCCGTGTTGGGATTGGGGGTGGCAACTTATCTGGCCTATGTTGAAATTACTCATGTCGAAGCCGTGTGTGGGCCCGTGGGTGAGTGCAACATCGTCCAGACCAGTCCTTATGCCCAGATTATGGGTATCCCTATCGCTGTGTTGGGCATGTTGAACTACATCGCCGTTATCTTTTTGTGGCTTATACAGAAGTTTGTGCCGGGACGCCTGGCCAATCTGTCGGTGCTGGCGTTGGCAGCGTTAACGTTTGGGGCCACATTATTTTCAATTTATCTGACCTGTTTGGAGATATTTGCCATTCACGCCGTGTGCGCCTGGTGCCTGAGTTCGGCCATAATCTCGACGCTTCTGATGCTCTTGGTTGTGATGCCCATAACCGGCGAGTCGCTGCGCTTGCAGCCGGGCGCTTCGTCAGCCTGACCAAAACAAAGACCCCGGGTGGATTGAACCCCGGGGTCTTTTATGTGGTGGGAAATACCGCCCTTATGGCCTGGCCACAACATTCGAAGGTTGACGCCAACCGATATTTTTGAAGACGCCATTAACCCCCATGACGTTCGCCAAAATCAAAACACACCCCCCGTATGCTGTCCATCCCTTACTTATTGTAACGTTCTAAAACGTTGTCTCTGGGCGATCAACTGCTCCAGTATCTGGCGGGTCTCGGTTTCGGTAGACCCAGCCAGCCGCTCGACCTGGCAGCCGGCGGCGCGTAAGGTCTGTTCGGCCTCGGCCGGAACGCCGCCAACGCCCCCCAAAATGGTGACGTAACGAGCCGATTTTGCCTCTTCAAGAGAGAAACCAACCGTGGGGTGAAAAGCCCCAATGTAGTCAACGGCTCCCCGCAAATCCCACTCGGCCCAATTGTTGGCGCCACGATGCCACAACAGCAGGTAGTGTTCAATCGGCTTGCCCGGTGTTGGGGTAGGCGTGGGGGTTGGGGTTGGCATGGTGACCGCCGCGCCGCTGGTCATCAATCGGCTGACTTCGGCCAGCAGCGGCCCTTTCCAGGTGGGCCAGGTGGCGCCAGGACTGCCGGTAACAACCAAATCGCTGTAACCAAAGATCTGGTCAACGGGAATACTCAACTCGGCGGCCAGTTGGGCCAGCAGGGCGGCAGTTGCATCTAACTGGGCCTGCGGGGGCGGGTTACTGGAAAAGTCGCCAATCAGGCAGATGCCCACACTGTCGTTGCTGTGATTGCCCGCGTGATTGCTCACCACTTCGAGCGGTTGAGTCTGGTAAATCTGGCCCTGGTTTGTGGTACAGAAGTGATAGCTAATGCCCGCCAGACCACGGTTATTCACCTGATATTCGGCAATGCGTTGCGCCGTTACCGTGGGTGGGGTTACGGAATGGTGCAGAATGATGCGGCGGATAGCAGCGCGGTTTCGTTGGGGATATTGCGCGGTTGGGTGGTGGGGCAGACTGGCGCTGACATCTTCAATCTGGGCGGCAGCGACCGGGCCGGTGGCAATCGCCACGCCTGGGCTGACGGTGACCGGGCTGATCAATAATCCTGCATCTCCCTGGGTGGTGAACCAGGTGATCGCCTCGTGAATCATATCCCAGCGCAAATGGTAAGTGCCCGGCGTGTCGGGCGTGCGCAAACGCGCTTGCAAGGTTACGGTTCCACCCGTCGGTACATCTGCCGGTAGCGGCGTGTGAAAATCGAGATCGGCGGGAAAGGTCACCATTTGACCGGCGGCATTATACCACTGAAAACCTAACCGGATGGGATTAGAGCCACTGCTCGTCCACGTCAACTTGCCCGCATTTTGCAGGGTAATGGTCACGCTAAGGGTCTGGCCGGGTGGCATTGCCGTGGGGGTATTATGGTTGAGATAATTTGTTCGATAATCGAATTCTGCCATGGTTATTCCTACGCCTCCTATAGTGGGGTCCCATTGATAGTTTTTGGCAATGGCTTCTTTGAAATCCTCTTGCACGCCCAGTTTGCCATCGATGTGCCACTGGTCGGCGCGAGGCCAGCGATAGAGTATCATTGCCCGAATTTGTTGGTTTCCAGCATCATTCCAATTGTCAATTTCTTTGTACGCGTTTTTAACCCAACCCCGGTTAGCATTTTCCCAGGGATCGTCTTCATCGGCCTCGGTGATGTAAGCCGGCAGATGACGCATGGTGCGCGGAATGGCGTTCATAAAATCGCGATAGATGCGAAAGTGGTAATGGTATTTCTGAAATGGCGGTCCCATTTTGACATCGCTAAATACCAGATTGGGGTCGGTCCCGTGGGTATAGGCGTGGATGGCAAAGCCATCGCAGTTCTCGGGGCCGAGGGTCAGGCAGATGTCGGTGAGGTATCTTACAAAATCGCCGTGGCCGCCGGGCGAGCCAGACAAACGATTGGCCGCGTATATCCCTTGCGAGTCAGCGTCATAAGGGGTCTCGGCATTCCAGGGGGCCGGCGCGCCAATGAGTACCTGATGGTGATTGGAATCCGGGAGTTGGTGCACGGCCTCGCGGCAGAGCCGGTAACATTCGGCGTAGAGGCGGGGGGTTATCGGTTCGGGGTCATTGGTGCCGGGTTTGCGCGGCTGCTCCCGGGCAAAATTCATCTCGTTGCCGATAATCCAGATGTGCGCCCCGGTTGAGTTTTTGACAAAATTGGCCACGCGCCGGGCAAAGTCTCGATAGTAGGCAGGATGGGGGATGGTGCCGTCGGAGCCATAGGCGTGATTCAGGCGGACGATGACGCCAAAACCCTGATCGGCTAAATCCTTGTAGTTGCCGCCGCTCTGGTCGTTGGGATTGGCCCGGATTTCTTCGGTGACCAGCACCCAGCCTTTGGCCCGGCCATTGACCCGCATCAGGTGTTCGCCGCCCCGGTCGTGCATGCCGTAGATGTATGCCGATTCGCCATAAGGAACGCCAGAAGAAACAGCCACGTACGACTCCCGCAACAAAGTTGACGGTTGAATTATAACCGAAAATCATCATTGGGGGAAGCCGGAGAGGTTTTTTTAACCTAATTGTGACCAATGGCTCTCTTGAAAGAGCCGGTTGATTGTTGTACAATCGGGGTGTGCCTTACCGAGGAGATTAAAAAATGGATGCCAAAGAACTTGTTGCCCGTTTTCAGGCAGGTGAACGAAATTTTCAGGGAGTCTATCTGAGTCGAGCGAGTCTCGATGGGGTTGATTTGCATGGAGTCAATTTGCAGGGCGCTGTTTTAAGCGGGGCCAGATTACAGGGGGCTAACCTGTCGGGCGCCAACTTCAACCAGGCCGATTTGAGTTGGGCCTACCTGAGTGGGGCCAATTTGCACGGAGCCAACCTCAGCCGGGCCGACCTGAACGAGGCGTTCCTGATGGGTACGGATTTGACCGGCGTCGATTTACGAGGGGCCGATTTGAACGGCGCTTACTTGCAGCAGGCGGAAATTGATGAGGCCACCCAACTCGACGATAAGTGGCGGCTGGTCTGGCAACTCGTCAATCAAAATGTCAGAGAACAGGACTTCAGCGGCGTCGATTTGCGGGGGGCCAATTTGCAGGGGATCGATCTGACCAAAATTGGGCTGGTTGAGGCCAACCTCCAAGGGGCCAATCTGGTCACATCGCACCTGGCCGGAGCCAACTTGAGCCGGGCCGACCTGAGTGGGGCCAATCTGGGTGGGGCGGATCTCAGCGGGGCCGACTTGAGCGAGGCGTGTCTGTTTAAGGCTAAATTGCAGGGGGCCGAGCTGGGGGGCGCTATTTTGCAGCAGACCGATTTGAGTGAAGCTAATCTCAGCGGCGCGAATTTGAGTGGAACCATTTTGCGGCAAGCGAATCTGAGTCGGGCGATCCTGATAAAGGTCAATCTTACCGGTGCCATGTTGAGCCAAACCAATCTGAGCCGGGCCAGCCTGGAAGGCGTGGATTTGGATGAGGCCAACATCGACCGGATCAATTTGAGCGAGGCCGTTATGCCGGATGGTTCGGTCCACCCATAAGCCGGACGGTCCTAACTTTTGGCCTGGTAACGGTTCGTAATTGGCAGCCGCCGGTCTTTGCCAAAGGATTTGCTGGTAATTTTGGGGCCGGGCGGGGCCTGACGGCGTTTGTACTCGTTGCGATCGACCATGCGGATAACCCGCCGGACCGTCTCTTCGTCGTGGCCCAGGGCGATAATCTCGCGGGCGCTGTACTCGTCCTCGATGTAGGCGGCCAGAATGCCGTCCAGGATGTCGTATTCCGGCAGCGAGTCGGTGTCTTTTTGATCGGGACGAAGCTCCGCGGAAGGGGGCTTGACCAGGACGTTTTCTGGAATGGCCGGGCCAATTTTCTGGTTGCGATAGCGACATAACTGGTAGACCAGAGTTTTGGGCACGTCCTTGATCACCGCAAAACCGCCGGCCATGTCGCCGTAAATGGTGGCGTAACCCACGGCCATTTCGCTTTTGTTGCCGGTGGTCAGCACCAGCCAACCGAATTTATTGCTCAAGGCCATCAGAATGTTACCCCGCGCCCGGCTTTGCAGGTTCTCTTCGGCCTCATTGGGGTGGGTGCCGGCAAAGGCGTCGGCCAGAGTATCCAGATAAGCCTGGTAAATGGTTTCAATGGCAATGGTCTCGTAGCGAATCCCCAACTGCCGGGCCAGTTCTGCGGCGTCACTCCGGGAATGGTCCGACGAGTAGCGCGAGGGCATCGATACGCCAATCACGTTTTCTGCGCCCAGCGCATCCACGGCAATAGCTGCCACCAATGAGCTATCAATGCCGCCGGATAGTCCCATGGTCACCTTGCTGAAACCATTTTTGTGAACATAATCTCGTGTGCCCAGCACCAGGGCCTGGTAAACTTCCGCAACCGGCTCCAGCGGAGGAATGAGGTGTGGCGCATCGAGGCGTATGGGGGTCGAGGCCGTTGTTGTGGCTGGCAGCGATACCCGCTCGAAGGTGCAGGTTTGAAGGTGAGTCAGGCCGTCTTTGCGGTGCCGGGGGTCGGCCAGGCGCTGGCGAAAGACATTGCCGATATTGATGTCGGCCAGTACAAAATCCTCTTCAAACGATTTACCCCGCGCCAACACGTTGCCCCGCTCGTCGATAACCGAACTGCTACCGTCAAAAATCAATTCATCCTGCCCGCCGACCAGGTTACAGAAAGCCACAATGGCGACGTTGTCGGTGGCGCGGGTGGCCAGCATCCGCTCACGGCTCTGGATTTTACCGCTCTGGTAGGGCGAGGCCGAGATGTTGAGCAGCAACTCGGCTCCGGCCGCAGCCTGAGCCTCCGGCGGTCCCGCCGGATACCAGATGTCCTCGCATACACTGACGCCAAAGCACACCTCACTGCTAACAGCCGAAGCGGCAAGCGGCAGGCTGAACAGGAATGAGGTGTCGTCTGAGGCAAAATAGCGGTTCTCGTCAAAAACGGCGTAATTGGGCAGCAACGATTTGTGATACACCCCGGCCAGTTGGCCATCATGCAGAACGGCGGCGGCGTTGAAGAGATCGCGGGCCTTGTCGGCAAAGCCCACCACCGCGGTTAGGCCCTGGCTGTAGGGCAGCAGGCTTTCCAGAGCAGCGCGATTGGCGGCGACAAAGCCCGGTTTGAGTAGCAGGTCTTCCGGCGGATAACCGGCCAGGGCCAGCTCGGGAAACAGGACGATATGGGCCTGGTGCGCCCTGGCTCGTTCCAGATTCTCTTTCACTTTGGCGGCATTGCCCTCGATATCGCCAACCGTAACATTGATTTGCGCCAGGGCGATTCTGAGCGTACCCATATTTCACCTCACATATCCAACCCTGCCAGGTTACTGTTGGTGGGTTTCATGGGCCAGAATAATCGCCTCGGCCACCTCTTTCATGGGTTTGCGCGTATTCATGCTCATTTTCTGGATTTTGCGGAAAGCTTCTTGCTCGCTCATGCTCTGGGTATCAATTAATATACCTTTGGCCCGCTCCACCAATTTGCGGGTTTCCAGAGCATTTTGTAAGTCTTCCACTTCTTGCCGGACGGCCTGGAATTCCTTGAAGCGGGAAAGAGCCACCTCGATAGCCGGCATCAGGTCGGTTTCCCGAAAAGGTTTGATGAGATACCCCACCACCCCGGCGTCTTTGGCCCGGTCGACCAGTTCTTTCTGGCTGTAAGCCGTCAGCAAGACAACCGGGGCAACCTGCTCTTCGGTCAAAATTTTGGCGGCCTCGATGCCGTCCATATCGGGCATTTTAATGTCCATTAAAACCGCATCGGGTTTTAGCTCGCGGGCCAGGTTAACGGCGCTGCGGCCATCGCCGACTTCGCCCACCACTAAATAGCCCAGGCTGGTTAGCATTTCTTTCAAATCCGTCCTGACGATTGACTCGTCGTCGGCAATAACAAGGCGTGCTCTTTCCATCTCTGTTAAACCTCCAACTATTGTTTTGGAAATATAATCTTTACGGATAAACCTCCGGCATCACTGATGCCGCCGGAATCGATGATGCCGTTGCGTAATTCCAGTTGTCCTTTCAAGTCGCTTTCAACCAGGGTTTTGACAATTTGCAGGCCCAGGCTTTTGGTTTGCTCCAGGGTAAAATCATCCGGCAGTCCCCGCCCGTTATCGGTGACGCTTATAATAGCCTCATCGCCACCATCTTCCAAATTAATGTGGATGAACCCCGATTTTTCATCGGGAAAGCCATGCTCAATGGCGTTTTGCAGCAGTTCGTTCATAATCAGCGAGCAGGCGGTGGCTTGCCGGGGGGGGATGGAGATAGAATCGCCGGTAATTTTGAACTCAATTTGCTGGTCGGGGCTGAGGACTCCTTGCCGAAGCTGGGCCACAATTTTATGCCCTACCTCTTTGATATTGATGATATCGGCGCTCTCGTTGGAGAGAAATTCATGAATCACGGCAATGCTGAGAATGCGGTTCTGGGTTTCGGTCAAAACCTGCCGGGCTTCTTCGGATTCGGTACGCCGGGTTTGCATTCGCAGCAAACCGGCAATGGTCTGAAGATTGTTTTTCACCCGGTGATGGACCTCTTGAATCATCGCGTTCTTAATCTGGATTTCTCGATCCTGGCGACGACTTTCGGTGTCGTCGTGAAGCGTAATGAGAACCCCATATCTTTGTTTGGAGGTCCCCGGCTTGAATGGGTTTGGCCAGCCCCAGCGTGTCAGCGAATACGTTTTGAGAGGAAGCACTTTGCGAATCCAGAATCCTTCGGCCTCTTCGGACTCTCGTTCGATGCAGCGATTTTCGGCCAGGGCCAACTGGCGCACTTCCTCATCGGCTGTTTCCAGGTGGGATAGATGGCGACCTATAAGGGCGTCTTTATAGCCCAATTTGCGATAGAGATTGGCGGCAACCCCGCTGGCATAACGAATGATACCGTCACAATCGATAAAAATAATTCCGTCCTGCTCGCCAAACGGTGACAGGTCTTCAGTACCCCACAATTGACCACACCAGACCATCTCCTGAAGTTTTTTGATGGCCTTTCTGAAGACTTTATTACGCCGCCGATGGCGTTCGTATTCAAGCAGATTGGTCACAATAACCAGGGCGGCAATGACCCGCGATCTACCCGGTTTTTTCTGCTCCTCGGATTTGTCACAGCCCAGGGGAGGGAAATAAATGGGTAAGGCTCGTTTGAATACCGGCGCCCCTTCGGAAATGTAGCCGCCTTTGTCTTTTTGTCGCTGGCCGTGGAGCAGGGCGCGCTTGATTTCCGGCTTTTCCCGCAAGTTGACCACCCGTCCCTGTTGATTTTTGCTGTACACGTGCGCAATCGAGTGGGGCTGGGCGTGAGTCAAAACCACCGCCTCCAGCGGCGATTGGCGGCCATAGAGCAAAACATCGGCCCGGCTGAGATCGGCCAGGATACCCAGTTGTTGTTCAATCGTCTGTAGAAAGGTGGTTTCGTCTTCGGTTAGTTCCAAGTAATCACAAACGAGTTTGTACATTGCCTCACCGGCCACCATGCCAGATAAGGGTTATTATAGCCAAAAATCGTCACCGGCCAACCAGTCGTTCTTATTGGTTTTTCAGACCTGTCTGGCGCGCTACGCGGTAATACCCAATTTTGCTCCCCATAAATCGGGTTGGCCGTTCAACATGGCTTCAGCCGTCATTTCTTTTTTGCCCGCCGGTTGGACGGTGACCAGCCGAATCGACCCCTGCCCGGTGCTTACATAAACGCCGCGCTGGTATTTGAACACCGTGCCCGGTTCGCCCTGGACGGAGTTGGACACCGCAGCGGCGACTTCAACCGCAAGCACCTTGAATGGGCCGCGCGGTCCCTCGGTAAACGTGCCCGGCCAGGGATCAAACGCTCTCACCTGCCGCTCGATGGCTATGGCCGGTTGGGACCAGTCAATGGCGCCATCTTCCTTTTTAAGCCGGGGGGCCAGCGTCACCAGGGTATCGTTTTGGGGTTGGGGCGTGATGTCTCTGGCCAACCAGGCTGGCAGGGTCTCAACCAGTAAGGTTGCGCCTAACTCGGCTAACTCGGCGGTGAGGATTCCACCAGTGTGGGAGGTGGTGATCGGTATCCGGCGTTGCGCAATGATCGGGCCGGTGTCCAAACCCTCGTCCATCAGCATCAGGGTAATCCCTGTTTGGGTATCTCCAGCCTGGATGGCGGCAATGACCGGAGCTGCGCCGCGCCAGCGCGGCAGCAAAGAGGCGTGGATGTTGAGACAGCCGTGCGGCGGCAGGTCCAACACGTTCCGGCGCAAAATCTGGCCAAAGGCGGCCACCACGATCAAATCCGGTTTGAGCACGGCCAATCCGGCTACTGCTTCTTGGGTTCTGAGTGTTTTTGGCTGTAATACGTTGATGCCGGCCTGTTGAGCCACCGATTTCACCGGAGGGGCCGCCAATTTCTTGCCACGGCCTCTGGGCCGGTCGGGTTGGGTTACCACGGCAACAACTTCCCACGGTTTGCTTGCGGCAGAGCTAATCAAAGCCGAAAGCGCGGGTACGGCAAAATCGGGGGTGCCCATGAATATAATTCTGGCGGACAAAAGAGTCTCCTTCTTTCTTCCCCGTTAAAATCGATTCTCGTTATGATAACATCACCTTGGTTGGCTGGCAATTTTTTGGCGTAGGGGCGAGGCAATTCGGATTGAACATATCGACACAACCCAACGATATGTTGGGTGGTCTCGTCCCTGCGGAATTTCTAAAAATATTTCTTGATTATTGACAGCGCATGGCCAGATATGCTAGAATAAGCCATCTTGCAAACCTTTTAGCCTAGAAACAGGAGGAATTTAATGTTTCAATCAACCCAAACTATTCAACCCAGTGATCCCCCCAAAAACGCAATTGTTGCGCTTCTCTTAAGCCTGATTTTGTTTGGCGGGGTTGGTCAGATGTACCTGGGACAAATGAAAAAAGGGATCATCCTGATAGTTGCTACCCTTATCCTATCCTGTATTGGAATAGGTCTTCTCATCCCAATTTTGGGAGCCATCGATGCCTATATGATGGCCGATAAACTCCAAAAAGGCCAGGCCATCGGTGATATGCAGTGGTTCTGGGAAAATTAATCTTACCCCTTAGGTTTATTTGAGAAAAAATAGAGGACAATATCTTGCCAGTTTAGTGGTGAGACGTTTAGATACGGAGAAAGTTACATGAATGATATTAATGATCAAGATAAACTAATGGCAGCATTGTCTTATCCAATCGGGATTGTGGCCCTGGTGGTGCTCCTGGTTGAGGACATGCGCAATCGACCTTTCCAAAAGTACCATGCGGTTCAGGCTCTGGCCGTAAATATTGTGATCATCATCCTGGCCATCGTGCTGGGCTGGACGGTAATTTTGGCCTGTGTGCCAGTCTTGCTTTGGTTTGTCACCCTTTATTGGGCCTACAAGGCTTACCAGGGTGAATATTTTGAAATTCCCGGCCTGACCGGTTTCCTCAAGGGGCAAAACTGGATTTAGATCGTCCCAATCTTGGTAAAAGATGGTGTTTTTTATCCCCTGTCAATTTGACGGGGGTTTTTTGTTTTGACCATTTTTGGCCTGTTATCCCTTTGCGCTATAATAAAGCCCTGCCGACTGACAGACCATTAGATCACAATTTTGTTGTAGTGCGGCAGAGCCCTATGCCGCCCGCAGAGGCATAAGATGCTCTCGCTACGTTGAATCTGTGATCTACTGAGATCCGGAGTTATAACGTGCCTGTTCAACCAAAACGATGGGAAGTAGCTCCTCGCGCTCCCCAGGCTTATTTTGCCAGATTTCCAAACGTACCGCCCTTGATTGTACAAATCCTTTACAATCGAGGTTTCACCGAGGTTGACGATGTTAACGATTTTTTGACCTTGCGTTGGTCCCAGGACGACCCCTTTACCATGAAGGGCGTGGCCGAGGCCGTCGAACGATTACAACACGCCATCAACCGGCAGGAACCCATTGCCGTTTATGGCGACTACGACGCCGACGGCGTAACCGCCACCGCCCTGATGATGCACATTCTTACTGCCCTGGGGGCCAAGGCCCAGCCCTATATCCCCAACCGGTTTGACGAGGGCTACGGTTTAAACAACGATGCCCTGGCCGAATTGGCCAGTCAGGGCATCAAAGTTGTCCTCACGGTCGATTGTGGGATTCGTTCGGTCCAAGAGGTAGTTTATGGTAATAGTTTGGGGCTGGACATTATCATTACCGACCACCATACCGTGAGTGAAGAAATCCCACCCGCTCTGGCCGCGATCAATCCCAAACAACAGGACTGTCCGTATCATTTTGAGGAATTGGCCGGGGTTGGTCTGGCTTACAAGCTGGCCCAGGCTCTGCTCCAGCCGGAAGCTGCCGGTAATGGGCGGCCCGAGGTTGGGCCGTTATCCGATGATTTTCTTGATCTGGTTGCCGTGGGGACCGTAGCCGATCTGGCCCCCCTGTACGGCGAAAATCGGGTTCTGGTTAGCCGGGGTTTGCGCCTGCTCAACCAATCATTACGGCCGGGTTTGAAAGCCCTGCTAGAACAGGCCGGACCAAGATCCGACGCCATCTCGGCCGGTACAATTGGGTTTGTCATTGGCCCCCGGCTCAATGCCGCCGGTCGCTTGGACAGCGCCCTCGCTGCTTACCATCTACTGATGGCTCCCAACGAGGCCGAAGCCAGAGAATTGGCCGTCCACCTGGATGCCCAAAATAGAGAGCGGCAGAAGCTGACCCTGGACACGGTCGAAGTCGCCCGCCAGGTGGTGCTGGCCGACGAAGCCCAACAACCGCTCTATTTTATCAGCCATCCCGATTTCAACCCGGGCATTGTGGGGCTGGCTGCTTCTCGCCTGACCGAGGAATTCTACCGGCCCACCCTCATTGCCGAACAGGGTCCGGAATTTACCAGGGGCTCGGCCCGCAGTATCCGCGAGTTTCACATCACCGAGGCGTTGGACCAATGCGCCGATTTGTTGGCGCGTTACGGTGGGCATGCCGCGGCGGCCGGTTTTACCCTTAAAAACGAAAACGTGCCGGCCTTCAAAGAACGATTACTGGATATTGCCCGGCAGAAACTGGAAGTTGACCGGCTGCGCCCAACCATCACGATTGACGGCGAGGTGAATTTGCGCGGCGTGCAACCCGCCCTGGTTGAAGCCATTACGGCGTTACAACCGTTTGGTTGCGGTAACCCGACCCCTTGTTTTCTGACTCGAAACCTGGCGGTAAAGTATTTGAAGACAGTGGGTCACGAGGAGAGTCACCTGCGCTTGACCTTACACGACGGTCGTCAGGCCTGGGGCGCCATTGCTTTTCGACAGGGACATTGGATCAATAAATTGCAGCCCAATCAACACATTGATGTGGTGTACCACCTTGAATTCAACGAGTGGAATGGTGAGCGGCTGATGCAGTTAAACATCAAAGACCTACGCCTCGCCAGTGATCCCCAACCGTAGCCAAGTATCCCCCATTAGTATTATTGAAATCCCCTTGCCAACCTGATACAATTAATTTAGGGAAAAGAGGAGGGTCGTTTGCGCTAAACTAGAAAGAAGGTTGGTCTCACATGCGCCGACCCAGACTTTTAATCTATCCGCTACTTTTCTTTTTGGTAGTTGGACCGGCTTGTAGCCTGACTTCTCACCTGGCCTCGCGTGCTGCCACGGTCAAACAGCCCACTTCCACCTCTGTACGACGTTTTGTCCGTTTTCCGCCCATTTCACCTAAACCAATAAATACGCCTGCTGGGCTTGCTGCGAATAACGACGAACTGGTGGTTCCCACCCCGTCACCGGAACCGGCTCCAGTGGACATAACTGAAGATGCAGGGATACCGGCTGAGACGGCACCTCCTTTTACTGAGGGTCTGGAAAACTCCGAACTTTTTTCGATGCCGGAGCAGTCATTGGCTCTCGTTGAGGCGACGAATGAAATCCCTGCTTCCGTTGTAGCCGACGCACCCCCGGCTGTTGTTTCGCCGTCCAATACCTTTGCCCCAACCTCCCTTCCCGTTGATCCTACCCAAACTGTCCCGGTGGCAAAAAATATTCCTCGGCCCGCTCCAACAGCCACGCCAGCCATCAATCTGATGACGAACCTGCTCAACGCCTTAAGCCAGCTAACACCCACTCCCACGCGAACCCCCTTACCCACTTTCACGTCTACCCCGACTCATACTCATACACCGACCCCATCGCCCACGCCGACAGATACCGCCACGCCCACCGAAACAGCTATACCCACCATCACCCCCACCCCTACCGATACGGCCACGCCTACCCACACGCCAATTCCTGCTGACACTCCTACGCCAACCAAAACCCCAACGGCGACACTCAGGCCACCGCCAACCGCCACCCTCTCACCAACCCACACGCCGTTGCCAGAGTACGACTTTATAGTGGCCGAGTTTTTGAATACACCGATACCGCCCCTAAATTATCTTATCTAATCTTTGACCCCATAGTTTTAACGCTTGAGCCTGTTGCCATAGGTTAAACGGATGATAACCATTGTCTTGGTGGTTGCCATTGTTTTTGTAGCTCTTTTGGTCAGTTGGCTTTTTTCTGATACGTCGCACCGAGTCGAGTACCAAGAACCTGAACCGCCGCCGTTCTGGACGCCGCCTGATATTAACGAGCCGCCGCCAAAAGTTGAGCCAGAGCCAACGCCCTATATACCGGATTGGTATCCTGAATGGTGGTTGGAGTTGGCTGAATTGGGCCGGGTTAGCCTTCTGAGTCCAGAAGACGACGATCTTGACGAATGGGTCTTTGAGGTTGTGCGAATTGCCTACACTCAATTTGAGGGCCGCCTATCGCCCAAGATGAACCTATACCCCTTTTTCAGACACAACACCGATTATGGGCATATTCCCCCCCGTTGGAAATCTTTACACTTCTTTGAGGGACTGTCCGCTATTCTTCGCAAGGCCGGTTTTGCCGAAATGACAAGCCAGCGTTCAGGTTTGCGATTGAACGAAAAAGGGATAGAGCAATTTCGGGCAGACCCTAACCGATGGTATCCCTAATTTGTTACTCATTACTCGCATTTCAAAAAAAGTGCCCAACAGGTATACCCTGATTCCTCAAAATCGCCGGGAAAGATAGCTAAATGGGTTGTAGCCCTGTTTACCAACTTGAGCGAATCTGGTAAAATCAACGGAGAGCTAGTTTAGCCAAAGGCCCGATGACCGCCCGGCCCGGTGAGCGATTGAGCCATCCGGCCAACCGGCCAAAACAAAAATACGTCCGATTGGTCTTTTTGCTTGGGAGCAATTCACAATCGGACGTAAGGAGGTAAACCCTGTGAAAATAGTCTCTGGTATTGTCGCATTTATTCTTACTATTGTCAAGAACGTCTTCACGTCGGCCAAACGGTGGTTTGTATCAGATGGCCTTGAAATTGAATGGGTACAAGAACCGCCCATTCAAAGGGCTATTTTCCTTCCCTCACTACCCCCCAAAATTCAATGTGGCGATTATGAAAAACTTCGCTTGGCTGAGATCACTATAGATGACTTAGAAATCTACGACAAAATGGTAACAATGGCAGAAAAAGACCCTGAATTTATGAAGATGGTCTTTTTTGAACTGGTACGGATTGCCCCTTCCGAGTGGTTGAAAACTCGATTGATTGATGGTTATGAAAGATTAAAAGAGGAATGGGCAGTTGAGTCAGGCAGACCACGTTATAAGGCTGACGAAAAGGCGAGACAACGACATTGGAATGAGCAAAAGCTATTTGATGAGAATTTAAAATTATGGATGAGTGAAGCCAAAGAAGAAAAACCCAATAGAAGGTGGAAAGACCCCTTCAAAAGTTTTAGGGATATTCTGAAGAGAAAACCGGAGTAAGTAGGGGCAATCGACAGTAAACCCTTTTTACTGTTAAAATTTCCTGTTACAATAGGCTCAATTTCAACATTGAGCCTATTTTGTTTTGGAGGTGTACTATGGAGCAGTTATTGATAAATTTTCGGCTGATGGGTGAGGAGGCCATGCACCTTCGGCTTTTGTGTGCTGAGGAACTCCGTAAACCCATTGACCAAATTCGCTGGCTCTTACAGCAAGAGTTTGAGCGGCGGGGTTATCTTTCCCCTGAAGATCGGGAAATTCGAAGGGAGGTAAACCGTGAGCAACAGTCTTAGCGAAACGCAAAGTAATGTTCTCCTTCGCGCCTACCGGTTTTTGATGGATTTGGGGCGAGACGAAAAGGCCGCCGCGCTGGGTTCTCAGGCCGAAAACGCGGCGGCCCATGCCGAGTCAACCGAGGCCGCCCGGCCATTTGATTATACTATATTTGGCCAGACCTGTGCAACGGGAGGGATAGATGAGCGATCCCAAAGGTGAGGTAAAAGCCCGCCTGAATATTGTTGATCTGGTTAGTGAAACCGTTACCCTGAAAAAATCCGGGGCAAGCTATACCGGGTTCTGCCCATTTCATAATAATAACAATACCCCGGCCCTGGCCGTTTTCCCGGAGACAAACACTTGGCACTGCTTTGGGAGTTGTGGTGATGGTGGGGATATTTTTAGCTGGGTCATGCGCCGGGATAATCTTGATTTTAAGGCCGCCCTGGAAATGCTGGCTGAAAAGGCCAACGTCAACCTGAACGGCCACGAACCAAAAACCAGTAAACGGCCCTACGGCAACCTGGCCGATTATGCCCAAGCGCACGGCGTGACCGCCGAGGTGTTTAAATCGTCTGGTTGGTCAGAAACCACCCACGCAGGCCGCCCGGCCCTGGTCATCAAAACCGATACCGGCCCGCGCTGGCGTTTTGTGGACGGTAACGACCCCACATACATTCATGGCCGGGGCTATCGCCGTTGCTGGTATCGGCTCAAAGAGGCCGTGGCGTTGGCCAAAGATCATCTGATTATCTGCAACGGGGAAGCATCTGCCATTGTGGGCCAACATTATGGCTTGGCCGCCGTGTGTCTGACCTCTGGCAGCGAAAAGCCCACCATCCCCACCGGCCTGCTTAAAGAACTACAGGCGGCCTACACCGGGCCGATCCTGGTTGCCCTGGACTGCGACCAGGCCGGGCGAACTAAAGCCCCTAAATTGGCCCAATTTCTGGCCCAGGCCGGTTATCGGGCCCGCGCCGT
The DNA here is from genome assembly GCA_016926805.1 of Anaerolineae bacterium. Taxonomy (GTDB): domain Bacteria; phylum Chloroflexota; class Anaerolineae; order 4572-78; family J111; genus JAFGNV01. The sequence continues at coordinate 30,391 of JAFGNV010000008.1, forward strand.
TGACCTGGCTTTGGGCAACAACGGCCAAGACCTGGCCGATTTTTGCAAGCTGCACGGTCAAGAGGCCGCCGCCAAATTGCAAACCCTCAACGATGTGACGCCCCAGGCCAGCAAAAAAGACCACCCCGAAGGCAAGCCCAAAACCGCCGATTATATGGCAACCCTGCAAAAATTGGGCTATTCCTTCCGGCTGAACGCATTAGACGATACCATTGAAGTAAATCAAACCCCTATCACCGACCTGATAGCCGATGAAATTCTTGGCCGGATGTGGGACATTGGCTATACCAAATATCAAAAAATGATAGAAGTGGCCTATGGGATTGAGGCCAAAAATAATCCGTATCACCCTATCAAAACCTATCTGGAATTACTCACCTATGATGGTTTATCCCACATTGATACCCTGGCAACCTACTTCACTGATACCCAGGGGATTTTTGGCCTATGGCTTAAAAAGTGGCTGGTGGGAGCTGTGGCCAAAATCTATCAACAGTACCAAAATCCAATGTTCGTTTTGGATGGGGCGCAGGGTAAAGGTAAAAGTCATTTTGCCGCCTGGCTTTGCCCGCTTAATGACCATTTTGTTGAGTCGGCCATTCAGCCGGAAAACAACGACCACCGGCTATTGTTGGCAACCACCTGGTTATGGGAAGTGTCAGAATTAGGCGCAACCACGCGCAAGGCAGACCGGGAAGCCTTGAAAGCCTTTATCACTGTACAATGGATAACGGCCCGCAAGCCCTACGGCAAACTGCCCATTCACAAACCGGCAATGGCTTCCTTTATTGGCACGGTCAACGATGAGGCCGGATTTTTGAACGACCCCACCGGCAGCCGCCGCTTTTTGACCTGCACCCTTACCCGGATTGATTGGGACTATACTCAAATCTTGGTGCATGATATTTGGGCCGAAGCCTATCACCTGTACCAATCGGGCTACAATTGGCAACTAACCCCGTCAGAAAAGAAATTACAGGCCGAAATAAACGAACATTATGAAGTGGAAGACCCCCTAATCCCTGAAATCTTGCGTCACTATGCCCAAACCGGCAACCCCGATGATTTTGTCTCAAGTAGTGAAGTTTTACTAAGAATGGGGCTAGACCATTTGAACCGGGGCAACACCATGCGCTTGGCCCAAGCTATGAAAAAGTTAGGCGTCAATAAGGGGAAACCTTCAAAACCAGATGACAACGGCCAACGGCCCAACGGCTATTTTGGCCTTAAATCTATGACGGAAGAAAAGGCCGCCCCAAAAAGTTAGACAGGTTAGACAGTTGGACACATTAAAAAAGAACCTTTGCGGTTAGGGAATTTTATCAAGGAATCATCCCCAAAATGACCCAAAATAGGGGTAAAATGTCCAACCGTCCAACGAGTCTAACCAACTGGCTATATTTAAAAAAACGGAAAAAACACCAAAAGGTATGTCCAACCTTTTTGGCCCAAGTTGGACATAACCCGCCAAAGGTTGGACAGTGACACATTTTACCTGTCAAGATTTTGACAGGTAATTGAGGGCGTGTTATAATACCTGTCAATACCTTTACAGGTAAATCTAACAAGTAGAGCGAGGTAAATGGAAGATGTCATGACCACCAAAGAAGCCGCCAAACTTTTAGGAATAGCCCAAGAGAGTGTGTCCCGTTTAATCAAACGGGGCGAACTCAAAGCAACAAAGTTTGGGTATGCTTGGATGATTGACCGGAACAGCGCAGAGGAATATTTAAAGCGTATTGAGGGAAAATCTAAGTATGACCCAACCAGAGGCAAAACAAAAAAGTAAAAGGTGGCTGCCCGATGCCCCGCCGCCAAGCAAGAACATCGGGCAATGTCACCGGACACAATACAGGAGCGTACCATGTCCAAAAATATTGTACCACAATCAACCCTGCCCGACAACGGGCAACCATCCCCAAAGAGTAACAATCGAATAGTGACTATCCTTTTTTGGTTTGTGGCGTTGGCGGTTATGGCCCTGGCCGCCGCCGCCTTTGCCCTATCCTTTAACGCCCTGTTTGAACTGGCAACCAAACAAGGGGGAGTGCCAAAACATCTTGGCTGGATTTGGCCCGTTATCGTTGACCTATCGTTGTGTGTCTATACCGCCGCGATCCTGGTCGCCCAATTGCAGAGTCGCCCGGCCAAGCTGCCCGTGGCCCTGGTCATTTTCTATGCCCTGGTCACAATCGTTGGCAACGTATTACACGCCCCACCCACCCCCATTGGTTGGTTTGTCGCCAGCTTGCCGCCCTTATCGCTCATCTTTGGCACGGAGATTTTACGCACAATGGCCCATCACATCATCGAACGCCAAAACGTGACCGCCTCTCTTGCCGATGTGACGGCACGCCGGAAAACCCTGACCCGTGAAACGGAAACCCTGGCCAGCAAGGTTCACACCCTCAAAGCAGAATTGGCAGAACTGAGACAGGAAAAGAAACAATTCTACGCAATCAGCGAAAACACGCGGGAACAGGCCCGGCTGATTTTATCGGAACGTTCCGACCTATCGGGCAAAGAATTGGGGGAGTTATTGGGCAAAAGTGCCAGCTTGGGCCGCAAGCTGAAACGGGAATTGCTGCCCGACCTTCACCCCAACGGGAAGGGGGTAACACTATGAGTCGCGCTTTGCTGCAAAGTTCTCAAGTTGCGGTGACGTTATCGCTCAACATTATCACCGAAGATAAGGACGCTTATCACCTGGCTGTGATTCCCCTGCTTCGATTGTCGCCGCTTGGTTTGATGGTATTGTATTTTACGGTAATGGAAAATCCAATAACAAGGTACATCTCAAGGGTCACGGCCAAAATAACCCGCTTCATTCGAGATACCGCCCGCGCCCTGTCAATCACCGGCAAGATGTTGACTATCGGCGTTAACTCGCTGGCATGGGGGGTGCTGTTATGAAAAGTGAAATAAAACTCAGTAGCCCCAACTGGAAAATCTCAATTGTAGTCGGGTTCTTTGTCACCGTCCTGATTATCTTCCTGTCGCTGGTCTTTCGGGTCGAGTTTGGCGTTATCCTGCTTTCGGTTGCTGGCTCTATTGCTGGCATTGGTCTTGTGGCCATTGTCGGCAAGGTGGTCAGTCTGCTTTACTGGCGCGAATTCAAGAGACTCGAACTTGAAACGGCAAGGCAGGAATTGAGGCTAACCACTTTCAAAGCAGACCGGGCGCAATTGGAAGCCTTTGTCATTTCCATACCCAAAACCCAACGGGTTATCACCCGGCCCGATAGCCCTATCCGGGTGATTGAGGCCCTGCCCGAACCGGCCCACGCCCTGTTACCCGCAACCACCCACGAACTTGACCTGTTGACCGTTTTCACTCAACCAACGCAGTCTTATGCGTGCGTAGGAGGCCAGCAAACGGGCAAAACCTACCAGATGCGACACATTGCCCAACATTGGCTAAATAACGGCTCACGGCCCATTGTGGTTGGTCCAAAGTGGGATCGGGGCGAATGGGCCGGGTGTTTGCTGTTTGGGGGAATGGGCGACTTTGCCGAAGTGAGCAAAGGCATAACCATTGTCAGGCAGGAGGCCCAACGACGGCATGCCGACCTGGACAGGCTGCACAAAGACCATTCGATCCTGCCCGTGTTCTTTGACGATTGGACGCCCATCGTTGACGCGGTAGACAATGCCCGTGAATTGGTGCTCCAGGCCACCACCCTATACGCCAGCGTCAATATCATTCTATACTTCATTCTTCACTCTGACACGGCTAACGCTTGGGGCGTCGATAGAAAAGGCGCAGCCCTGAAAGACAATTTCATCAAGTTGTTCATTGTGCCGCACTACGACGCTAACGGGCTGATTGTGAGGGAAAAGACCAGGGGCTATGTCAAGTTTGCGGGTGACAATCAAGAGTACCCGGTCAAGCTGTTCAACACTCCCCTTGTGACCACCTATACCCCCATTCTGGAAACAGAGGAGTATATCAACCTGGAAGTTGAGCCTACCCCCACCGAAGCCTACATCTTGAACCTACACGGTAGAGGATACTCCCACGCCCGGATATGTGAACATGTTTATGGGTACAAATCATCTAACAAATACCCTGAAATTGACCGGGTATTAGCCAAGTTTGGCGCGTGCAACGTGCAAAACACGCTTGCACGCCCACTTTGCACGCCTTTGCACGATGCACGAGAGGACGTAGGATGATGATAATTGACAAACACGACTTAGCCGATGTAATTCTTGCCTTATCCAGTGCAGCAAGTCGGTACAACGATCCAACATTTGCCAGTGGTTATCAAGCTGCCCTCAGAGATGTTCTTATCAGTTTGGGGGCAAGTGAGGCCGTGATTAGGCAAGTTCAAACCCGTATCAAGCTGCTAGACACCAAAATAGATGTTGTATCTAAAACTCAATGGGAAGTAAGGAATTAGGAGAAAAAACAATGTCCCTAAAAACGAAAGATAAAGTATCTGTAGGATTCCCAATTGGCAAAACTTACTTGACTTTTACCTTCTCCAAAAGCGCACTTTTACAAGCAGCCCTCGAAGTCATAGAGAATGACCGTTTTAACTATGTGACCGCCCTGGATATTTTGGGGATTGGTCATTCAGAAAAAGATACAGTTGAGCAACTAAAAGAGAGGATGTTAAACTGCATTGATGACTTTATTTCTAACATTCTGCCTTTTTCTGATGACCTGTTCTACCACGCTTTAATTATGGGCATAGTTGAGGGTAGTTAAAGGGGAATAGCCATGCTGATGTCCGAAGCATTAGAGTTGTTGATTAAGTACCGCTTCGACAGGTCGGAAAGAACAAAGAAGATATATCGGGAGCATGTCACCCGGTTTATTGATTTTGTGGGAGATATAGCACCTTCTGAGGTGAACACCGGGCAAGTGGTAGACTTCTTCATTCAGCTTAAAAAGGTTGACGGGAGCGAATATAGTAAGTCATTTCAAAATCAAGTTTGGCGCACCCTGCATTTGTTCTTTGAGTTTTGCCGCGACCAGGAAATGACTTACAAAAACCCGATCAGAGGTTGTCCCAAGCCCAAAGTGCCAATAGGCCCCAAGCCAAAACTATCATTGCGTGAAGTTAGGCGGTTACTTGAGGTTATTGAGGAAACTGAGACAAAACGCTTTGATTGTGTCGCCAGAAATAGAGCTATGGTGCTTTTGATGCTGGATTGTGGCTTAAGACGGGGTGAAGTTATCGAGCTAAGATTTTCTTGCCTAAATCTTGATGAGGGAGAAATTTTGGTCTGGTCTAACAAGACCCAAACAAGCCGACTTGTCCCAGTAGGGCAAGAGACCACCGAAGCTATTTTGGCTTACCTGGAGCAGCGTGGGCCGGGTCTGGCTGATGAAAAAATATTTCTAACCGTTTACGGCACGCCGGTTAAAGAGCATACCATAGACCTGTTGTTTGGCAGAATAAAAAAGCGATTTGATGACAAGTTACACCCTCACTTACTACGCCATACTTTCGCCCGGCATTATATCAACAAGGGTGAATTGAGGAAGTTACAAAAAATCTTGGGCCATAGTGATGTTAGAACAACAGCCACTTATTATGCTGAACCAGATATAGAAGCCATAAAAGCTGAGTTTAAAATCGCATCCCCAATGGCCCAACTTGTTTTGGCCCTAAAATGACCGAGGGAGCAAAAACACGATGACAAAGACAATCTTATATACCAGGGTTTCAACCGACGATCAAAAAGATAAAGGCGTTAGCTTGGACGTGCAATCTTCTAAAGTCCAAGCCTACGCCACTCTTAACGATATGCGGGTGATTGCTGAATTTGCCGACGATTTTAGCGGGACTAAATTAGAACGCCCGGCATTTAAGAAGGTTTTGGCTTTGCTCAGAGAGGGCAAAGCCAAAGCCCTTGTTTGTTATGATAATGACCGGCTGACCCGTAACCCCACAGATTACATGTTACTGCGTGACGAATTTGCTCAACTTGGGGTAGAATTGCACTATGTAACCCGTGGTAAAATTAACCTAAACGACGAGATCATGCAGGGGGTTGAGGATTTTCAAGGCCGGTTTGCTAAACAATGGCTCAAAAAGATTGTGCAGGGTTGCACCGATGGCCGCCGGGAGAAGGCCAGACAAGGCGGGTATATGGGCCACGGTCAAACGCCTTATGGTTACGATGTGGTCAAGGATGGAAAATTGTTCAAACTGGTCATAAACGAGGGTGAAGCCGAAATAGTCCTCTTAATTTTCAGACTGTATGTTTTTGGTGATGAGTCCGGCCCAATGTCAATTAAAGAGATCGCCAACCATCTCAATTTGTTGAGTATTCCCCCTGCAATCAGCAAGCGCAATGATGAACGCAAGGCGTCAAGATGGCAGGTCTGGCGAATTGCGGACATTTTGAAAAGTCGGGTTTACTTGGGCGAATGGTATTACGCCAAAGACAGTGACAACCCCATTAAGGTCAGTATACCGGCAATTGTTGAACAAGAAATTTTTGACGCAGCCAGCGCAAGACGCATTAAAAACAAAAAGGGGTTCAGAGCGACACGGATCGGGACACATCAAGCCCTGGTGCGTGGTTGTGTTGTTTGTGGGCATTGCGGATATGCTATGTATGCGATGACGACCAAAACCAAAACGGGCAAATATTACACTTATTATGTTTGCGGGTGTGCTAAGGGAGTCCAGTATAACGGTACGTGTGAAAATCGTCATCACTTTAACGCCCAACGTATTGACGCCGATATTTGGCAACGACTCAAGGGTTTATTGACTGATAAGGATAAATTTGATCGGGCAATTGATGAACTTAATCAGAATTATGATACCCAAAATCAAGAAATTATTGACGAATTAAACCGGGTTGAAACCAGTATAGCCAAGCGCAACAAAGAACTTGAAAAGGCCGTTGATGGCTGGATCAGCATGGAAAAAGGCACTACCACTAAAGAATATCTCAAAAAACGATGTGACGAAATTGAACTTAATTTGGCTGAATTGCAAGCCAAAAAAGAAAAATTGCAAGGCCGGTTAAGTGGGCAACGATTGACACAAGATAGAGTTACTAGCTTGTCTCAAACCGTTTTAAGTATCGGGAGGGGACTCGAAAAGGCAGATCATATCTTTGAGGCAAGGCGTCAACTTGTAGCCGACATTTTTAACGTCAAAGTTGCCTTATCATTCGATGGTCAAGAGGACATCCAGGCTACTTGTGAACTTGGCCCATTAGAGAATTATGAGCCGTGTCGGTCAATTCTTCAATAGCCCAACCACCAACTCGTTCCTGGTGATTTACGTTGCGATTGTGGACGCCAACGAGATTCCCATTGGCGATATGAGAATTGTCGGCACTCGATTGGATCACAACCTCATCTATGAGAGTCCCCTATCAACGTGGTATTTTGAGGGCTACAATGCGCCGGGCCAGGTCATAAAAACCGGCAACGTGAAATTTGAGCCACCTGGCGGTATCGAAACCACCTCTTGGGTATTGCACCTGGAGGATGCTCAGGGCAATCGTCATTCTGCCGAAATTCCGTTTGATACGGCTGAACATGCCAAACAATGGTATTTTATCAAACTGAAACGGAAGTAATTCTACGATGTCACATTTGAGGATGATGGTTGCAGTTATTCAACGGTAACGGGCCATTTACCGAGTTAACTCGGCCTGTCGGGTTACAGTTTCAAAACTGTAACCATCAGGTGGAGATTCCTCTCTCTGAGGCCCTAATGTGACATTGTCGAAGTAGGCACAAAACTTTTTGGCTGAACTAATAAAAAGACGGCATCGGTTGACGCCGTCTTTTTTTACGCTGGCTCTTCTTGCTGCCTCAACCTGTTTGAGATCAAACTCAGGTTGGCAACAAAGTAATTGGTGGTGTTCCTGCTCGAGTTCCTACTCGTCCCACATTTTCAGAACCACACAGGCATTTTGTCCCCCAAAACCGAACCCGTTGACCAGGGCCACCTTCACGGCAGCGGGGCGGGGGTGGTTGGGGACATAATCCAGGTCACATTCGGGATCGGGTGTTTCCAGGTTGATGGTCGGCGGAATCATCCCTTCGTGCATGGTCTTTATCGTCGTAATGGCCGAAATGGCCCCGGCGGCGCCCAGAGTATGGCCGGTCATACTTTTAATGGAACTGATGGCTACCTTGTAAGCCGATTCACCCAGTGCCTTTTTGATGGCCGTGGTTTCGGTGGCGTCATTCATGGGCGTGCCCGTGCCGTGCGCCGCAATGTAGTCTACGTGGTGTGGCTCGAGGTTGCCGTCCTTCAGCGCGTTGCTCATGGCCTGCGCCGAACTGAGGCCATCCTCACGCGGTGAGGAGATGTGATAAGCGTCGCTGGTGAGGGCGTACCCCTTAACTTCGGCCAAAATTTTTGCCCCCCGCGCCTGCGCGTGTTCCAGAGACTCCAGAACCATCACCCCGGCTCCTTCGCCAACCACGGTTCCGTCGCGATTCGCGTCAAACGGGGTAATGGACCGCTTGGGGGTGTCGTTGCGACGTGACAGCGCGGTCAGCCGACCAAAGGCGCTCACGGTCAGGGGGGTGATGGCGCTCTCGGTGCCGCCAGCCAGCATTACCTCGGCGTCGCCCCACACAATGCGGCGCATCGCCTCGCCAATGCCGGAAATGCCGGTGGCGCACGCCGTTACCGAAGCATTGACCGGGCCCCGAATATCGTAACGAATTGCCACAAAACAGCCGGGCATATTGATTAGCAGGGCCGGGATAGCGGCAGGGTTGACCTTTCTGGCCCCCTGTTCTTCCAAAATAAGGCGCTGCGTTTCAACTACATCGGCGCCGCCAATGGCGCTGCCAATCTCAATCCCCACCCGGGTAGGGTCTTCGAGACTAAAATCCAGCCCCGCCGCCGTAACGGCTTGCTGGGCTGCGGCCACAGCAAAATGTAAAAACGAGGCCATCCGGCGGGCATCCCGCTTATCCATATACCCCAGTGGGTCGAAATCCTTCACAAAAGCCGCAATGGCGCAGGGAAAATCGGTGGTATCAAACCGGGTAATCGGTTCCACACCGCATTGGCCCTGCATCATGGCCTGCCAGGTCGATTCAAGATCATTACCTAATGGGCTGACCATTCCCATCCCCGTGACGACCACGCGCCGTCGCTTGCCATTTTCATTGAACATCGTCGGTTACTGTTCACTCCCTGATTTAGGTAGAATAATGCAGCAATTCTAAACGCTTTTTGATTATAAGCAAAATAACGGAAAACAGACGAAAGTAGAAACCCTTGACCCGTCCAGATGTTACGTTTTATCTGGAAATAGCTGGGGTAGCCTACTTTTACTACGGCCAAATTCACCACGGAGGCACAGAGTTCACGGAGATTTTACCCTGTTAGGCTTGATTTCCTCCGTGTTCTCCGTGTTTCTGTGGTGAAAATCCGGCTCGAGTTAGAATTTGTCGATTAACCAGGACTGATACGCTATTTTGTTTTTTCCGCCGCTTGAGTTATGATTAGGGAAATTCCCTCGTCCGAAACCTTGTACTTTCAAGGAGAAGAACCGATGCAAGTGAACCCCACCATATTTAGAGCTTATGATATTCGAGGCATTTACCCTGACGAGTTGAACGAGGGGGTTGGTTATGCTGTGGGCCGGGCTTTTGTCACCTTTCTGAAACGTGATCAAGAAGTTGGCCCGGTAATAGTAGGGCGTGATATGCGCCTTTCTGGCCCGCAAATGTTCGATGCGGTAACCTGTGGCCTCATGGACCAGGGCGCGGATGTGATCAACGTCGGCATGGTCAGTACCGACCAGTACTATTACGCCTGTGCTACCCTGGGCCACGCCGGGATTATGGTCACAGCCTCACACAATCCGGCGCAATACAACGGCTTTAAAATGGTCAAAAAAATGCCCCAATTGTTGAGTGGCGATGAAGGCATTAAGGATTTGTACAATATTATTAAAGATGATGCTTACGCCTCGCCAACGCGTAAGGGCACGATGAGCGAGATGGATTTGAGTGAGGATTTTGTGAAGATGGTGCTGGGCCTGATTGACGGGGTGGCGTTGGCTCCGCTCAAGGTCATTGCCGACACCGGCAATGGCATGGTCGGCCCGATTCTCAGCCGGATTTATGAACGCCTGCCCTCCATTAACCTGACCGGCATGTATCTGGACCCCGATGGCAGCCTGCCAAATCATGGCTTAGACCCTTTGCAACCGGAAAATCGAGCCGAACTGGAGCAGCGGGTAGGGGCCGAAAACGCCGACATCGGCTTTGCTTTTGATGGGGATGGCGACCGATTTTTTACCATTGACGACCGGGGCTGCTTTGTTTCTGGTGATTTTATGACCGCTCTGATGGGCCTGTACTATTTGGAGAAATATCCCGGGGCCAACATTTTGTACGATGTGCGGGCTTCTTGGGCCGTACCCGATTTAATTAAGGCTGCCGGGGGCACACCGCTGATGGAGCGAGTTGGCCATGCCTTTATAAAAGCTCGCATGGCCAGGGAAAATGCCGTGTTTGCCGGTGAGGTTACCGGCCATTATTATTTTAAAGATTTCTTCTTTGCCGACTCGGGGATTGTCCCTTCGCTGGTGATTCTGGAAATTCTCTCCAAAAAGAAGGCCAAATTATCTGAATTGCTCAAACCGTTGGAGGAGAAATATTTCATCTCCGGTGAGATCAATACCCGCATCTCCGGCGACCCTAAAGCCAAAATGCAAGAATTGGCCGATACCTTTAGCGATGGCAAAATCGAGTGGTTTGACGGCATTTCGGTGACTTATGGAAACTGGCACTTTAACGTGCGGCCTTCCAACACCGAGCCGTTGTTGCGCCTGAATCTTGAAGCCATGTCAAAACCCTTGATGGAAGAAAAACGGGATCAAGTTTTAGCAATCATTCGCAGTTAATTTACGTCTATACTCAACAGCATTAAAAAGTAACAAGATTCTTTCGGAATTTGTGTTCTTTTATGACGCTGTTGAGTATAGCAAGGCGCCGCCATGAACCGATTGAAAATATTCAAGCAATGGTGGGAACAACTGGCTGCCCCGCCTGAAGACGTCGAGCGAGAACTGGCCTGGCGGGGATACGTGCTCAATACCCTCCTCTTGGGGATGATTTTGTTTTCTATTCCCTTTGCCATTGCCAACTTCACCCATTGGTTGGACGGTTTGGATGATGGTGGGGGCGTCATCGCCGCTATTTCTGGCGGTGCCGCCTTTGTTTTTATCTTGTGGGTTTCGCGAACCAAGAGTATTATCCTGGCCATCCGATTATTGAGCAGTTTACTGGTTGTCCTGAGTTTCATTCTCAGTTTTGGCTGGGGCGTGGCCGATATTACCACTAACGCTTTTTACGTGATGGCCATTACCTTGACCAGTTTTTTGCTCCAGCATTGGTTTTTTGCCGTTGTCTCGGGTGCTTTGCTGGTAGGGTATGTGGTCATTGGTTGGGCTGAACTGGACGGCTGGTTCACACCGCCTTTTTATACCGAGTTAGGCGGCAATTACATCAATGTGGCGGTCATCTTGCTGTTCCTGACTTTTTTGGGTTACATTACGGCGCAGTTGGTCGATAAGGTTTTGGCAGCTCAGGTCATGGAAGCAGCGCGTCGCCAGGAACTGGAAAGTCGAACCCGAATTGCTGCCGAAGTGCAGATGAGCATGCTGCCCGCCGAAGCGCCAATCTATGCCAGTTTTGACATTGCCGGGCAATCCCTGCCCGCGCTCAATGTTGGTGGTGACTTTTACGATTACCATCAATTAGCCAGCGGACAACTGGCTATCATTATCGGTGATGTCACCGGCAAAGGAATGTCGGCGGCGTTGCTGATGGCCGTCACCACCGGCATGATCGATAGCCTGATTCCTACGGCAGCAGAACCCATCGACCTGCTTCTGGTGACGGCCTCTCGTTTGCAGAAGCACAGCCAGCGCAGCGGGCTAAATGCCGCGTGTCTGGCCGCCTTCCTCAGGGAAAACGGCGACTTATGCGTGGCCAACGCCGGTTGCATCGCGCCGATCATTCGCCGCACCAATGACCGGCTTGAATGGTTGAAGGTGCGGGGACTGCCGATGGGGGTCGAAAGCGATTTTCTCCGCTACGAACAGGTCGTCACAACCCTGGAGCCGGGGGATTTGATTATCTTCACCACCGATGGCATTGTCGAAGCGCAAAATAAACACCAGGGCATCTTGGGCTTCGACCGCCTGGAGCGCATCATCGCCTCCGGTCCAACTCATAGCGCCCAGGCGATGAAAAACTATATTTTGAATCAGGTGCAACTCTATCAACACTCGGTCGAACAGTTTGATGATATGACTGTGGTAGTGGTGCGGGTAAAAAGAGATTTGCCCCTGGTTATATAGCAGGTTTTTGGCAAAACCATCAGCCAACGATGCTGCGAGTCCTTTGCGGTCTCGATCCCTCACCTGGGGAACAACAAAACCATTATGAAAATCGGCATTCTGGAATTGCTGGCCGGCCGTTTGAACCCGGTCAGTCCCGGCCAATACCTTGACCATTTTTTTGCCAGAAAGCAATACGCCTCCGTGATGCCCCAGGCTATTTCGGCCTGGTGCCGGCAAATGGGCCACGTCACCTTCTACGCCACCTACTATGGTTTGGGCGACCCCAAAAACAGGTTGCCCCCCGACCTTGACCTTGTTTTTATCTGTACCCATTCTTTTTCAGCCCCGTTAGCTTATGGCTTGGCCCGGGCTTACCAACGCGAAGGAACGCTGACCGTGATCGGCGGCCCCCATGCCAAATCGTATCCCCAGGATTGCCTGCGCTATTTTGACCTGGTAGTGTTGGAATGTGACCAAACCCTTATTGCCGACATTGTGGGCGGGCAGTTTGACCCTCCCGCCGTCATCTCCAGCCCCAGGCCCCTGGCCGAGTTGCCCTCCATTGCCGAACGCCTGCCCGAAATTCGGACGGCAACATTTTTAAAGGGTAAACCGTTTCCGGGCAGTTTTATCCCTTTGCTAACCAGTTTGGGCTGCCCCTATACCTGCGATTTTTGCAGCGACTGGAATAGTCCCTATCGCAGTCTCTCCCCTCACCGGCTCAAGGCTGATTTACAATTCATTGCCCAAAACCTGCCCGGCGTGAAATTGGCTATTTTTGACCCTAATTTTGGGGTGAGGTTTGATGAGGTGATGGGCGTCTTTGAAAGTATTCCGCCCAACCGGCGTAGCCCCTACGTTATCGAAAGTTCGTTGAGCCTGCTGAACCCAGAACGCATCAAACGCTTGCATCGCACCCGCTGTGCGGCCATGATGCCCGGCGTGGAGTCCTGGTCGGCTTATTCCCATAAAGCCGGGGTGGGTCGGGCGATTCTGTGGCGCAAACTCGAGGGGGTGGTGGAGCAGTTTTATTTACTCAAGGATTATATTCCCTATTTGGGAGTTAATTTTATCCTCGGCCTCGACCTGGATGCCGGGGATGAGCCGTTTGAATTGACCAGAGAATTTATGTATCGCACCCCCTTTGTCTGGCCTTCAATTAACATTCCTATGGCCTTTGGTGGTACGCCCCTCTTTGATACCCTTCTGGCCGGCGGACGCATTTTAAACGCCATGCCCTTTACCTTTTACACCATCCCTTACCTTACGGTGATTTTGAAAAACTACGATCCCCTCACCTATTTCCAGAAAATGGTTGACCTGTATGCCTTGTTGGCTTCCCCTGGCTGGCTGACACAGCGATTAGCCAGCATGTCCTATGGCCTGGGTAAAGCGGTGCATTGTCTGCGCACCCTGGCTGCCAGAAGCCGTCTTCAGTTGATGCGGACGATGGTGGAACAATTGCAAACCGATGCCCATTTTTATGCCTTCCACGCCGGCCAAACCGATGTTTTGCCCCATTTTTATGCCGTTATCTACACCCGCCAATTAGGCCCATATATCGAACTGGTGCCGCTGGCCGAAAGCCGGCCAGTTCTCGACGGAACGCCGGAGATTTTAATGTAGCTCAGTTTGGTGTTAGAATGTAAGGAGATGGCAGGTTAAGGAGGATTGGCCATGCTCCGCAATATTCTGCTCAAACTCTCAACCAGTGATACCGCCCGGCAGATCATCTCCCATTTTGGCCCGGCTCGTCGCGTGGCCCGCCGGTTTGTGGCCGGTGAAACTCTGGATGAAGCGGTAGCTGTGACCAGGAGTCTCAACCGGCGCGGTATCAAAGCTATCTTGAACGAGGTGGGAGAAGAGGTGGCCAGCAAGGCTGAGGCTGTAGCAGCAGCTCGGTCTTGCCAGGTTTTGTTGCAGCGAATTGAGGCCGAAAAGTTGGATGCGACCATTTCGCTCAAACCGTCCCACGTGGGGCTGGCCTTTGGCCCGGACTTCTGCTATGAAAACATCGCCGGCGTGGTTCAAGCTGCCCAAACGTTAGGAATCACCGTCGAGATCGATATGGAGCACAGCGCCGATGTTGATGACACCCTGGCCATTTATCACCGGCTATTGGACACGTTTGGCGAAGGAATCCGGCAGGCGCTTCAGGCATATCTCTATCGCACCTCCGCCGACTTACAGCGCATCATTGCCCGAGGCGGGGGCGTTCGCCTGGTGAAAGGAGCCTACCGCGAGTCAAAAGAAATTGCCTACCAGGGAAAAAAGGACATCTGGCAGGCGGCAAAGGTGTTGATCGTCCAGTGTTTCACGCCTGAAGCCAGAAAAAATAGGCTTTATCTGGCCCTGGGCTCTCACGATCCGGCGCTGATTGAGTGGCTCATCCAAATTGCCGAAACGCGTAAGATCAGCCGGAGCAGTTTTGAGTTTCAAATGTTGCTGGGCGTGCGTCACGGCGAGCAGCAGCGTCTGGCCGATTTGGGGTATCAGGTGCGGGTGTATGTGCCGTATGGCCGGGCCTGGTATCCCTATTACATGCGCCGGATGGCCGAATATCCGGCCAATGTGTGGTTGATTGGCCGGGCGATGTTTGAAGGATAAATGTTTCAGCGTAATCTATGGATCAATTTTTAATCGATAAAGCTGCTCTCATTACCGGCTCTTCGCGGGGAATTGGCCGGGCCATTGCCCTGGCCCTGGCCGAACGCGGCGCGGACATTGTGGTGCACTACCTGCGCAAAAAAAGCGCCGCCGGGGAAGTGGCGGCTGCGGTCGAAGCTTTGGGACGACGCGCCGTTGTCGTTAAGGCCAATCTGGCGGAGGCCGATCAGATCGAGGCCCTGGTGGACGAGATCGAGTCTGCCTTTGGCCGCTGCGATATTTTGGTGGGCAACGCCGCCAGTGGCACGCCCCGCGACGTGCTGGATGTAAACGATAAGTATTGGGATTGGACCATGGACGTCAACGCCCGATCCATCCTGCGCCTGGCGCAGCGACTGGTGCCGCCCATGGCGCAGGCCGGTTGGGGACGTATCATCAACATCACCAGCCCTGGCAGTACGCGGGTGCTGCCTTACTACGGCGCAATTGGCCCCTCCAAAGCTGTGGTGGATGCCCTGACCCGCTACCTGGCCGTGGACTTGGCCTCCCAGGGCATTATCGTCAACGCCGTGTCGCCGGGGTTGGTCAAAACCGATGCCGTGGCTGCTTTTCCGGTGGATCTGAAAGAAGTGTTTGATTACGCCGCCAGCCATTCCCCCACTCGCCGTTTGGTGACGCCGGAGGAAATTGCCCAGGTTGTGGCCTTTCTCTGCTCCGACGCCGCTGCTGCGATTGTCGGCCAGACAATCATGGTGGATGGGGGATACGGGTTGTTGTTGCATTGACAGGGGATAAGATAAATCGTGACTGCCATAGATTTGTCCGGCCAAAAACTCGGACTTTATCAAATCGAAGCCATCCTCGGTAGCGGTGGCATCGCCACGGTCTACCGCGCCCGCAATCCGCAAAGTGAGGTTGTGGCCCTCAAAGTGTTGGCGCCGCCGCCCAAGGCAGGTCGGGAGATATTGGCCCGCTTTGAACGTGAAGCCCGCACCGCCGCCCGGCTGAATCACCCGGGTATCGTGCAGGTGTTAGATGTGGGTCAGGCGAAGGGTTGTGCTTTTATGGTCATGCCCCTGATCGAAGGCCAATCCCTGGCCGACAGATTGACGCAAGTTGAACGGTTAGACGAAACCACCGCCGCCGACATTGCTTGGCAGGTGGCTGATGCCCTGCACTACGCTCACCAGCAAGGGGTTATTCACCGCGATGTCAAGCCCTCAAATATCTTGCTGGCCAGCGGCGGTCAGGCTTTGCTGACCGACTTTGGCGTGGCATTGGCCCTGGACGATCCGGTGTTGACTCTGGCTGGTCATACGGTGGGCACGCCCGTTTATATGGCGCCGGAGCAGGCCGCGGGTGTTGGAACCGTTGATGGCCGGGCCGACCTCTACAGCCTGGGCGTGGTGTTGTATCACATGGTCACCGGGCTTGTGCCGTTTCAGGGCAACACGCCCCAAATCCTCCACGCCCACGTATACCAACCGCCCGCCGCGCCTTCGACCATTACCGACGTGTCGCCCGCCATGGAGGTGATTATTTTGCGGGCGCTGGCCAAAGAAGTTTCGGAACGATTTCAGACCGGCGCGGCCATGGCCGAGGCGCTGGCTCGTCTGAGCCATCAACCACCCACCAAAACCTTTGTCGCTTCAATCCAGTCGCCCCGGCTAAAAACACCCCAACTTACCGAGGTGGTTCAACCCTCCGGCCAGGCGTCGAGAATTCAGAACCCGTTTTTCTACGGCGGGGCAGTGGCGCCAGAATTGTTCTACGGGCGAGAGGAGATCCTCAAGGCCATTGTCAACCGGGTGGGCGGGCGGACCGCGCAATCCATTTCAATTGTTGGCGAGCGTCGTATGGGTAAATCCTCACTGCTGAACTATTTCCGCGCCCGGGCCGACCAGCTTCTGCCCGGCGGCATCAAGTTCATCATCATTTACCTGGATTTGATGAAAGCCTATTGCCACACCTGGGCCGGGTTGATGCGCGTTCTCCGCCGCGAGTTGACCTCGGTCTGGCGGCAACCCTGGTCGGCCAGCGAGGATGGCGATCTGGTGGCCTTTGACTTTGCCCTGGAGGAGCTACAGGCCGACGGTATTCGCTTTTTGCTCTGCCTGGACGAGATCGAAAATCTCACCCAACGCGCCGGTGAGTTCAACGAAGTGCTGGAAGATTGGCGGGCTTGCGGTTCGATGGGGCAAATGGCCATGATGACCGCCTCGGCCCAACCACTGGCCGACCTGTGCGCCAGCAGCGGCCTGACCTCACCCTTTTACAATATCTTCTCTCAACAGTGGCTTGGTTTGCTTCCGGCCGAATCGTGGCAGGCGCTGGTCACGGAGAATATGGCTACCACGGCGGATGATTTGGCCTTTATCGACAAAATTGCCGGTGGCCATCCTTTTTTTACGCAAATAGCGGCCAGCCATCTGTGGGAAGCAAAAACCAGAGACGAGGTGGACTATGTCCAACTTCGGGAGGAATTGTGGTTTCAATTCCAGCCGCATCTCCAGCACCTGTGGCGCAAACTCGCCGCCGATGAGCAAACTATCTTGCGCCGGTTGGCCACATCGGACTCGATGGAATCGGACTCGATACGGCTGGCGGCGTTGGAACGGCGTGGTCTGGTGCGTCAATATAAACCCTTTAGCGAGTTATTTGGCCAGATGATTGTTGGCGGTCATTTGGATGAATGAGTGGTATGGCTGACCCAATCCCTGTCTCCCTAAAAAACTTTTTTCAAGACACGCGCCGTTTGCTGCAATGGAGCCTGTTGCAGCCAGGCAAAGTAACGGCATATCAGCAGGCCGTGCATCCGGCCCTGGCCCATCATGCGGGTTTATGTCGGCAATTGGCGCTGGCTTTGCGTCGTAGTGAGGCGCGTCGTTTTCTGGGTATGCAAATTTCTCTATGGTTTTCGGCGGGCTTGTTGGGCAGTTTTCTGCTCATTTTAATCAGAGACATCCCCAACCTGCCAGCCCTGCCCACCTGGCCCGACATCGCCCTGGGCCTGGCCTTGGGGCTGGCCGGAGGTGTGGTTCTCGGGTTGGCGGGTACCATGGCCGGGGATGTGGCTTATGGCGTGACGCTCAGTTTTGTGGGGGGCATTTTGTTGGGTATTACCATGGGCCTTGCCTTTGTGGTGGCGTTGGGGGGTGTAATGTTCAGCCTGGCCCTGGCCTTAACGAGTGGCATTGCTATTGGCGCGGCCAGTTCCTTGTTTGACCACCTCCGGCAGCGAATGTTCGATTTGTGGACCTTTAACTACTGGGGACGAGCAATTGTGGGGGTTATCTACAGTGCGGTCATTGTGGTGGCGCTGATAGCGCTCGTCTTAATTATCGGCCTGACTGGCAGCACCGAGTTCAGTCTTGAAACACAGGTAACCATCGGCGTGGCCATCGGGTTGCTGGGAGGGCTGGCCTTGAGTCTGGCCTTTGGCCTGGAAATGTTGATCGAGCAACGCCGTCTTAGCGCCGGTTCGCTCAAATGGATCATTGTCGATTGCTTGCTGTTGGGTCTCATCGGTGGGGCAGCTGGTGCTCTGACGGTAGGGGTAACAACTGTTGTCAACACGGTCACGCTCATTGTGTTGTGGGCGGTGCTGGCTGCGGCCGGTGGGGCGCTGTCGATGCGGGTGGGTAATGGCCTGTCGGCCTTGCTGGCCGTGGCCGGTTTGGCCTGGTTATTTTCGGCCTCGTTGAGCGACCCCCTGGCGTTGAACAGCCTGCTGTTGGTGGTCATTGCCCTGCTGATTGGGTTTTATGGCTACGTGCGGCTGCTCGTTTATCCACTGGAAGCGTTACTGAGTTGGTGGGCTTATCGCCAGGCCCGGCGCGATCCCACCCAATCTCTGTCCCGTTTGCGACGAACGCCTGTTTATTGGGATGATCTTATCTTTTATCCATTGCCCATGCTCGACCAGCTTCTCCTGCTGGCCTTGCGAATCAATCGGTCTCAGGGTTTGCAAGAAGCCAGATTCATTGCCGGTTCTTTCCGGCAGGATTGGGCTGCCACCCAGGCCCGGTTAATGTATGCCGTGAAAACACTGACCAACTGCACCTCACCCGCAATGATCGCCAGCGCTCCCCAGGAGTTAGATTGGCTGGCCGACGAGGTGATGGTTACGCTAGAACAGGGGACTCATGAAATCGTGCCTCGTCTGTTGGCTATTGCTGGAGGGGTACGGGTGACTCTGAGCGCGGACAATCTCTACAGCCGTCGCCTGGGCTACCGGGAAGCGCTGGACGGGCTGGACATGCTGCGCCGGCGCCTGCCTTCGTTGGGCCAGCCGGCCGGCCAACACTGGCTGCCGGTGATTGACCAGTGGCAGCAAATATTATTGAATCAATTGGAAGCAATCTCGGCCAACGCCGAAGTAGCCACGGCCATTGAAAATCCTTACCAACCCGGCACGCCGTTACAGCTATCGCGGCAGGAGTTGTTCAAAGGCCGCCGCGAGTTGCGTGATGCGGTGGTCAATGCCCTGTTGGAGCGGCACCGGCCCACCCTGGTTTTACACGGCCCGCGACGGATGGGCAAAACGTCTTTCTTGCTGCAATTGTCTGCCCTGCTGCCCGGCAACACCTTGCCGGTTTTTCTCGACCTGCAGCGTCCAACTGCAACCCAAAGCACGGCCGCCTTTCTCTACAGTATTACCCGGGCCATCAGCCGCGACGCCCGGCCTTACCGCCTGATAGTTGGGTTGCCCCAGCGCACCGACTTTGACGCTTCACCCTTTGAAGCCTTTGCCGAGTGGCTGGAAGATGTAGCCTTGCCAGCGTTGCAGGATTTCAATTTGCTGCTGACTTTTGACGAGTTTGAGAAATTGGGTGAAGCCGTCGAGTCGGATCGTATTGGCGAGCAAGTTTTTGACGAACTGCGCTATCTGATTCAGCATCAAACCCGGCTGGCTCTGCTCTTTGCCGGGGTACAGACGCTGGACGAGTTGGGCCCGGCCTGGTCGTCCTATTTTATCAATGTCAAACCGTTGACTATTGGTTATCTGCGTCCTGACGAGGCCGAGGAACTGATTCGCCAGCCCGATTTGCAGGCGGATTTCAAACTGGTTTATGCCGACGAGGTGGTGATTGAGATCATGACTCAGACCCATTGCCATCCCTATCTATTGCAATTGGTTTGCTCTGCCGTGGTAGAGGAAGGCAATGCCCGGAGCACTCGCCACATTGATCGGCGGCTGCTTGAGGCCGCGCTGCTGCGGGCGCTTGATCAGGGCGAGCCATACTTCCACAACATCTGGCAGGAAATGGCCGGGACGGACGGCCAGCCGTTCTTGCGTCAGATTGCTGCTGCCGAAACCCCGCTGGCTCTGCCCTCTCATCCTGCTTTGGATAGATTGGTTCGTCGTCGCATCCTGACTCGTACTGACGGTGATTATTCCGTTGAGGTGCCGTTGGTGCGGCGCTGGCTCAGCGAGCGGGCACCATGATGTGAAATCTCCAGAAGTAGCACTTGCCACTTAAATTCTGACTTATGGCTTACTCAACGCGTACCCCCCAATTCATCGCCGACGTTGCCTTGGCCTGGCGGTTGTTAACCGTTATCCCCTTACCCTTTATTGCGGATGAACCTCATCCCGCGCCCGGTCGAGCTGCCGGCTATTTCCCCTTGGTTGGCTTGATTTTGGGGCTGATTCTGGTTGGAGCCAATTGGATTTTTCAACTGTTTTTGCCGGGAGCTGTGGCGGCGGCGTTGGTAGTGGCGGTGTGGGCCGGTCTGACCGGCTTGCTACACCTGGATGGTTTCATGGACTCCTGCGATGGTTTACTGCCGCCTCGTGATCCGGCGCATCGCTTGGAAATAATGAAAGACAGCCGGGTCGGCGCGTTTGGGGTGGTGGGGGCGATTCTACTATTGCTGGTAAAATTCATTGCCCTGGTCGCACTCCCGGCCTCGTCTCGCCTGCCGGCGTTGATTGCCGCCCCTGTTTTGGCTCGCTGGGCAATGACTTGGGCAATGGCGCGTTACCCGCTCGCCCGGTCGGAAGGACTGGGCGTGTTGTTCAAGACCGGTTTGGGGTGGCTCCAGGTCGGTCTGGCTTCAGTTGTGGGGATGGTTGTTCCTCTTCTTTTGCTCGGCTGGCCGGGCCTGTTGTTGGTAGCTGTAGCCTGGCTGACGACGTTTCTAGTGGCCCGGCTGGCTATGGCCCGTATCGCCGGCCTCACCGGCGATGTGTACGGCGCGATTTGCGAGGTGGGGGAAACTGTGGCGTTGTTGGGTGTTATCGTTTTGCCCGACTGAGGTGAAATGTGTGTCTTCTCAGGGTATATCAACTCACCATCATCTCGGCCTTTGAAACTGCCTGCCGGACGCCAACTAAATTCTAATTATTTTCTGGGTGTTTTCTAACCCAGAGGTCCTATAATTTCATCTGGTGACCGTTCAGATTATCCAGAATCGCTTAAAGAATTGTGTAGAGAAACAGAGTGAAGACCTTGCTTCATAGAGTCCCGGTGTTGTTGGTGATACAGGGTGTACTGCTGGGATTATACCTCTTGGTGATTAGCCTTGTGGTACCCATCACAAAACTAAACGATTTCCCAATTTTGCATCTGGATTATTCCTATCATTATGCCCAAATTGTGGAAATTAACGAGTTGTTTACGTTTCAAGGGACTTCCTGGGGTTATAGCCCTCTCTTTTTTGCCGGATACCCCGTCGGCATTACCTCGAATTTAGGAGCAAAAGGCTGGACCTGGTTTGTCTATCTCCTTTCATATTTCTCCATACCGGCTGTAACTGCATTCAATTTATTTGTGGTATGGTGGCTGGTTGTCACACCTTTGCTCATCTATCAGTCAAGCCGATGGTTTAGTTTATCTCCTGGAGTCGCCACGCTAGCTACAATCTTGGGGATGTTTTACTGGTGGGTTTCTGTTATTTATATCTATTTTATCCTGTATGGCATGGTTTCATTTGCTGCCACCATACCGCTGGCTATGTTTGGTATAGCTGCGTTTGTTGCCTTTATTTACCGAAGACGATGGTTCTATTTGGGTGTAATGGGTGTGACGGTGACGCTGTGTGGTTGGTTGCACATCCTTTCTGCAATTTTTATTGTCGTTGGTGTAGGTGTTGTTTATTTATTTAACTTGCGTCGTCTCAGTTTGATACAGCATGGAGCGATTCTTTTGATCGGCGCGTTGGCTGTGATTGCGCAGTGGCCGTGGTTGGGTCCATACTTAAGTATCGGAAAGTGGTTTGCCGGGAGTGATGGACACGAGTTTTTTTTCCAGGCAAATGGCTTTGCGGCCATTCGACGGGATATTCTCAGTGAATTGCCGCTGGCATCGCTGCATCGTTTGGTGCTGGTTGGTTCAGTTGTAGGGTTGTATCAATGGTGGCAAAAAGGAAAGTATTCACTGGCGGCCCTTTTTACGATCTTGCCAGCAACGTTATTATTTCTGGGATATTTTGGTTCGGTTTTGGCTAAATTTCAGCCGGAGCGAAACCTGCCTGTTGCCTATCTATGGTTAACTATCCCGGCAGTAGTTGGTGGTCAATATGTTTATAATATGTTGCGACAAAACAACCATCGTTGCGTTCTAACGATTGCCGGTCTTATTCTGTTGATTCTCACCTTGTGGCCCAATCTTCCAGAATTCTCCGAACGAGCTATCGAAGAATTTGGCAGACCCTATACGCCCGGCCAATTGATTCATCCGCCAAGTGATAATGCAACAATACTGATAAACTGGCTGCAAGCAAACACCACCCAGGCAGGGCGGGTTTTGTTTGAGGAGTCTACCTGGTATTGGGATAATCAGACCCAAGTGGTGGCAGGTTACCTGGCCTACGCCAGCCAGCGCTCTTTTATTGGAGGCCCCTTTCCCTGGGGTGGGCCGGTTGATTTTGTGGATGGTCATCCTTTTGACCGGCCTATTGAAACCATGACCACGTTTCAAATGGCTGATTATCTGAGTTTATATAATATTCACTGGGTTATCGTCTATTCTGAGGAGTCTCAGACGTTTTTTGATGGCCGACCGGAATTGGTTGAACCTCTACAAGACCTATCCTTTGCCAAAACCTATCGTGTCAAATCCCCGGGCAATTATTTTCTAACAGGTACGGGGCAGGTCAAGGTTGAGGGTCATCGGATCAAGCTCTGGGATCTGCAAGGATCCGAAATTGTGTTGAAATATCATTGGGTCCCATATTTGCAGAGCGACTCCGAGGTTGTTATCGAACGAGAAATGATTGCATCTGATCCTCATGGATTTATAAAGATTGTTGATCCCCCCGAGCAAATCACCCTCTGGGTTGACCCTCAATAAAAGTCATCAGTGATTTCTTTTCTTCCACAAGGTTAGAGAATTGCTGATTTCTCTAACTAATTTCAAATAATCTTCTGGGGCCTCTCTAAGAATACGGTGTTAAAATTCTTTTTATATTACCGGGGTGAGAACGCCGGATGTTGGTGGGCGTAGGCTTTCCTTTATTGTGATGGGGAGGACGTGATGATCAACTGCTGTATAGGGATTATGGCCTACAACGAAGAGGCCAATATTGGCCGATTATTAGAGGCTTTACTGATTCAGCAAGCCGAAACGGTGAATATTGAAAAAATAATTATCGTAGCCAGTGGCTGCACCGATACAACCGAAGCCATTGTTGAGAAATTTACCGTCCAGGACGGCCGTATTCAATTGCTAAAACAGCCTCGACGGGAGGGTAAAGCATCTGCGGTAAATTTACTCCTGAAAAACACCCAATGTGAAATCGTAGTTCTCCAAAGCGCCGACACTTTGCCCACACCTCATACGATTGAAGCGCTAGTATTACCTTTTGTCGACCCCCGGATAGGCATGGTGGGTGGACGTCCGGTACCGACCAATCCCGACCATACGTTTATGGGCTATGGGGTTCATCTTCTTTGGGAATTGCATCATCAAGTTGCGTTACGACGCCCCAAGATGGGCGAACTTATTGCCTTTCGTAATATTTTCCGCCAGATTCCCCATGACTCGGCTGTTGATGAAGCCAGTATTGAACCGCTGATTGTCGGCCAGGGGTTGTCTCTTGTTTACGCGCCCGAGGCCATTGTCCTTAACAAAGGCCCTGAAACCGTGCAAGATTTTCTCAAACAGCGCCGCCGTATCTTTGCCGGACACCTTTACGTGAAGGACATGTTGGGATATCGAGTTTCCACGATGAATGGGACTCGTATTGTGTGGTTGTTGTTTAAAAGTCTCAAACTGGATTGGCGATCTTTTGTTTGGGCGCCAGCTATTGTTGCCATCGAAATATTCGCTCGACTGCGGGGCGCTTACGATTATATCGTCTGGAAACGCAAACCCTTTGCCTGGTCTATAGCAGAATCAACCAAGAGTCTGGCCGAAAACTCAAGCAGTCTGGTAGAAACCACCTGATATCCTTATATAAAAATGAGATGGGTGTGTTTCATTTGAGTCAGAGAAAGGAGAAGTTGGGGGGACACCCCCCAAGCCCCCCGGCCTGCGGCGCTTTTTTCGACTCATTTGAAATACACCCAAATGAGATACAAGACCGTCGGTTGGGTTAACAATCATGCTCGAGGTATTACCCAGGATACCGCTTTACCAACTGTATCGCAAATTTGGTTGGCCCCGGTTACTTCCCACCAACCTTACCATCACACCTTCACCTCGTTGTAATTCAACTTGCCTTACTTGTAACATTTGGAAAAAACGGGAAAATGAACTCAGCACTGAGGAGTGGCTGAAGGTATTTAAATCTTTGGGGAAGGCACCCTTTTGGTTCACCATCAGTGGTGGTGAGCCATTTATGAACAAGAATATTGTTGAACTGGCTCAAGGAGCCTACAAGTATTGCCGGCCGGGTATTATCAATATCCCCACCAATAGCCTGATGGCCAGGTTTATCCCCCCCAAAGTTGAAGCGATTGCCAAAAGTTGTCCCCAAACTCAGATCATTATCAACCTCTCCTTGGATGGACTTGGCCAAAATCACGACAAAATCAGAGGGGTTCCCGGCAATTTTAAAAAATTTGAGTACACTCTGGAGGCACTCAAAACTCTATCGGAACAATATCCTAATTTAGCCATTGGCATTCATACGGTCATCTCAAAATTCAATGTAGACCATGCCCTGGAGATTTTTGATTATGCCTTTGCCAAAGCCCCGGGCGCTTTTATCACCGAGATTGCCGAGGAACGGGTCGAACTGGATACAATAGGCCTGGACATTACCCCCCTTCCCCAGGATTACAGCCGGGTGATCGATGATTTGATTCGCCGGATAAAAAATGAAAAATATCTGGGAATTGCAGCCATTACCCAGGCCTTTAGAGTGCAATACTATAACCTGGTCAAAAGAATTCTGGTTGAAAAAACCCAGGTCATTGATTGTTACGCGGGGTGGGCTTCGGCGCAAATCTATGCCAACGGTGATGTATGGCCGTGTTGCGTGCGGGCTGATAATATCCTGAATTTACGTGACGTAAATTATGATTTCAAAGAGGTCTGGTTCAGTGCGGAGGCAGATCGGATTCGACGCAGTATTTATCAAAAAGAATGTTATTGTCCCCTGGCCAATGCCAGTTACACCAATATGCTTCACAACTATGCTATTATGGGTAAGGTTGCCTGGAAGGTTGTTTTGGCTTCATTTTTGCAAAGGGCCCTCCAACAAGGCTCTGAACAGACCAGTTCAAAACTTATCAGAGGAGAGTCGATGTGAAAGTTTTGGTTACGGGGGCAACCGGATTTATTGGCGGCCATTTAGCTCAAACCCTGCTGGCCCAGGGACACCATGTTCGTCTTCTGGTTCGGCCTGCCTCCATCCCCCCACCCTGCTTGGGGTTCGAAATATGTTGGGGTGATGTAAGCGACTCAGAAACAACCAGAACTGCCGTAAAAGGAATCGATTTGGTCTACCATTTGGCCGCGATCCGTGACCGTTGGGGTATTCCTTACCGGGATTATTATCGGGTGAATGTCGAAGGGACTCGTCATCTGCTTCAGAGCGCAGCCGACCAGGGAAGCCGTTTCGTCTATTGCAGTTCGGTGGGGGTGATGGGCCATCCTGGTTGTTTGGATATTGACGAAGGATTCCCTTATGCGGCTGGTGATGGGAAATATAACTACAGCCACACCAAAGCTCTGGCCGATGAAATGGTTCTTGATTACGGGGCAAAAAAGCGTTTATTTGCCACCGTGGTTCGCCCGGTTATTACTTACGGGCCGGGCGATACGTGGGGTATGGTTACCCGCCTGATCGACTTGTTAGCCCGAGGTCGCTTCTTGCCGGTGGGTAATGGTCGTAATTATTTGCACCTGGCCTATATAGCTGACGTGGTGCAAGGGTTTTTATTGGCAGCCGAAAATGATCGGGCCAACGGCCAAGTTTATATTATTGCCGGGCCTGCACCGATTACGCTCAATGATTTGGTGGATAAGATGGCGCAGTTGCTCGAAATGCCAGTACCTAGTTGGCACGTTCCAGCCTACCTGGCCCGGATCGTAGGCCGAGGGTTGGAAACATTTTATGCGTTAAAACAGTATATGGGGATTGAGACTCTTGGCTCGGTGCCCTTTATTACCCGCGATAAGGTGGATACCCTGGTGATCAACCGAAGCTACAGTATTCTGAAAGCCCAGAAGGAATTAGGTTTCAAACCCATTGTGGGCTATGATGAAGGGCTGTCAAAAACCATTGCCTGGTGGCGCGGCCCACAATCAGAAAGGGCGCAACGTTATGCATCCGGTCCGGCATTGGCGTAATTTTCGGCAGCGATACCACTTGCTTGGTTCCTATTGTAGCAGTTGCGGAACCAAGTTTATTTCACCCAATCAACGATGTCCTAATTGCACCGCCCTGATCAGGCGAGAACAAATGACCGGGGCGCAAGTTACCGTTGAGACTCTCCCCACCTCGTCTCCATCGCGGCTCAACCGGATGCAATATTTTCTCCGTTGGCGAGATTGGGGATTCAGCAAAGTCCCGCTTATCTGTACGGTCTTCTTTTACCTGGCTTTAACCTACCACCACCGGTCCCTGGTATTTGTGATTTCCTGTCTGGCCTTTTTGCTTTTTGCCGCCAGTCATTCGGCCCTGGCGTATGTGATGAATGATTGGGGAGATCGTTTCGCCGACCGGCGTCGTGGGAAATGGAACGTTTTTCTTGGTTTAAGTCAAAGGAAATCGTTGATTTCATTGGGAGTGTTGGTGTTTATCGCGGGGTTATCGGCAGTCCCCTTTGTTATGCAACCGTGGTTTCTGCTGCTTTGGTTGATCTGGCTGGCTGTGGTTGCCGCTTACTTGTTGCCTCCCCTGCATTTGAAAGAGTACGGTCGCTGGTGGCGGGTGCTGGAAGTAATCGCGCAGTGGGTTCTGCCGGTTGGCCTGGCTTTTGCCGCTTTTGGACACTTTGGCGGTTGGGATATGTTCCTTTATGCTTTGGTTTTGGCCGTTGTGGGTCTCAGCCTGGACCAGAGCCAGGTTAAACCTACCCACTCTGATCAGTTGTTGGAAATCCGTAAGCAGGGGAGTGGCCATAGTTGATGCATCACGATTTTCCGGTTTCAGTGGTTATCCCTTCCTTCCAGTCGGCCCGGACAATTGTCGCCTGTCTTGAAGCTGTCTTCAATCAGAAATTTGACAAGCCGTTTGAGGTGATTGTGGTCGATAGTTCAACCGACGAAACCGCTACCATTGTTCGGAAGCAATTTCCCCGGGTTACAATCATTGCCCTGTCCCAACAGACTCTTCCCGGCCCGGCCCGTAATCTGGGCCTACAGCAAGCCAGAGGCGATATTATCGTTTTCTTGGATTCGGATTGTGTTCCCGCGCCGGATTGGTTGCAAAGAATGGTGGCAACCCATGCCGCCGGACATACCATTGTCGGTGGTGCGGTTCTAAATGGTACCCCAGACAACGCCGTTGGTTGGGCTGGTTACATCAGCGAGTTCCGGGAATTTCTGCCCCAGGGAGAAGCCCGGATGGTGGGCCATCTTCCCACTTGCAACATTTCGTATCGGTCCGATCTATTTGATAAATACGGCGGATTCCCAAACGAATATTATCCCCAGGAAGATCTGCTTTTTAACTGGCAGTTAGGCCAGCTTGGCGAATCGATCTTGTTTGATCCGGCGATTCAAGTTGCCCATCTCAATCGTACCCAGTTTTCCAGTTTTCTGACCCATCAACGCCGAATTGGCCGGGCGACAACTCAGGTATTACGCCTGACGGATTTGCCCGGCGCGTGGTTGGCTCGCCGATGGGGTCTGGCGCTGTTGGGATTACCTTTTATGACCATCTTGAAGTTTGTGAACACGTTGCGAGTTTTTTGGCGCTGGCGTATATCATCTGTGGTGGGACAACCCCTCGCCTGGTTACTGGTTGCTCTGGGTCTGATTAATTGGGCGATCGGCTTCAGTGCCGGTTTGAAAGTTCCATCGGCTTCTACCGACCAAATCCAGATTTTTGCCACTTTGAAGAGCAAACTAGTGTAATTACCAACCACTGACATTAAAGGTCAGGCAAATCCGAATGTCTCAAAAACAAGCGTCAACCAATAATACCTCTTTCACTGTTTCGCTTCACGGCGCAACCCTTCGGCTGGAAACAGAGCAGCAGCTTTTTCTAACTTACGCGCAGCAATATCTGGCCGATTTGTTAACCAGCGAAGAAACCTCGCCAGGGGTACGGGTTTGCTTGCATTGGGATGCATGCCCCTCTCAAGCCTGGTATAACGGATCTGTTCGCTATTGGGGTCGGCGTATCTGGCAGGTTGGTAACAAAGTTTTGCAGACAGAAACCCTTTATCTCCCTGGCCTGCAATTGGCGGCCGAATGGTCCAATCGGACCTTGATAATCGATGCTTATTACCGGCCTGTTTCCAAATTACAACGACTGAGGTTCCGGTTTGGCCGGGAAATCCCGTCT
The DNA here is from genome assembly GCA_016926805.1 of Anaerolineae bacterium. Classification (GTDB taxonomy): domain Bacteria; phylum Chloroflexota; class Anaerolineae; order 4572-78; family J111; genus JAFGNV01. Next base: position 59,208 of record JAFGNV010000008.1, read on the forward strand.
GTCTTCATTATCCTCATTTATTATCTCATCTACTTTCCGTTAATCAACTATTTGGAGCAAACCCGGGGTTGGGGCTTGTTGCACGCCGGGGCTGTCTCGAGGCCAGACGGCGCCTGGATTCTTTCTGGTTTGCCCGGTAGTGGGAAATCGACGTTCACGTTTTCGCTTCTGGCCCATCCTCAGGCGCGGTTTCTTGCTGATAATTTGTTGCTATTTGATGCGGAGGCCGTCTACGCCCTTCCCGAACCTATTCGCCTGAGTCTCGACAGCCGGGCCTTGTTGCCTTCTGCGGCCAAACAGCGTCTGGTTGATACCGGGCGAAATTTCACGCACGGTCGCCGCGATTTTCTGTTGCGGCCTGAGGATCGAGATTGGCAAAACCAACCGCAGGCGCTCCTGTTTTTGGGATTGGCCAATCGGGCCGGTTGCCAGCCTATCTCCCCCGGCATGGCCCTGGACCGGCTTCTGGCTTCAAATCAGACGGCCAGGGAGATACATCTATATACCCAGTTTGCTGCTGCCCTCAACCTCATAAGCCCAAACCCTGATATGATGGGAGATCGGCACATTGCCACCCTCAGAACTCTGCTGTCGCGGTTGGCTTGCTATGAATTCTGGCTGGCAAAAGGGCAAGAGTTGGACCAGGCTGTTGATCTGGCTAATCAAATCCTGACGGTAGCCCCGGCAGTTATGGAATTAGAGTAACAAATATGGAAGTGAAAGCTTGGCAGTCAAATCTACCTTCTCGAGGCAATCAGCTGGTTTCTCCTGATACTGAGCCAGAACACACCTGGTCAGCTGGTAAAAAGACGGATCGAATTCGTTTGTTCGCCAGTGATTGTTTGCCGCCGTCGGCGGAGGATTTGGCTGGCCTGGCCAGGGCGGCAGAATTGGTTGACGTTGTTCAGGTTGTGGCTTTGCCCGATTTGCACATCAAACCGCAATTAGAGACACCTTCGAGTACAGCGGTAGCCACGCGCAACACAATTGTGTTGGGCTTATCCAGTCCTTCACCCAATTGTAGTATGGCTCTGGCCCTCACTTCATTGCACCTTGACGATCTTAATGATGAACGCCTGGATAGGCTGTTTGGCGCATTGATCCACAGACTGCCGCTGCATCGTCAGTCGCGGGTTTTATCTCTGCCGGAATTGGCCGATATTCTATTAAGGGGAGGGGCTGCGGCGGTAGAACGTTACAACCTGGACCCCGCCATTTTGCGCCACATGGATCAGCAGGGCAATGCCATAACGTCGGCAAATGTCGATGTTGAGGCTGTGTTACAGGTGATTCCCCGGATGTTGCAGGAAGTGGGAAGTTGGCATTTTGCCTTGATTGGCCGGGGGAACCATTTTCTGGAACTTCAGGTTGTGGACGAGCTTTTGAATGATGAAGTTGCCTCCTTGTGGGGCCTGTCGCCGGGCCAGCTTGTGGTTATGTACCATGCCGATTCTGGCTATCTGGGAGCCTTTACAGGGCGTCTATACGCTCACCGTCGAAAGAACAGTTGGCGGGGCCGGCTGCACGAGTGGCGGCTCAAATTCCCATTTCATTTGACAACCGGCCAGCTTGGTCGATTGCTTCACCGGATCAATTACCATGTTCTTCCTCGTTATTTAACCCCCATTCCGGTTGATTCCGAAGAAGGGCGACGGACCCTGCTCGCTTTGCAGGCGGCCAGTAATTATGCTTATGCCAATCGTCTGGCTATCCTGGCGGCGCTACGTGATTCGCTTCGAGTTGTATGGGGGCAACGTTGCGCTTCTCCGGCTTTGTTGTGGGACGCGCCGCATAACAGTATTCGTCAGGAGACTATTGCCGGGGAAGAACTGTGGGTGCATCGCCATAACGCGACCCGGGCGGTGCCGCCCTCGGATCTGCCGGGTGAATCGCCGTTTGCCCGTACGGGCCAGCCGGTCCTTCTACCTGGCCTCGAACGGACTTCATCCTACCTGTGTGTGGCCGGTAATGGCGCAGCTCATACGCTGCACTCGGTTGATCACGGGACGGGACGTTCGGTAATGAAAATGGGTCGATTGTTAAATGGAACAAGAACTACCCGACTGTATACCTACCAGGGTGGTCTGACCCAAAGCCGGCCTCATCTTTCAGACGAGGGACTGGAAGCAGTGCTGGCCATTCTGAAATCTAACGATATTGCGTGGCCCGTGGTTCGATTACGCCCGTTGGCCGTTTTAAAGGATCAAGGCTAAGCCGTGTTTATCCGTAACGTGTTCTACACCTTTTCAACCGAGATATTTGCCGTTGGCGCCACCTTTTTAACCGGGGTTATATTGGCTCGTGCTCTGACCCCTACCGACCGGGGAATAATGGTTTTGGTAATGACTCTTCCCTGGCTGGTGGCTAGCTTTGCCCACTTAGGTTTATCGCAAGCAAACATTTACATGGTGGGCAGAAAAAAGTACAGCGCCACGCTGGTTTTGGGTAATGCCTTGGCCATTGCCCTTGTATTCGGATTGTTGTGCGTTATTGTTTTGGATCCGTTTAAAGAGCCGGCCTTACAAACAGTACTTAGAGGATTACCACAACAATACTGGCTGCCGTTGATATTATTGGTTCCTGCGCTGCTGATAGATATGGCCACTCTCTCTATGTTGCGCGCCTGCCAGCGATTTGATTTATTCAACTTGCGGCGTCTGGTATCGTCGGTTTCAATGTTGGCGGGGTTTGTTATCGTTTTGGTTTTTGGCCGGGGAGGCTTGATGGCCGCCGTATGCGTTTACCTCGCCGTTACCATTTTTATGGTGATTTTGAGTTTGTGGTTGATTAAAAAAGAAACGCCCTTAACCCTTGCTTTCAATCGCCAATTGACCAAAACCTCGCTGAAATTTGGGCTGAAATCGTATTTGCAAAATTTGGTGGGCATGCTCAATTACCGACTCGATGTATTTCTACTGGCCTATTATCTGAATCCTGAGCAGGTAGCTTTTTATGGTGTGGCTACGGCCCTGGCCGAAATCGCCTGGTATTTTCCTGATTCGGTGGGGGTGGTTCTTTTTCCCCGTCTATCCAATGTACCCGAGGAAGAAGTGCATCGGATCACGGCCCGGGTATGTCGTGACACCCTGACTATCACCGGGATTATTGTGATGGGGATGTTGGCCATAAGTTGGCTGTTTGTTCCGTTGGTTTATGGCAACGTCTACCGTGCTTCGGTGCTGCCCTTATTGATTTTGCTACCCGGGGTGATGACAATGGGGGTTTATAAAGTGCTCACGCGCAATTTTACCAGTCGGGACAAGCAGCAAGTCTCAATATTGGTTTCCAGCGTTGCCCTTATTCTGAATGTCGGGTTGAACATCATCCTCATTCCTCTATGGGGCGTAGCCGGTGCTGCCATAGCTTCAACGGTGGGGTATACGGTGGCTGGAGCCATGTTGTTGAGTTTCTTTTTGGCCGACTCAAAACTCTCCTGGCAGGAGGTTTTGTTGCCGAAACGTAGTGAACTGGTGGGACATTTGTATTGGGCCAAAGAGCGGCTTCAAGGACGCCGCCATAGAGTTAAGGTGTTGTAGATATCCGGGTGGTGTATGAAGGCTATTTTTGTTGTGAATAAATTTATTAAATCATTTCAAATTTTCGGGTCAATAGCAATTGTGGGTGTGATGCTGGTTTCTTGTCAATTAGAAATCGGTCAGCCTGCAACATTGCTGGTGAGTACGATTGAACCTGATCCGATGTCATCGCCTGCCGCAGGTCAAAAACCCGATATTAGCATTGATTACCAGACCATTACCGGCCCAAGCCCCGTTGAATATGGCACAAATGGCTGGTGGACCGACCAAGACGCCGATTTGTGGCGCGAACGTTATGCCCAACTCAACCCGGCGCTGGTTCGCATTCACGCCGTGCAGGGTATGCTTGAACCGCAAAATGATGATGCCGACCCGCAGCACATCAATTGGCAGGGGTTTATGTTTGACCAACCGCTGCCCTGGTTTGAACGAACCATCACGTTTAGGCAGTGGTTGGAAACACTGCGCGATAACGATATGACTGTGATGCTTACCGTTTCTTATTTATCCGGTTGGCTCAGCGCCAACGGTGATAAGCAGCTTTTTTCAACCTATCCGCCCCGTGAACCGGCCGAATACCGCGAATATTTGCTGGCCCTTTTAACCTTTGTTATTAATGAGGTTAGCTATCCGCCCGAACTAGTGATTTTGGAACCGGTGAACGAACCCGATTTGGACTGTGGCCAGGACCCTAACGTACCCTGTTTCTGGGAGAATTGGCAAATGGATGATCTGGTCGCCGTGTTGGGTCTGGCCGATGACGTTGCCGCTACCGTTGACCCGGCCATTCGCCTTGTGGGCGTATCAGAGTGTTGTGGCACCCGGTTGGCCGATCAATTAATGGCCGAATACGATGGGCAAACCTGGCTGGATGGTTTTACCTATCACCGTTATGTTAATAAATTTGATTTTAGTGATGGTTTGGCCCAAGGCGAGCATTTGGCCGGTTACCGCAAGCCCGTTTATCTCAACGAATATGGTAATACTCGTTCCTGGAGCAATGGCCGCGAGGGCGCTTTGTGGCACGCCGTAGTGCTGCCTCAAATATGGCAGGCCGGCATCAACCCGGTCCAGTTCACCATAGCCGAGTTCCCGGGTTCTCACGAAGAGTACAAACAATTAGGCCTTTTTAAGGATTGGGAAAACGACTGGCAGTTGAAACCAGCCTATTGGGTCTACCGCAACTTTTATCATTACTTTGGCCGGAGCGAACTCGTTTCTGTCACCAAATCGGTTCCTGTAACGATTCTGGCCGGTCGTGGGGAGTTGATGGGAGGAACCGCCTATCTGGCTATCTGGTTAACAAACGATATGCAAAAAGAATGGAACTCGTTACGTTTTGAAATTGTTGATTTTCCTGTTGACCAGGCTCAGGCCCAAGTTTATGATAACTTCCAAAGTGATCAACCCTTGACCACAATTGACCTGGTAAGCAGCCCTTTACAATTTGATGTAAGTTTACCGCCGACTAGTTCCTATTTGATTGTGATAAAACAGATGTAAAAAAGTATCATGAAAAAAATTTGGTCGCTCCTCTCGTGGCGCAATTGGGGCATTATTCGTTACAACTCAATCTGGCAAAATATTTCCAGCCTGTTTTATATTGCTCTGACCGAGCAATTGTTCAATCTAGCTTTTATCGGACAGGTCGGGTTATTCTTTCTGTTTAGCACCATGATGACTGGCTATGGCTATCTGATTAATGACCTGGCCGATATAGAGTTAGACCGGCGGCACGGTAAACCCAACGTTTTTCATAGTATGGGGCGAGACCGAGCGATAGTGACAGTTCTGGTCGTACTGGCGGTTGGTTTCTTTTTTGGCTTGCCCTTCATTAATCGTCGTGGATTCGCTTTGGTCTGGCTGTTGTGGATAGGGGCGGCTACTTTTTACTCCCTGCCACCATTTCGGCTGAAAGAGCGGGGGTTAGCCGGTTTAGTCGCCACAATTGCTGCTCAACAGACCTTGCCCATCGCGTTATTGTTTACTGCATTTGGAGAATTAATGAGTTGGGGGGCATTGATCTTTATCCTGTTTGTCACTGTGCGGGGTATCTCTTCCGACGTGAGCCATCAAATGCGAGACTGGTCTAATGATACCAACACCGGCACGACGACTTTTGCCGTCCGTTACGGCTACGGTGCGGTTCAAACGGTTTACGCGATCAGCCTCGAAGTCGAACGATTGGTTTTGGGCGGTGTGATGTTGCTACTGTTGTGGGGCCTGCCGCCAGTCACATTGCCGCTATGGAATTGGTCGGTGGCCCTGGCCTGGCCGCTCATGCTGCTTTATGTGCCGCTTTTTTTATTGACTGTTGGTCGCTCCTGGCGCGCACTGCGGCAGGGCCGGCTGGCCCAGGAAGACCCTTACAATGAGGAACGACAGGTCCGGATTCGAGATGCGCTACATGTAATCCATCACCCTCTGCCGTCGGTATTGATGCCGCTTTACCTGGCCGGTTGGTTGACACTGTTTTACTGGCCTAATCTGATTTTTCTGTTGATCCTTAGTCTGTTGTATGGACTGTATTCACCTGAACGCTGGTTAAATATATGGCCGCTGCGCCCTTTGCTGACTTGGTTGCGTACCGCCAAAGTGTGATAAAAATGACATGGATCTTTTCTCTGAGCGAAATTGAAGACCGGCTGCTTGACGTGAAACAGGTAGGCGGCAAAGCAAAAAACCTGGGGCGCTTACTGCAAGCCGGTTTTGCGGCCCCTCCTGGCTTCTGCCTTACGATTGCCGCTTATCATCATCACTTGGCGGCCAATGATTTGGTTGACAAGATCGCATCAATTTTGGCCGGCTCCCACCTTTCGGATCATGAAAAGGCAAATCAGGTCCGGCACATGATTGTGGCGGCTGATTTGCCGCCGGACCTTCGAGATGCAGCCTTAAAAGCCTATCATCACCTTACATTGGGTAAGTCGCCATGCCCGGTAGCCGTTCGTTCTTCAGCCATAACCGAAGATACGGCCCAGGCATCGTTTGCCGGCCAACACGACTCCTTTTTAGATGTAGGTGACCAAGAAACATTGTTAACCAATATCAAATACTGTTGGGCTTCGCTCTGGACGGTCCGCTCCTTGACTTACCGGAACTTCATGCGTCCCGACAATCCCCAGGCCGGGTTGGCGGTTATTGTACAGCAAATGGTACCTGCCGACCGTGCGGGCGTTGTTTTTACCACAAATCCACTGACCGGTGCCCCGGAAATTGTGTTGGAAGCGGTGGCCGGCTTGGGCGAGCATCTGGTTTCCGGTCAGGTTACGCCCGATCGTTACCGGGTTGATAAACAAACCTGGGCAATTATTGAAGTACAGCCGACCCGCGGCCATCAACCGATTCTGGATACAGTTGAACTTCAACAGTTGGCCCATCTGGCCGTTCAGGTTGAAGATCATTTTGGCCAGCCGCAGGATATTGAATGGGCGCAAAACAATAGCCATACTTACCTGCTGCAAACCCGCCCGATCACTACGCTGACTCGCCCGCATTTTGTTGATACCAGCGGCCAACTGGATATGACCGCATTACTGAACTATGCTGACGAAGCCAACAGCCAAATTTGGACGGACGACAATGTGGGCGAGGTAATTCCGGGTGTAGTTACACCGTTTTCCTGGTCGGTGCTGGATCCCCTGGGCAACGGCGCTTTTAATGGTTTTTTGCGCCGGATTGGCGTGCGTGATTACCCCGGTGCCGGGCTTTTTGGCCGATTTTACGGGCGGGTTTACTTTAACCAGAGCCAGTTTCAACGAATGATGCATCGTTTTTATCCCAGCCGGATGTGCCAGGGGCACGCTGGGCGATTTCGTTTGATTGGTTTCATCAGGGTTGTACCGGCGTTGTTTGAAACCGGTCTGCGTACGTTGTTTTTGATTTTAATGCTGCCGCGTGAGGTTGAGCGATACACCAGGGCTATTCCCCGTCAATTGAAAGACAGCCCGGCCCCCGGTGTTTTGACCGGCCAAGAGTTATGGGCTGAAGCCGAACAGTGGCGTCAGAAGGGCCAGAAAGTGCTAAGTGTCCATTTGGCGGTGAGTATTCTGGCCATATTGTTCTATAACCTGCTCGACAAACTCGTTTCTCGTTGGAGTAACCGGACGGTTGAAACGGCTCACCTGGTTGGCGGTTTGCCGGGCATAAAAAGCGCCGCCATGGGCCGCGACCTGGCCGCCCTGGTAACGCAGGTGAAGGCCGATGCTGCCCTGCAAGAGTGCTTGCTCACGGCTTCGCCGGATACGTTGGCCGATTGTATAAACGCCCTGCCCTTTGACCATCACTTTCGCCGCCGGTTTGAGCAATTCTTGGATAATCATGGTCACGCCAGCCTGCGAGAGTTTGAATTGGCCTTTCCCCGTTGGCGAGAAGATAAAACCTATGTATTAACTGTATTGCAGGGTCATCTTCACGCCCAGGCTCCTGGCCGGCAAACCGCCAGCATTGAAATTCAGCAAATAAAATGTCGAAATGCAACCCGGGCGATGTGGCGCTATTTGGGTATTGGTCCACGGCGTTTTATTTTTGAAATCTTGTTGTTATGGACGCAGCATTTTAGTGTGGGCCGCGAGAATGCCAAGTATACTTTTGTGATGGTTCACAGCCACTTGCGCAGTCTGTACCTGGCCCTGGCCGGGCATCTGGTGGCGCAAGGTACCTTAGCCGATACTGCCGAAATTTTTTATCTAACTAAAGAAGAGGTGGCGGCGTTTTTAAACCAGAAAATCAATCGGGAGGAACTTGCCCGAACGGTGGCCCACCGCCGGATTGAGCAAGATCATTATCAGGCTGAAGTAACCACACTGCCCAAAGTGGTTGAACAACGGCCTGATGGTGCGTTGCAACCTTTGGTTTTGCACTCTAACGGTAGCCCGGAAAAAACAGATGGAACCAACCGGATAATCCTGCCGGGTGTAGCCGCCAGCCCGGGGCGAGTTACCGGGCGTGCGCGCGTTATCTTTGATCCCTTGGATTCGACCCGTCTGGAACACGGCGAGATTCTGGTTGTCCCTTCAACCAACCCGGCCTGGGCGCCGCTTTTGCTCAACGCCAGTGCCCTGGTCACAGACATTGGCGGCTTGCTTTCGCATGGCGCTATCATTGCCCGCGAGTATGGCCTGCCGGCCGTGCTCAATGTCTCTAATGCCACGCGTCGCATCCGTACGGGACAGCTCATACTTGTAGATGGAGTCAAGGGAGTGGTTCAATTATTTGAGGAAGGTGAAGTTGAGTAGCTTGCCAACGAGAGTTAACATATTTGGTGCAGGTCTTGCAGGTCTTGTGGCCGCCATCAACTTAGTCCGGAACGGTTTTGAGGTTCACATATTTGACCACCAGCACCGAATAGGTGGAAATCCCCACTGGCATCCATCCGTTCAAACGACAGTTTTGAACCCAGAGCGGACGTGGGAGTATATTGGCATTGATCTTTCACATTGCTTTCGTCCGGTAGATTCGATTACGTTATATCGTTATGGGGGAAAAAAAGTCTTCTCACTTAAAAATATGTATGTCTGCGAGCGAGGTCCAAGACAGGGTTCGCTAGATAGTTTTTTGTACGAGATGGCGGCGAGTTCAGGAGTGCAATTCCACCTCCTGGCCAAATTGGAGGTAAACAAGCTGGAGGTTGACCATAACAATATTATTGCCACCGGTCTTGAAACCGAGGTCTATGAGCAATTGGGTATCCCTTATGTACCGATATATGGCTACAGGGGAGTAATTAGAACCGAACTTGATGCTGTTTTGATTTCTTACATGTTAAAATGTACAAACTATGATTTTGCGTATTTGGCGGCAGGTTATGGATTGCTGTTCGCTCTTCTGTTTTCACGCAAGAAGCTTGATAGCGATAATTTGCAGGAATTTCAGCAAACCTTGAAAGACTCTGAAGGAATTGAGTTCAAAAAATGGATCTATTCGACTGGTGCTGTCCCCACTAAAACACACTTGTTTTACAATGGGCTGGTACTGGCAGGCACACTTAGCGGTATGATAGATCCCTTTCTATTGCACGGCATTAGTGGTGCACTCACATCGGGGAAAATTGCGGCCCAGACTTTTGTGGATCGAGAAGGCGCAAGCCGTGAGTTTCATTTGCTCGCCAAAAATTTTGTTTGGAAAAAAGGACTAAAGGAAGTGTCAACGTGGATTCCATTTAAGAATATTACCTTTCCTGTAATGATGTGGACGGATGCCCACCTGCGTGGAGTAGGTTTTGTGCCGTTTAGTGGGAAAGATTAGGTATCTGGATCGAGTATGGGAGCTTACAAGGTAGTCATAATTGGTGCTGGCCTTGGCGGTTTATCGGCGGCGGCGTATTTGGCCAAAGCTGGCCTTCGGCCTCTAGTTATCGAACAGACATCCTTTCCAGGCGGACGTTGTTATGCCAGGAAGATTGATGGTGTGGAATATGATATTGGGGCAATCTATATTGGCGAGCGAGCACCTCGGATTCTCCAGGGCGTGTTTGGGATTGATTGTGCGTTCAAGCCGTACAGGATAGGTATCAGGACTGGTAGTGATTTTGTCTCTTTCCCCTTTGACCGGCAAACTTTGCAAGAGTTGCGTAGATGCAAAACATCCTGGGTAGATATTTTACGATTCTTGATAAAAGTGCCGATGCTATTTCGATCATCTTACTTTGACCGTTACCGGTCGGTCGGTGAAGTGCTGGATTCTCTTACGGAAGATAAGAATATTCGGCGGTTCTGGGATGTTATGTTTGGGGTTCTAGGTGTTAGCCCATATCGTTTGCCGTCCCATTACCTGGGAATGGGACGGAGTGCAATTGGAACCGTAGTGGGTAATCCGGTGCAACTTTCCGGTGGAAATAAGCAAGTGGCCGATCTGCTCGTGGATTTTATTCGCCAGCATGGGGGACAATTGGTGTTTGGGGAAAAAGTAGAGCAGATCATGTTGAAAGATGCACGGGCTTGTAGCGTTGAAACAAACCGGGGCAAATACACTGCAGATTTTGTAGTGAGTAATGCTGATATCAAGACCACCATTCTGACCATGACCGGGCGTGACATATGGGATGAGACGTATCTTCAAGAGGTCGAGGCCCTGAAAAAGACGCTGCAAGTTGTGAATATTTTTCTCACCATTTCTCCATTGCAGAAATTTTGCCCTGATTTTGGTGTCTTTTTCGTTGCGGAAGAGATGGCTAAGGGATTTCAGTCGCTTGAGGAAGGAAGATTCCCAGATGGGTTAATGTTTATCCTTCAGGTTCCGTCTAATCTAGAAAACAGCCCTTCTCAATGTCATCGTGCTACCCTACAATTCTATCATCCCAGGGGGTCTGTTACGCCGGAGGTTCTGGAGCAGCAGGTGCATAGAGTAATGACGGAGGGATTGGAACGCCTCTTCCCCGGACTGTCAGATCGAGTGGTCAACTACACAGTTTTTGATCCTACGAGATACGAGCAAGAATTCGGCCTGAAGCCGTTTGTATACGGTTTATCACCGGATCTGAATTACCGGCGATTTCCAGTACAAACTCCCGTTTCCAATCTATTCTGTGTTGGGGACTCTGTTCAGCCGGAGCGGCCTTCTGTGCCACAAGCGATGGAATCCGGAATCTTATGCGCGCAGGAAATCATCAGGCAGGTTTTTTGAGATGGAAGTCAAGAAGAATGTTTCGGAAAAGGGTAGTCAATGAGATACGAGCCTTTTCTGGTAACAGCCTATCAGCAACTTTTTCGTCCTTATATGCCGGCGTCAAAGCGATTGGATCCGGCGGACGATGGTGCACATCAGTTGCCGGGTGACAAGTTCTTCGAGTGGTGGTATTTTGATGCCCGTTTTGACAACGGTTACCAGTTGGTGGTTGCCTTTCATACTGCGCTCTTTAATGTTGTAAGTCGCCCTGCCGCAATTGCAGTCCACCTATATGCTCCTGACGGTTCGAAAGAAGTTGAGGTAGCAGTCTTTAAGTCGCCAGATGTTAGAAACACCGTTGAAAGATGCGATGTGCAAATAGGATCCTCGCGAGCGTGGGACAAGGGAGACCGTTATATTATTGCCCTTGAACAAGGGCCGATACGGGCTAACCTTGAATATCACAAAGAGGTGGAGGGGGTTCAGATAGGGACAGGTGTCTTATTCGAAGACTCTGCCAGTGGACAATCATTTCATTGGGTTGTTCCCCTACCTCGTGCTAGTGTGTCAGGTTGGTTGGGAATTGGCGACGAGCGCGTGGCTGTGAGCGGCATTGGCTATCATGATCACAATTGGGGTAATCTGGATCTATACCAAGCCTTCCACCATTGGATATGGGGGCGTGTGCTAGCCGATGAATATACAATGGTCTTTGGGGGTCTGTTTGGACGCGGCGGGAAAAACTCTAACTTAGCGCTTTTTGCATTATGGCAAGATGAAGAACTCTTGTTTAGTACAGGTCAAGTCAGAATTGATTCAATTGAGTTTCAGACTGAAGGACGAACGGATGTTTGTTATCCTCGTCATATTGAGTTACAGGTAAATGACAGTCCGCAGCTTGTTCAGGCTGCTTTGTGTGCTGAACATATATTGGATATTATTGATTTTGCTCAACCGCGCTCTCAAAGGAAAAGGGTTAGACAGATAGCGGAAGCGGTCTATTTTCTTTCCGGAAAAGTACCACTTGTGGGCCAATGGGTCAAACAAAGAATAAGGCATGGTACTTATCTCCGCCTGCAAATGAGTTGCGAATTGACGGTGGCAAACCAAGGTCAGATAGATTGCCGGCAGGGGAGTGCGCTTTGCGAGGTGATGGATTTCGGGGGGCTTTCTATCTATATGAAAAAGGTGAATGAGGAGTTAACGGCTGCAATACAACCTTTGACCTGATTGGATCTCATATTGGCTGTGTAACCTAACCTGGGACGCTAGTGAATGAGGAGGTAGCGTTAGATTATATTTTGGTTCGAGATGCAGACAGTGGAGCAGATACCGAAGTGACTACGGTCACGTTGACAACAGGAAAATCTCTCACAGTTTATGCGGCCGGATATGATGCGGACAACACCTACATCAGCGATGTACCGGTAAACTGGTAAGGTACTGGCGTGGTAAATGGTCAATTGACTCTTACCAGCGGTATCAGTACTAATTTCACTGCTACCGAAACAGGTGTTGGAACGATTGAGGGCGATGATGGTTATAGGCATATTGATAGCACGGAAAATATATAACCGTTAATGCGGTGGTTACGCCGACAGTCACCCCAACCCTCACGGTTACACCAACAAATATACCAAGCGATACACCCACGGCCATGGCTACCGATAACGATACCTCGATTGTCACCGCTACTTCTACAAGCATGCCAACTGATACACCCATCGCAACATTAACGATTACATCTGAGCCTTCACCACGTGGCCCGATGGCCCCCGGGCATTGGATACATGTTCCGGTGATTATTAAGTAGATTTGAGCGGATTTTTGAAAGAAAAATATAGAAGGTGTAACTAAAAAATGCCCAAGGCTCTATTGTTGCCCAGTTACCTGGGAGGTGGCTTTGGCCACATTGGCCGCTGCCTGGCCCTGGCTGCAGAATTAAAAAAACGCGGCTGGGAAACAGCTTTTGCCCTGGCCGGTCATCATACCTTGCATGTTGTCCGGGCCGGACACCAACTTTTCTGTTTGCGCCGGCCTTACCAACCCCGTCCCGAAACAGATGAAGGCCCTGCTTTCACTGTTTTTTCGGACATGAATTACCAACTCGTGCGAGATGGATTATGGCATTGGTGGATTATCCGGGCTTGTGTGGCCGAGCAACTTAAAGTTATTCGTCGTTTTCAACCCGACCTATTGATTGCCGATACTTGGCCGCTGGCCAGCATTCTCGCTCACCTGACCGGACTGCCGCTGGTACAGATCATCAAAGCGGTAGTCCATTCGGCCAGCCCCAACCTCATCTGGTGGCAGGCCCCACCGGCAGAACTTGTATCTCCCGACCCAACCCCTGTTTTTAACCATTTATTAGAGAGTTGGAGTCTTCCTCCTATCAAACGAGCCGAAGACCTGCTCACGGGTGACCTGTACCTAGTGCCCAGTTTGCCAGATTTAGAACCTCTTCCTCCCGGCCTCCCCAATACCCACTATGTTGGCCCGCTCATTCGTCCCCGGGATAGCGCCGAGACTATTCCAGATTGGCTGGCTGAACTTGACTCCTCCCGCCCGGTGGTTTATGTGACCATTGGTGGCGGGGCCGGGCCGGTGGGCGGGCCGCAGTTTTATAAAATGTTAATGGAGGCGTTGGGCGACACCAATTTACAGGTAGTTGCTTCAACCAGCGCTAAACTCTCGCCCGAGGTGTTGCCGCCACCTCCGCCCAATATCCGTCTTGAACGCTGGGTACCAGGCCCGGCAGTCATTGATCGCAGTGATCTGGTAATTTTTCATGGCGGCTACGGCACAACAATGGAGTTAGTCCAGGCTGGCGTACCCGGCCTGATCATTCCCTTTCATAGCGAACAGGAAAGCAATGCTCGCCGTTTAGAGGCCGCCGGGGCCGCGCGCGTCTTGCTGCCCAGCCAGCAGGAGCCTGATGTTGTCTGGCATCGGTGGCTGGGAGGAGATTTCTGCACCTTGGTTAACCCGGAGAGTGATCTAACCCCCACTTGTTTGCGGACAGTAATCTTGGAAATGCTGGCCGATGAAGGTTATCGGACCGCGGCAAAACATCTACAAGTAGCCAGCCAACATTACCAGGGAGCACCACAAGCAGTGGATTTGATTGAGCAATTAATCGAATCCAAATTGCCAAAATTAGAACATGGTTGGGATCGTTTACATTGGTGGCAGAAGCTATCTCTCTTTTGGTAGTTCTTAATATTCCTTCCACTTTTTCTAACTCTTTTCTTATGGTCTTCCTGTCTTGTTCCAATCAAGATAAGATATTATCCCTAGGTGGTAACCAGATTTTTTCCCCTAACAGTGTCTCCAGGAGGATGAAAAATGTGTCCAAAATTTGGTATACGGATCTCCCGCTACATTTCGTTATTATTTTGTGGTTTAATCAGTATATCTATCTTCTTGTTACTCCTGTTCTTATTTGCCTCTTACGCGAATGCCGATGGACCTGTCATAGATTTCAGTCAGAACGAGCAAGATGTCGTTGTTCGTGGTGAGGAGGCAGGTGATTGGTTGGGTGAAGTTACGGGTTCAGCTGATTTTAATAGGGATGGCATTGATGATCTGTTGATCGGCGTGTCAGGTCAAGATTATAACGGCTCATTTTCCGGCGCAGCCTATATGATTCTGGGTAGCGCAACGTTGCCTTCCACTATCGACCTGACCGTAACTCGACCTAATCTTAGTATCTATGGGGCCACGGCTGGAGATGCCTTAGGTCATAGTGTTACGGGCGGCGATATCAATGGTGATGGTTTTATGGATATGATTGTGGGCGCCGATTGTTATGGCGCTGTGGATATTGATGATTGTGATGTTTCTGGAGATCAGGGTATTGTTTATGTGGTTTTGGGACATGATGGAGGTCTATTTTCCACGCCGATAACCATGGACCTGGCTATCACCAGTCCGGCCCTGACTATTGTGGGGTATTATTCTACTACCGAACGTTTGGGACGCGCGGTGACCAGTGGTGATATTAATGATGATGGTTGGGACGATATTATCATGGGCGCCTACTTTGCCTCACCCGGGGGACGTAACGAGGCAGGCGCAGTGTACGTTATTTTGGGCGACAGCAGTATTACCTCTACCACCCCAACCACGATCGAACTGGATAATCAGACGCCCGCTCTGACTATTCTGGGCAATGCTGCGAATGATCGGTTAGGACGCTCTATAGCCGTGGGTGATTTTGATGGCGATGACGTTGACGATATTATCGTGAGCGCTTATCGTGCTGATCTTAGTGCACCGGGTTTCAATAAAGGTGAAACGTATATCTTTTATGGGAGCACCAGTTTTACCACCACTTCACCATTTACTGTTGATTTGAGTACCGCATCAGCTGATGTGACGATTGGGGGCGTCGATAATGACGATGAATCTGGTTTTTATGTTGGCGGTGGAGACCTTAACAACGACAATTACGATGATATTGTTATTGGTGCTTATATTGCCGATGGATATGGGAACGTGGTTAACCAGGCGGGAGAAGTGTACGTAATCTATGGCGATGGTAGTTTGGGCGCCTCCCTCTCTCTGGCTACCGATTCCGACGTCATTATTTATGGCGCTGCTGCTGGTGATAGATTGGGACGCTCGCTCGTTTCGGGTGATGTAAATGGTGATAATTACGACGATTTAATTATTGGCGCAGATATGGCTGATCCTGGCGGGCGTAATAACACCGGTGTGACTTATGTGATCTTCGGCAGTGATGAAATCAGCTCGACCATCCTCTTGAGCGATACGACGACGGCCGATATTCGTATTTTTGGTGAAAATTCTGGTGATCAAGCTGGCCGTGCATCTTCCACCGGGGATGTAAATGGTGATGGGCAAGAAGATATTTTGGTGGGGGCGCTCTTTGCCGATAATGGTTCCCTGCTGGGGGATGCCGGGGCGACTTACGTTGTTTATGGAGGGACGTCAACTCCCACGCTTACCATATCGCCAACCACGGCTACTGTTTTTGTCGGTCACGCGATCAGTTATACCCTCACCGCCAATAATTCCTTTGGCGATTGGGAAGTCACTAATCTTGGCGGGTTTACAATCAGTCCTGCGGCTGAAGGGAGTTGGACGGACAACAATTACACCAGTGAAGTCTCGGGTACGTGGGTTGTGACCGGTACCTACAAGAATATCGACGCGATGGCGACGCTAATTGTGACTGATCTAAATAGGATTGTTATTGAGGATGCGCCGGGCGGAACAGGTAATGAAGTCAATGCTACAGCGTTGACGGCGGGAGATACGCTGACCGTTTATGCGGCAGGTTACGATACCGTTGATAATTACGTTAGCGATGTATCCGTTACCTGGAGTGGCACGGGGGTGATCGCCGGACAGTTGGCCCCAGCCATTGGCATAAGTACTACTTTCAGTGCTACCATTTCTGGAACAGGCATGATTCAGGCTGATGCAGGTAATGGCATTACCGATACCACTGGTATCATCACCGTAGCCCATAGTGAGGCAACTTCCCTAGAGGTTACCCCGGCCACTGCAACGGTGAAGGCGGGAGATACAATGACGTACACGGTGACGGCCACTGATGCGTATGGGAATAACTGGGATGCGACCGGCAGTACGACGTTTACCATTACCCCAAGCGCGAGTGGGTCGTGGAGCGATAACGTGTACACCAGTGCGGCGGCCGGAACGTGGACGGTGACGGGTACATATCAGAGTGTGAATGACACGGCCAGTTTGACGGTGGAACATGCTGATGAGGCGGCATCGTTGGAGATTACCCCGGCTAGTGAAACGGTGAAGGCGGGAAATACAATGACGTACACGGTGACGGCCACTGATGCGTATGGTAACCCGTGGAACGTGACGAGTAGTGCGGAATATACAATTACGCTGGCTGCGGGTGGAACGTGGAATGACAATGTATACACCGGTGAGGTTGTGGGCACATGGACGGTGACGGGTACTTATCAGAGTGTGAGTAATACAGCCAGTCTGACGGTGAATCCTGGAGATACAGCGTCCATCGACCTCAGTCCGGTCACTGCGACGGTGAAGGCCAGCGAGACGATCACTTACACTGTAGTTGCCCAGGATACTTATGGGAATAGCTGGGATGCAACGGGTAGCACCATGTTTCAGGCCTCGCCGGTTGCGGGAGGATCGTGGAGCGGGAATGTCTACACTAGCCAGTATTCGGGTACGTGGACAATTACCGGCACATTAGCGGGTCTGAGTGATACGGCGGAACTGGTGGTTGAACGTAACGATCCAGTATCTGTTGCGGTCACGCCAGATTCGGAGACAATTGCAACTGGTGAAGCGATCGCCTTTACGGTGACCACCCAAGATATTGCCGGAAATAGCTGGGATGTGACGAGTAGCGCTGGATTTACGATTACTTTGGGTGCGGGAGGTTCTTGGAGTGGGAATGTCTACACCAGTGAGATTACCGGCACGTGGACAGTTACCGGCACTTACTCGGCTCTAAATGGAACTGCTACTTTGATCGTTGCTGAGGAGGATAATCATCAAATCTTCCTGCCTATAATCTCAAAGAATTTTTGAAGTGTTCACTTACTGGTAAAATGATGAAAACAGGGGTCCAAAATGCTCTTTGGACCCCTGTTGATATTCACTTTAAGTCTTTTTATTCTGATCGTTTATCTACCACGCTTAATACGTTTTCTGAAAAACCACTTCCCACGAATAATGCCCGCCGCAGTAGTAAGAGTCGTACTGCCGTTTCCAGTCGCATTCTAGCTCGTTGGAGCAATAGCCGGCTTGAATCATCTGCTCGTTGGGAATGGTAGTCATAAATGAACTGAAAGGAAAACTAACCTCGCTGGTGTAGGTTCCTCCCTGGGTATCACCTTTTACAAGCAGTTGCATTGTATTTGACCACAAATCGATTTCGGCTTTGCCGGGTCCCTTACTCCCGGTTACAGTTTCTACGTTGCCCCAACTGTCGCCCACAATGATGCCGTTCAATGGTGTCCCGTCAGCATCAAGCACCTGAATAAAGATGGTGTGCATGCCTTTGGCGCAGCCGCTGTTCAAAGCCAGAGGCCACAGCTGCCACGAAGCAACCCGAAAATCGAGCGCCGGTGTGGGGGGCTCGGTTGGCGTGGCTGTGGCCGGAATTGGCGTTGAAGTAGGAGGGACAGTGGGGGTAACAGTTTCGGTGGGAGTAGAAGTTATAGTCGGGGTCGGCGTGTTGGTTGAGGTTAGGGTTTGCGTGGGAGCAGGTGTTGCGCTAGGCGTATTGGTAACCATTACTGTTGGGCTGGGGGTGGGGCTGGGCGTTTTGGTTGGGGTCGGCGTGGCAGTGGGGGGGGGCGTTGCCCAGAGCAGAGCGATCTGGCTGCAGCCGCTCAGGAGGGTAACGGCAATTCCAACGGTAAGAAATTTGGCCAGGAGTCTGCCCACCCAACCGCAAAACTTGGCGCAGGGAAACCAGGGCACGTAAGCGTCAGGAGAAAAAATAGAAGTCTTCACGCTTTGATATCTCTGCGCCTTTGCGCTATTATTCTGGCCGGGTTTTGATTGTCAAAACTCATTGTGTATTATTCTCTCCGGCTCTCTCCTTCTGGCCCAGCTCCGCTCCAAAACGGCGTATACTAAAAGACAGCCTACCCCGACCAGGGGAGCCAAGATTAAAAATTGTAGGCCAATCGTCAGGGAAAATTGATCGGCGATGAAACCGGTGATGGATGCTCCAATCCCGCCGGTAGTCCATCCCAAACCCATCACCAGAGCGGTGGCCACCCCCACCCGGCTGGGCCAGGCATCTTGGGCCATCACCAAACCCACTGGGAAGCTGGCCCCAATCAACACCCCCATCGTCGCGACCAAAGCCATCTGCGCGGGGCCGGTGGCCAGCAAAAATAGCCAGTGCGCCGGAGCGAGCAGAACTAAACTCAAGGCCAGCACCTGCCATCGACCAATATAATCGGATAACGTACCGCCGGTCAGGCTGCCCACGCCAATGGCAATGAGCATCACCGACAACATCTGCCCGCCCCAGGCCAACGCGTTGCCCTGGCTTCGGATCCATTCCGGCAAATAGGTCATCAAAGTAACCTGAAACCACGTGCGCGACATGATGGCCATCACCACCAGAATTAGCCCTAATAATGCCCCCTTTTCAATATTCTTGGGGGCGTTGGGTTGATGTTCAAAGGCGGATTTGGCCGGATGGACCCCCGCTAATTGTTTTTCGCGTTCAAGTTGTTGATGCAAAAACAGGCTGAACAGCACGGCTACCGGTATCAAAACAGAGGTTCCCTGGAGACCCAACCAGCCAATACCGACCGTGATGAATAGCGGACTCAGAGCTGTGCCCACGTTGCCACTAACCGAGAAGATTGACACAGCCGTGCCCCGCCGGTTGCCATTGCTGCTGGTTAAGGCCACGGTAGCCCCGGCCGGATGAAAGGCGGCAGATCCCAATGCACCCAAAGCAGCGAGCAAAATCAGCGTGGAATAATTGGTGGCAAACCCAACCAGGCCCATGGTTATGCCAATCCAGGCAATGCTGAGTACGGTAAGACGGCGCGAGCCCCAGCGGTCGCTGAGATAGCCAAAAATGGGCTGGGTTAAGGTGCCGCTTGTCCCGGCAATCAAAGTGACAACCCCTACCTGGGTGTAAGTCAGGCCCATGGAACTGATAAACAGAGGGTACACCACCGGCAGAAAATTATTGCACAACTCAATGGTGAGATGAGCCGTAGCCATCAACCAGGCGGCGCGGCTCAGTTGTTTCAACATGTCAGTTGCCCAATTGCCAGATGTTACCTTGATGATTGACCACGTATATTTCACCGGCCTCATCCACTCCAAAGGAACTGATATTGGTCCCGGTGAGTTGATGTAACTGCGCTTGCGACCAGCTACCATCAGTTTCCTGCCGCAAACCCCAGATAAGGCCCGAGCAGTAGTCGGCGTAAAAATAGGTACCGGTCAGGTTGGGGTGGAGCCGGCCCCGGTAGACATAGCCGCCTGTCACCGAGCAGCCCTGCGTGTGATCGTACTCAGCCACGGGCAGCACCACGTCCAGGCTGGTAGGATCGCAGTTGGCAGGATTGAAGCAGTGCCGGCCTTCCATCAACCGCCAGCCGTAATTTTGCCCACCCGACGTCCCGGCCAATTCCACGTTCACCTCTTCGTATTGATTTTGGCCCACATCGGCAATGTACATGTCGCCAGTGGTCGAATCAAACGAGAAGCGCCAGGGGTTGCGCCAGCCGTACGACCATATTTCGGGGCGGGCGTCGCTCCGACCAACAAAGGGATTGTCCGAGGGAACGCCATAAGGATTAGCCTTGTCCACCTCCAGGCGCAGAATTTTGCCTAACAACGTGTCCAGACTCTGGCCGTTGTTGTGAGGATCGTTGGCCGAACCGCCATCGCCCATGCCCACGTAAAGATACCCATCCGGGCCAAAGGCAAGCTGACCGCCGTTGTGATTACCATAAGGCTGCTCGATGGTCAGAAAGATTTTGCCGCTGTCGGGGTTGGCCGCATCCGGGTTGTCCGATGCCTGATAGCGGGCAATGGTGGTGTGTCCCTGCTTGTTGGTGTAATTAACAAAAAAGAAACCGTTATGGGTATAATCTGGGTGAAAAACCACGCTCAGCAGACCCTGTTCGTTGGCATTGGAGCCAACCATAGCTACGATGTCCAGAAACGGCGTGGGATTGACCCGACCGTCTTTGATAATCAAAATTTTACCGGTCTGTTCCACCACAAACAAACGTCCGCTGCCATCACCGGCATGATTGACAAAGGTGGGACGCTGGAAACCCTCGGCCACTGGAGTCAAGTTCAGACTTAAGCTCTCCAACGGCGGTATCGACGCCTGAGTCGCAGGTTTTGTGGCAGTGTCTGTTTCCGGGGTGGGGGGAGAGGTTGGTTTTACCTTGAGCGTATCGCCGGTTGAGGCCTGAGCCGCGGTTGGGGTTGGTGTCGGGGCTGCCTCGTTAACCGGCGCCTCCTCATCGACGCTGAGGGTAGAGGTGATTGGTACAATGGTCGGTAGAGGTGGTTCCCCCGACCCGGCAAACTGACAGGCCGTGAGAATTACCAGACTGGTTAGGGTTATCAACTGTTTCATTTGCGTCCGGTCTCCTGTAAACAATAGCGATAATTGTAGCATGTTTGATGGGTTGTGACAATGCATTAGCTTTCTATGGGGCTGTCCGAAATTTTGGGACCCGCTTTCTATCTGGAGGGTATTTTCTTAATCTTTATAAATCGCTTATAATTTACCCTATGAATTCTCCGCGTTTCTCTGGGTAACTTCTTGCCCAAAAAACAAGGATTCAACTTCTAAGGCACTTATTTATTTTTCAAGCAAGAAGGAGTAGAAGAACTATGTCTACGATTGAGGAGGTTGGCGCCCCCTCCAATTTTATTCGAGAGTTGATCAAAGAAGATATCAGAACCAATCGTTTTGGCGGTCGGGTCCATACCCGCTTTCCCCCGGAGCCAAACGGTTACCTGCATATTGGCCACGCCAAGGGCATTTGCATCAGTTACGGTTTGGCCGAAGAATTTGGCGGCCTCTATAACCTGCGTTTTGACGACACCAACCCGGTCAAGGAAGAACAAGAATATGTCGACTCCCAGATTGAGGATATTCATTGGCTGGGCTTTGACTGGAAGGAGCGTTTGTATTATGCCTCCGACTACTTTGAACAGTTGTACGAGTGGGCAATACAATTGATTAAAGACAGTAAGGCTTATGTTGACGACCTGAGTGCCGACGAGATCCGTGAATATCGCGGTACGCTCACCGAGCCGGGC
Organism: Anaerolineae bacterium; assembly: GCA_016926805.1. Taxonomy (GTDB): domain Bacteria; phylum Chloroflexota; class Anaerolineae; order 4572-78; family J111; genus JAFGNV01. The sequence continues at coordinate 81,155 of JAFGNV010000008.1, forward strand.
AAAAACAGCCCTTACCGTGATCGTTCTGTGGCCGAGAATCTCGATTTATTTGAGCGCATGCGGGCCGGTGAATTTGAAGAAGGGGCGCGGGTGTTGCGGGCCAAAATCGATATGGCTTCCGGCAACATGAACATGCGTGATCCGGTGATGTATCGCATCTTGCACGCCACCCACCATCGCACCGGCGACAGGTGGCGCATCTATCCGATGTACGATTGGGCGCACGGTCAATCGGATTCTATTGAGGGTATCACCCATTCGATGTGTGATTTGGGTTACGAGGATCACCGTCCTCTGTATGATTGGTTTCTGGACCAATTGGGAATTTACCATCCCCGGCAAATTGAATACGCTCGACTCAATCTCACTTACACTGTTTTAAGTAAACGCAAGCTGATTCGTCTGGTTAAAGAAGGATATGTGCGCGGCTGGGATGACCCCCGCATGCCTACCCTCTCAGGCTTGCGGCGGCGTGGCTATACGCCAGAGTCTATCCGTAACTTCATCGAGCGCGTTGGCGTAGCGAAAAATGAGAGTATAGTAGACATCGCCCTGCTCGAACATACGATTCGCGAGGAATTGAATCAGAACGCGCAACGGGTCATGGCCGTACTCGACCCGCTGCGGGTAGTTATTGAGAACTATCCGGAAGGTCAGGTCGAGGAGATGGAAGCCGTCAACAATCCCGAAGACGCCAGCATGGGCACCCGCAAGGTACCGTTCTCACGGGTCGTTTACATCGAGCGAGATGATTTTCGGGAAGACCCGCCCAAAAAATTCTTCCGCCTGGCTCCCGGACGAGAAGTGCGGTTGATGCATGCCTATTATCTCACCTGTACGGACGTCATCAAGGATGAAAACGGTGAAATTGTGGAATTACGCTGCACCTACGACCCCGCAACGCGGGGCGGCGATTCTCCCGACAGGCGTAAGGTCAAAGGAACGTTGCATTGGGCATCTGCCGGGCACGCCTTGGACGTAGAAGTGCGCTTGTATGACCATCTCTTTACTCAGGCCGCACCCGAGGATGTGCCGGAAGGGCAGGATTTTACGGCAAATATCAATCCAAACTCTTTGCAGGTTTTAACCGGCTGCAAGGTTGAACCGTTTGTGGCTGGAACCACGCCGGGGACTCGTCACCAGTTTTTGCGAAATGGCTATTTCTGTGTTGACCCCGATTCTACGCCCAACCATCTGGTTTTCAACCGCACCGCGTCGCTGCGCGATACCTGGGCCAAGATAGAACAGAAACAGGCATAGATTATGGGTGAGAAGGTTGTACCTGTGCAATAGCGGCACAGGGAAGGGGGGATATGGGGGGAACTACCCCCCAACCCCCCGCCCCTTCGGGGAATTATTCGACCTATTGCACAGGTCGAGAAGGTTTAACCATGGACGAATCCATCACCAAAACCAAAATCTTTGAATCGATTCAGCAGGAGCGTGAAGCCTTACAGGTAGTTCTGGACCAACTCACGGTTGAGCAGATGACCCAACCCGGCGTGGAAGGCGACTGGTCGGTGAAGGATATTCTGGCTCATATCTCAACCTGGGAACAAAAAATGGTGCAGTGGCTTGAAGAGTCGTTGCGGGGGAAAGAGTTACCCGCGCCGTATGGCGTTGCTGACGATCAGGTGAATGAGATCAACCAACAAATCTATCTGGCCAACAAAAACAGGTCGCTGGCCGAAATTCTGGCCGAGTTTGAAGCCTCGTACCAACAGGCGCTGCAAACCGTAGAATCCCTGACCGAAGACGACCTGGTCGATCCCCACCGTTTTGCCTGGCGTCGGGGCGAGCCGATGTGGCACCTGGTCGCCGCCAATACGTGGTGGCATTACCGCGAGCATCGGGAATCCATTAGCAATTGGCTGGCGGGGAATGCTTAAACCCTCCAAACTTCACCCCGGCGATAAAATTACCACGGTGTCGCCCTGGTGGGGCGGGCCGGGAACCTGCCCCATCGTCAAAAGGATTAACCTATGACCACAACCGAAAAACTCATCCTGGCGTTCCTATTTGTTGGGGTGGTAGTTGTCTTTGTAGCGGTTGCGGGGCTGCTCTTTCTCTTGTGGCAAGACTCCGCCCCTCAGCTTGAACCCCAACCCGAACTGGCGATGGCGGTTCCATCGCCGTCGCCCGCGCCTACTCTGACCCTATTACTTATCCCTACCCCGTCTCTTCCATCGCTGGTGAGTCCTACGGAACCACTCCTTCCCACCCCGACCAGTACTCTGGTGGTGAACCAAACGTCGACACCCAAACCTACCTCAACCCCGGCCAATTGCCTCAATGACGTCCGTAATTTCGAGGCCAGCGGTCTCATTACCAACCAGGAAGTGCAAGACTTTTTGCAAACAACCATCCCTCTGAACCATCTGAACCGCTGCACCCGCCTCAGCTACATCTCCGTCACCAGCGAGCAACAGGCAACCCCGGTTTCGGGTCGCTTTGTGCCGCTCTTTCGCCACATTGCCGTATATGCGGTCAGTGGGGGGTATCAGGGCTCCGGCGAAATTCTGGATACCCTCACCCACGAAATCGGCCATAACGTCCACTATAATCTCCGTATCGACAATCTGGAATTGGCCAATCAATGGGCCGAGTTGCACCAGCAAGATGCTGGTTTTGTTAGTGACTACGCTCGCACCGATGAGTTTGAAGATTTTGCCGAATCTTATCGGGTGTACGTGCGGCAACCCCAAATCCTGCAACTATACAGCCCGCTCAAATACGAATTTTTGCGCGTAAACGTGTTTGATGGATTCGAATATCCGCACTAATAACGGGGACTGTTAATGCCAGTACAAAATATTCTTTTGTTAGGTGACCCAAGGTTGTATGAAGTGAGTCAACCGGTTAGCCAGGGCGAACTCGCAAGTCTGAAAGTGGCTGTCCAAGACCTCCACGATACGATGATGGATTTTCGCCAGCAGTATGGTGCGGGGCGGGCCATCGCCGCGCCCCAAATTGGGGTAATGAAACGACTCGTTTACATGCACATCAATGCCCCCGTTGTTTTCATTAATCCCGTCATCGACCAGCACAGCGAGGAGATGATGACCCTCTGGGACGACTGTATGAGTTTCCCCGATTTGTTGGTCAAGGTACAGCGTCATCGGCGATGTCGAATCACCTTTCGGGATATGGCCTGGACTGAACAATCGATGTGGCTGGAGAACGATTTATCCGAACTTCTCCAGCATGAATGTGATCACCTGGACGGGATACTGGCCGTGTCGCGGGCCCTGGATGCTCACTCGTTTGCTTTACGCAGTCAGAAATCGCTTTTGTCCGCGTAAGAGGTGATTGGTGACCCGTAACTTAGGCATTTTTATTTATGATGAACCAAACCGACCCATCCTTTGATGTTAAAACCGATGCTGAATACAAGGCACTCTGGCAGACCTGCGGGCCAATTGAGGTCAAAATGGTCGAAAAGTGCGGGCAGTGCGTGCATAACCTGCACGACACCTTCTACTATGAAACTCCCTACAAAAAACCGCAGGGGATTTGCACCGCTTTGCTGCATGTGTTAGACCTGTATGCCTGGCGGGTCGCCCTTGGTTTTCCCTCGTGGCAGGCGGATGACCGGCATACGTACCGAATTCACTGCCCCGACGCCACCGGAACGGTGTGGGAGATGCGCAAGGTGGCCAGCAAATAGATTGGGGTCAGGTTTTAGGGTTAAGGGCCTTCCTCAAAATCTCCGCCGGATGCATCACCTGTCGGCCCGTGCCATGCTTGACTTGCTGGCGACAGCTTGCGCCAGCAGCCGCAATAATCACCTCCTGGCCTTGCTCGCGGACGGCGGGGAACAAACGCCGCTCACCCATTGCCACCGAAATATCGTAATGTTCAGCCTCGTAGCCAAAGGAACCGGCCAACCCGCAGCAGCCGGAGTCAACCTCGGTGACTGTGTAACCGGACGGCAGGGTCAGGGTGCGTTTGCTGGGGTCGGTGCCGACCAAAGACTTTTGCTGGCAGTGGCCGTGCAGCAGAATCTGGCGCACCTCGTCGGTAAACGTCAACTTTAACTGGCCTTCATCGGCCAGTTTGGCCATAAATTCTTCAAAGGTGTAGCAGTGTTGGGCCACCACCTTAACCCGGGGATCGTCGGGTAGCAGATACAGGTACTCATCCCGCATCGAGAGCAAACAACTGGGTTCCAACCCCACAATCGGGATTCCCTGCTCGGCAAAGGGAGCCAGCCGGTCAACAGTATCCCGGGCGGCCCGGCGAGCTTTGGACACCCATCCTTTGGAGATCATGGGGCGTCCGCAACACTTGTGGCCGGGCAGGATGACCTCAAATCCGGCGGCTTCCAAAACCTCGGTGGCGGCGATGGCCACGTGGGGGTAGTTGTAGTTGTTAAACGTGTCATTAAATAGAACAACCTGTTGTTTGTCTGCCGACGGTTGGCGATTGGTTGTCGGTCGCCGTTTGAACCAGCGATGAAAAGGTTGCTGGGCAAATTCCGGCATCTGTCTGGCGCGGCTGATCCCCACAAATTTCTCCAGCCCCCACTTTACCAACCCATTCCTCATGATCCAATTGATGAAAGGCGCTTGCGGCCCGCTGCTCAACCGGCTCCACAAAGCAATATCGGCAAAAATTCTCGAGCGCAACGGAATGCCATGCTTCTGGTAATAATGGCCGAGAAACTCGAACTTGATTTTAGCCATATCCACCGATGAGGGACATTCGGCCTTACAGGCTTTACACTCAATGCACAAATCCATCACCTCGTACATTCGCTCGTTGGTGAGTTCTTCCGGCGGCAAAAGACCGGATAGGGCAGCTCGCAACGCATTGGCCCGGCCCCGGGTGCTGTGTTCCTCCTCCCGGGTGACCATAAAACTGGGACACATGGTGCCGTCGGTTCGTTTCAAACATACCCCGGCCCCGTTGCACATCTCCACGGCCCGGTGGAACCCCATATCGTTGCTGAAGTCAAGGATTTCTTTCACCGGAACAGTCTGATAATCGACCCCGTAGCGCAAGTTTTCGGTCATGGAGGGGCCGTCGATAATGTTGCCCGGGTTAAGAATCCGATGGGGGTCAAACGCTTGTTTGACTTCTTTGAACAGGGCGTATAACTCCGGCCCAAAGAACCTTTCATTCAGCCAACTGCGAGCGCGACCATCGCCGTGCTCGCTGGAAAACGCGCCGCCGTATTTTCCCAACAATTCCACCGAAAATTGAGCAATGATTGGCAGTTTGTTTATTTCTGGGGCAAGTTTGGTGTTGATGATGGGCCGAAGATGCAAGCATCCCGCGCTGGCGTGGGCGTGGTAGTTAACATTGGTGCCCAGCTCCCGGCAAAATTCTTCCAGGCGAATAATGTAGTCGGCCAGGTGTTCCACCGGCACGGCGGCGTCTTCGATAAAGGGGATGGGTTTGTAGTCGCCTTTTATGCTCATCAGCAGGCCCACCCCTGCCTTGCGCACCTCCCAAACGCTGTTTTGCCGGACGGGGTCAAAGGCTGGTACAAGGGCTGTGTAGTTGACCTTTTCTTTTTGGAGATGTTGCCTGAGCCGGTCGATTTTGGCTTTGAGTTCGGCCTCGCTTTCACCGTAAAACTCGGTGGCCAGCAGGCAGTACGGCGAGCCTTCAATAAAGGTGGCCAATAGCCGGGCATAAGCCGGAACCTGGCGGCACATGGTCAGCCCGAGGTTGTCGATGAGCTCGATGGCCGATGGGTCAGTTTGCAAAATAGTGGTCACAGCATCGAGGGCCTGGTGTAGATTGTCAAAATGGATGATGGCCAGGGCGGTTTTGGTGGGCAGCGGCACCAGGTTGAGTTTGACGCCGGTCATCACTGCCAACGTGCCTTCCGAACCGCAGATCAATTTGGCCAGATTGAACCGCTGGTCTTGCGGATAGTTATACGTCACCCCTTCTACAAAGCGGTCCAGATTATAACCCCCGCAACGCCGCCAGTGGCGTGGCGTCCCGGCCCGGATTGTGTCGGCATGGAGCCGGGTGATTTCGTTCACGCGCCGGTAGATGGCACCCTCCAGGCCATTTTGTTGCTGGCGTTGGGCCAACGCGTTGGCCTCCAGCGGGCCAAATCTGGCCAGACTACCGTCGCTTAAAATTACGTTGCACTCGATGAGGTGGTCGGCCGACATGCCATACAAAATGGAATGGCTGCCGGTGGCGTTGTTGCCAATAATCCCGCCGATGGCGGCTCGATTGCCGGTGGCCGGATCCGGGCCGAATTTCAGACCTGTTGGTTTTAACTGACGGTTGAGCAGGTCGAACACCATGCCAGGCTGGACTCGAACCCATCGTTCTTCAGGGTTGATCTCCAGAATCTGGTCCAGGCGGTTTAGATCAATAATCAAAGCTTCGTTAACTGATTGCCCGGCCAGGCTGGTGCCGGCGGTACGGGGCAGAATGGGCACGCGGTATTGGGCTGCCAGTTCCACGGCGACATGCACGTCATCCACTGTTTTGGGGATGAGCACACCGTAGGGCATCACCTGGTAAATGCTGGCGTCGGTGCTGTAGAACATCCGGCTGTAATCATCGGTGCGGAGTTGGCCGACAACTCTTTTTTGCAGATCATTGAGAAAATCAGGGAGGGCCTTGGGCTGAACCATATCAATCTCCTTGGTTGGTGATAAAATTTCTCTGTCTTAAAGTTTGAGGGGAGATTATACACCTGAGACGGGGATGTTGTCCAGACGAATGGATTTGAGGGAAGCCAGATTTCGGGCCAAGAGACCCCAGGGGTTTCAAAAACCCCCGGGGTCTACCCAAAACTGGATATGAGGATTTAAGCACAAAGGAAAAGGCGCGGGGCTAATGTTGGTTAATGCTTACGCGCCTCTCAAGAGCGCAGATGCGTTTGGAGCTTATTCAAATTCCGGTTGTTCCGCGTCCATCTCCTCCAGTTCTTCTGTTTCCGGTCCATTCTCTTCGGGTGATGAATCGGCAGCCTGCGACTTTCTCATCTGGTTCAAGGCTCTGGAGACTTTGGGTTGCGCCAGCACTTCGGCAAAGGCCGGCGGGGCGGTCCAGGACAGACCTTTTGTTTCACGGACTTGATTTTCGATGGTATGCATCAACTCGGGGTTGGCTTCCAGATAGGTCTTGGCGTTTTCTCGACCTTGGGCCAGCCGCTGCTCGCCGTAAGAGTAAAACGCGCCGCGCTTGTCAACAATGCCTTCCTCCACTGCAATGTCAATGATGTCGCCGGATTTGGAGATGCCCTGGTTGTACATGATGTCAAATTCGCAGGTTCGGAAGGGCGGGGCCACCTTGTTTTTCTTGATGGTTACTTTGGTGCGGTTGCCGATAACTTCGCCGCTGTCTTTGATGGCTTGAATCCGGCGGATGTCGACCCGTACCGAGGCGTAGAAGCGTAGGGCCATGCCGCCGGTGGTGGTTTCGGGGTTGCCAAACATTACGCCGATTTTCTGGCGGAGTTGGTTGGTGAAAATCAGCAAACAATTACTCTGTTTGACCGTGCCGGACAACTTGCGCAGGGCCTGGCTCATCAACCGCGCCTGCAAGCCTACATGAGCATCACCCATCTCCCCTTCAATTTCGGCGCGGGGTACCAGGGCGGCCACACTGTCAACTACCACCACGTCTACTGCCCCGGAGCGAACCAGGGCCTCGGTGATTTCCAGGGCTTGCTCGCCGGTGTCGGGTTGCGAAACGTACAGGTCTTCAATGTTGACCCCACATTTTTCGGCGTAAGTGGGGTCGAGGGCGTGCTCCACATCGACAAAAGCCGCCACTCCCCCCTGCTTTTGGGCTTCGGCGATGACGTGTTGGCACAACGTGGTTTTACCCGAACTTTCTGGCCCGTAAATTTCCACCACCCGGCCTCGTGGAAGACCGCCAATCCCCAGGGCTATATCCAGAGAAAGACAACCGGTAGGAATGGCGTCAACATTGAGTTCGTTGCGTTCTCCCAGGCGCATAATGGCACCTTCACCAAATCGTTTTCTTAAATCATTCAAGGCAACTTCCAGGGCTTTTGCTCGCCCATTGGTTTCATTATTGGCCACTGTATCACACCTCCAATCATTCTTAATAAAAACATTTGTTCTGATGACGGGACTATTTTAGCACAAATGTTCTTTATTGTCAAATGTTTGCAAGTGTGACAATCTTAAAATCTGCGCGTGTGTCTTTGGTCATATTGCCCCAATTGTGAACTTATGCTAGACTCGTTGTGGTGAGGACTTCACCGGTTTGTGTAGGGTTGTCTGGCCCAAACGGATGCTCGATTTAGAAAGTATCCATTGCTGCCGGTTCGATAATGTGTTGGTTATGCGCCAACCAGCCCGGATAGTGGACGTAGCGTGAATGACCGAGAAGGGAAAAGACCAGAAAAAGAAGAATAAAGGGTGCGCCGGTGAGCTGGACAAGCTTCAGCAACGGGTGTCCGAACTGGAGAAAGTGGCCGCCACCCGCCAACAAGTTGAGCGAGAACTAAGAGAGCGGGCGCGCCAGCAAGCGGTTGTGGCCGGGTTAGGCCAGCGGGTGCTGGCCGGGATTGACCTGTCCACGCTGTTAGAAGAAGTGACGGCCCGCGTGGCCGAAACTCTGGGGGTGGAGTATTGCCAGATTTTGGAATTGCTACCGGATCGTGATGCGTTGCTCTTGCGGGCTGGGGTGGGTTGGCCGCAACGGTTGCTGGGCCATTCCACAGTAGACGCGCGCCCCGACTCGCAGTTGGGCTATACTCTCTTTTCCAGCGAGCCAGTGATTGTGGAAGACCTGCGCCTGGATACACGTTTCAGTGAATTGTCTTTGCTTGAGTACAACATTGTCAGCGGGATGAGTGTGATTATTGATGGCGAGGAATGGCCTTTTGGGGTTTTGGGCATTCATACCTCCCGGCGGCGTATCTTCACTCAGGATGATATTCACTTTCTCCAGGCTGTGGCCAATTTGTTGGCCACAGCTATTCAACATAAACGCGCCCAGCAGGCCCTCCAGGAAGCTCACGATAAACTGGAGGCCCGGGTCAGGGAGCGAACCGCTGATCTGCAGGCGGCCAACGAGGAACTCAAAACATTTGCCTACATGGTTTCGCACGATCTTCGTGCGCCATTGGTGAATATCAAGGGTTTTGCAGGAGAGTTGAGTATCGCCCTGGAGACTATTCATCGCGCATTCCGGGAAGTTCTGCCCCATTTGAGCGAGGAACAGCAACAGGCCATCCTGGCCGCTTTTGTGCAAGATATACCGGAGGCATTGGGCTTCATCAATTCCTCGGTGAACCGGATGAATGACTTCATCAATGCCATCCTAAAATTGTCTCGAATGGGACGCCGCGAGTTGAACCTGGAACCGCTGGATGCGGAAGCTCTGGTCCAGGCCACCCTGGAAACTCTGGCTCACCAGATTGAACAATGCGGGGCTAAGGTAACCGTCAATCCGCTGCCGGTCATTGTGGCCGATCGCACCTCAATGGAGCAGATTTTTAGCAATATTCTAACCAATGCCATCAGCTACCTGGGACCCGACCGGCCGGGCGAGATTGAAGTATTTGGCGAGCGTAATGAAACCGAAACCATATTTCGTGTTCGCGACAACGGATGCGGGATTGCCAAAAAAGATATCGGCAAAATATTTGAGCTCTTTCGCCGGGTAGGCAATCTTGACGTGCCCGGTGAAGGAATGGGGCTGGCTTATGTGCGGGCATTGGTGCGTCGCTGCGGCGGACATATCTGGTGTGAGTCTCGATTAGGGGTAGGCAGCACCTTCAGTTTTACCATCCCGCATCATTTGGAGGAAGGAGGAACTGATGTCTAATATTCAGGCGGTAACCATTTTGCTGGTGGAGGATGATCCCGGTCATGCTCGTTTAATTGAAAAAAATCTACGTCGCTCGAATATTACCAACGAGATTGTTGTGCTTGACGATGGGCGACGAGCCATTGACTATTTGTTCAATACGGGCGAGTTTGCGGCGGCAGATCATCATTCGCCTCTACTGGTTTTGCTGGACCTTAATTTGCCTGGGCCAGATGGCTACCAGGTCCTTCAGCGTATGAAGGAAAACGAGAAAACCAGGCGTATTCCGGTGGTGATTTTGACCACCACCGACGATATCCACGAAGTAGCCAGGTGTTACGACCTGGGTTGTAACGTTTATGTGACTAAACCGGTCGATTATGTTCAATTTTCCGAAGCAATTCGCCGCATTGGGCTGTTCTTGTCGGTTGTCACTGTGCCGGATGGGGAGTAAGGGTTATGTCAGAAACCGGGCCTATTCGTATCCTCTATATGGAAGACGATGTCGGTTTAGCCCGTCTATTACAGAAAAAATTGGAACGAGCGGGTTACCTTGTTGATCTGGCGCATGATGGCGCCGAGGGATTGGCCAAATTCAAAGACGGCTGTTACGATGTTCTGGCGGTTGACCAGAAGATGCCCAATTTCGACGGTATCGAAGTGATTCGGTCTCTGGCCAAAAGCGGGACTCTTCCCCCCACAATTATGATTACCGGCACCGGAAATGAGCAGATTGCCATCGAGGCCATGAAGTTAGGCGCGGGGGATTACATTGTCAAGGATACAGAGGGTGGTTATTTTGATTTGATACCCTCGGTTATCGAGCAGGTCCTTTTTCAGCGGCGACTCATCGAAGAGAAAGAGGAGGCATTGGAAGCCTTGCAACAGGTGAATCGCAACCTGGCCCTATTCAATTTGATGGGCCAAAAGTTTGCGGCCACCCTGGATTTGCAGGAAATAATGGATTTGCTGATGCAGTCTGCTACCGAAACGATTGGCACCGAGGGCAGTTCGGTGTGGCTACAGCATGACCAGGGTGGGTTGATTTGCCGGGCTGCTGTTCGTGGCGACCACTCGCGCCATCTGGTTGATTTGCGTTTGGCCACTGGGCAGGGTATTGCCGGTTGGGTTACTCAAACCGGTGAGAGCACCATTGTCCCCCGGGCGCAAGAAGACCCGCGTTTCTGCCGGGAAATTGATGAAATAATCGGTTTTCATACGTTTTCTGTGATGGCTGTTCCGCTGCGGGTTCGTGATACGGTGATTGGGGTGCTGGAATTGGTCAATAAAGTGGGTGGAGATTTCGACGCCGATGATTTGGCTCTGGTTGAAACCCTGACCAACCCGGCCGCAATTGCCATTGATAATGCCCGCCTGGTTGAGGAACTCTACCAATACACTCAGGAACTCCAGGCCCGCAATGAGGAATTGGATGCTTTTGCCCACACGGTAGCCCACGACCTCAAGAGTCCCTTAAGCCCGATCGTGGGCCTGGCCCGGTTTCTGGAGGAAATGTATCCCCAGATGTCGGAAGAGGAGATCAAGGAGAGTTTACAGATAATTGCTCGCAGCGGGAACAAAATGGCCAATATCATCAATGAGTTGTTGTTATTGTCGCAGGTGCGGGCCACGGAGGTGGAACTGGAGCCATTGAGCATGACCGGCATCATTGCCGAGTGCCTGCAGCGTTTGGCGCACATCATTGAAGAGAGCGGGGCCGAGATCATTGTACCTGATAAATGGCCCATAGCGTTAGGTTATGGTCCCTGGGTAGAGGAAGTCTGGATAAATTACCTTAGCAACGCCATCAAGTACAGCGGTGACTCTCCCCGGGTGGAGGTGGGGGCAATTGAGCAAGGGGATGGGATGATTTGTTTTTGGGTTAAGGACAATGGCCCTGGACTTAAACCGGAGAGTCGGAAGCGGTTATTTACTGAATTTGCCCAACTCAACCAGACTCGGGCGGAAGGTCACGGTTTGGGCCTATCCATTGTGCGGCGAATTGTCGAAAAACTCGGCGGCCAGGTTGGGGTGGAGAGTGAAGGTATCCCCGGCAAGGGAAGTACCTTTATGTTTACCTTACGCGCCGCGAGCGAAGTAGTGTAGTATAGTTGAATATCGATCACGGTGAAAATAGTCCTCTGAGCAACTTGTTCAAGGGGTTTTTGTTTTTTGGTGACAACCGACTTATCGCTTTCCAAAATTAGCTATAAATCGCCCCATCATCTGCATGGCCTGAAAGTAATTATCCAGCACAATATTTTCGTTGGGGGCGTGGATTTTTGCCCCAGGGTATGAAGCGCCAAAACAGACCAGCGGCGTGCCATGCGCCACGGCCACCGGCCAGACCGGTCCGGTTCCGGCAATGAGCGGGTAAATCACCGGCTCGTGCTTTGGATAAACTTCCCGCGCGGCGGCAATGGCTGCCTGAACCACTGCGGCATCTGGCGCGGTTTTGCCGGGATGTTCGGCGCTCAGAAGGTCAATCTGAATATCTGCAAAACCATGTTTGTCCAGGTGCTGCCGCAGTAATTTAGCCACAGTTTGTGGAGTCAGGTTTGGTACCAGCCGGAAACCAACTTTGGCCTTTGCTCTGGCCGGGAGTACGGTTTTTGGCCCGGCCCCGGTATAGCCCGATTCGATGCCGCAAATGGTGCAGGTGGGTTGGAAGAGATGGCGTTTAAGCGCCTCAAAACCAGATACGCCCGCAATCCATTGTTTAATACCCAAGTTGGCCAGCAGGGCCTCTTCTTCAAATGGAATGGCTTTAAGCAGGGCCAGGTCGGTGTCGCTGGGGGGCAGCACGTGTTCCATCAGCCCGTCGATGAGAATTGTTTCGTCGGGCGCTTTGAGGCTGCTCAAGGCCCAGTTGAGTCGCCAGGCCGCGTTGGGGGCAATGGTGCCGTAAGCCGAGTGCTGGTCGCCGCTCATGCTCTGCACAGTCAGTTCAACGTAAAGTAGTCCTTTGGCCCCCAGGCTAAGGACGGGCCGACCGGCCTCGTCTACCCCACCGGTTTCCCACAAACAGCCGTCGGCTTTGAGCAGGTCGGCATGGGCCAGACAAAACGGCTCCAGGTGGGGGCTACCGGTTTCCTCTTCGCCTTCGATGAACCAGTTGATTCTAAAGGGCAGGTCGCCCATCGTGGCCAGCCAGGCCCGGATGGCCTGCACCCGGTACATAATGTGTCCCTTGTTGTCCGACACGCCTCGCCCATACAATTTGCCCTGGCGCAGGGTTGGCTGAAACGGTGGCGATTCCCACAAGTCCAACGGGTCCACCGGCTGCACGTCGTAATGATTGTAGATGAGCAGGGTTTTATCTCCCTGGCCCAGGCTGGCGTAAACCACCGGCGGCTCGTTCGGCGCGATCTCCAGCAGTTGCACGCTGGCTCCCAAGTCGGCCATCTTCTGCCGAGTCAGCTCGGCCATCTCGGTAATGCCTTCGCCGGTGGCGGCAATGCTGGGCTGAGAGGCAAAGGTGATGAATTCTTTAATGAATGCATCTTTGTGTGTTTCAATATACGCGTCAAAAGTCTCCACTGGCAGACCCTCTCGTATCTAAATCAACTCAATCTCGTAATCAACCAGATCACAATCCAGCCGGTTACGTTCGAGCCACAGCACCACTCGGGTCAGCAGGCCGTGGGCGTAATCCCGGTCGCTGGAAACGGTCACCACGGCCACGGTAGCCGTGCGCCACGAGTCAAGTTGGTCTACTTCGGCCACAGACACATTGAATTGGTTTTGCAGGCGAGCAACAACACTTTTGATCACACCTCGCTTATCTTTGAGTGAGTTGGCGCTGGGGATACTTAATTCAAGGGTGCAAATACCAATAACCATAGTAGTTTTAAACACTCCTGTCGTTAAGATGCCGAGTGATATGGGGCCAGATCGGGGGATGTAAAGGCGCGGAGTCGTAAAACCCCGCGCCTTTAATAATTGCCGCTCTTGCTGAAAATTACTTGACCGCCAGACGCTCGATCAATGCTTGCAAGTCCTCAGCGGCCTGGTCAACCGTGGACTCTCCGTACGCTACCTGCTGACCGATCAGCTCAAGCTCGTTCACAAACTCCTGGTCGTTCGGCAGGTTCGGATCCTGCGGGATCGTGCGGTCGGCGACCGCATCGTAGATCCGGTAAACCTGCGCATCAGTCTTGCTGGCCCCGACCCCGGTCGCTTGACGCACAACCGGCGAGGAAGGTATGCCTCTATTGGTTTGGAGTACTGCGCCCGCCGATGGGGAGGTAACGAAGAAGTTGATGAACAGCGCCGCCGCTTCCTTGTTCTGGCTGTCCTTGTTCATGCCCAAGTACTGGCTCATCTGGATAACGTACGATGGTTCGCCGCCCTTGGGGAGCGTCGTCGCGGCGAGCTCGTCGGTCATGGCCGCCTGATAGCTCGCTAACTGGTTGCTCCAGATCAGACCGATCGCCGCCTTGCCCGCCACGAGGGCCGAGCTGTCCGGCCCATCTTCGGTGTAGGTATACGTGGTGTCCGCGTCGGGGATTAGCCCTTCGTCGCGCATATCCGCCCACATCTGAAGCCATTTGGCGGCGGACTCAACCGTCGCGTAGGACTTGCCGCCTTCGTCGGAAGTCCAGATCGGGGTACCCTCCTGACGGTAGAAATAGCTGAGGTAGTTCGCCTGATTAGTGCTGTTGTCCACGAAGGGGAAAACACCCTCGGGGAGTGCCGCCTTAAGCTCCCGGCCGTAGTCCATAAGCTCATCCCAAGTCATGTTGTCCTTCGGGAGCGCAACCCCCGCCGCCTCAATCATCGTCTTGTTGTAGGCGAGGACGAGCGTGTTTGTGCCGAGGCTGATGCAATAGAGATTGCCATCGGCCGCCGTCGCGGGGATAAACGCGGTCTGGTCAAACGTTTCGGGGGTATCGATGAGAAGCTGTTTGCCGAGATAGTCATTGAAGGGTTCAAGGTACTGCTGGTAATCGGGCCAGTTGCCGCCGAACTGGATAATGTCGGGGGCGTCGTTAGCCGCCAGCTGGGTGTCAATGATCTGGAAGTGGTCAGGCGTGCCGCCGTTGGGCTCCCCTTTGACTTTGATCTCGGGATACGCCGCCTGGAACAGCTCGATCACCTGTAGGGTTCTGCGAGCGCGGTCGTCGTTGCCCCACCAACCCATGCGGATCTCGGCGGGACCGCCCGTGTAAACGGGCAGTCCGTCGGAGCGGACCGCCTCGGCGGTGACGAGTACTTCCACTTCTTTGGTTACAACAACTTCTTTTTCCACCTCTTTTTCAACCACTACGGTTTCAACAACCTTTTCACCTTCCTTTTCTACAATAACCGTTTCAACAATTGTTTCTGGTGTTGGTTGCGCGCCGCACGCCATGAGCATTACCGCGAGCAGGGCCACGAGGGTGATTGTGAATAATGTTCTCATCTTTAAATCCTCCTGTTTTTGTATAATTTTAGCTTTCTGCATAATTTCAGCGGACAAACTCGAAATACGTCACCTGCCATCATTTCATATTCAAGCCCTCCTGTTTCTGTATAGTTTCAGCGGACAAACCCGAAATACGTCACCTATTCATCATTTCATATACAAGCCCTCCTGTTATTAGACTAACCCTTTATGCCCGTGGTTGTGATACCCTCTACAAAGTACTTCTGCAGGGAGAAGAACAGGATAAAGGTGGGAACCATAGAGAGCGTGGACATCGCCAGCGCGCCGCCCCAGTTGGATACCGCGCCCGCGTCGCCGACGAACGTGCGCAACGCCCTCGATACACTGAAAATTTCCGGCCTTGTGAGGTACAGCAGGTGGTTGAAAAAGTCGTCCCACGTCCACAGGAACGTGAACAGCGCGGTCGTCACCAGGGCGGGGCTGGCGAGCGGTACGATGATACGCAGGAAAACCCCGACTTTTCCGCACCCGTCGATAATCGCCGCCTCGTCGAGTTCTTTCGGCAGACTGCGGATGAATTGCACCAGCAAAAACACGAAGAATGCGTCCGTCGCGACGAATTTTGGCACGATTATTGGGAGGTACGAACCCACCCACCCGAAGGTGTTGAACAGGATATAGCGCGGCACAAGCGTGACGTGAGCCGGGAGCATCAGCGTTACCATCATCACCGCAAACCAGAAGCTCCTACCCACGAATTTGAGCCGCGCGAACGCGTACGCCGCCATGGTGCAGGCTATCAGGTTCCCGACGATAGCCCCGGCGCACATTAGGAGCGAGTTTGTGAAGAACCTCCCGAAGGACACACCCGCATAGCCTTTCCACCCGCTGATGTAGTTTTCAATGGTCACGGCTTTCGGGATGAGCCCCGGGTCGCTGAAGATCATATTGTTGGGTTTGAACGAACTGACGATCATCCAGAGGACGGGGTAGATCATAAACAACCCCAGGGCGATGATGAACAGATGGGTCAAAGTAAGGCGCACAACCGTACTGGTTTTCATATTATTCCCCCGTCCCATACGACACCCACCAGTTCGATGTTCTGAAGACAAGCGCCGTGAGCACCCCAATAATGAGCAGCAGCACCCACGCCATGGCGGACGCGTAACCCATCTCGTGGTATGTCCAGCCCTGGATATACAGGTGGAGGGTATAGAACAGCGTAGAGTTGAGCACGCCGCCGCTGCCGCCACCGATGATATAGGCCTGGGTGAACGCCTGGAACGCGTATATTATCTGCATGACCAGGTTAAACAGAATAACCGGCGAGAGCAAGGGTATGGTTATGGCGAAGAACTGCCGTACCTTGTTCGCGCCGTCCACGCTGGCCGCCTCGTAATACTCCTGCGGAATTTGCTTCAGCCCCGCGAGGAAGATAATCATCGACGAGCCGAACTGCCACACCGTCAGCAGAACGAGCGTCCAGAGCGCGTACTTGGGGTTGGTTATCCAGCCGGGGAGGTTGGTGAAGCCAATGGCTTCCAACAAGCCATTTACCAGGCCGTCTTTCTCGAACACCTTCCGCCACAACACCGCGATGGCCACCGAGCCTCCGAGGAGCGTGGGGATATAGTACACGACCCGGTAAAACGGCACCCCCCGCAGTTTCTGGTTCAGCAGCATCGCCACCGCGAGGGCGGCTATCAGCTTCAGCGGCACGGACACGAACACATAAGTGAACGTCACGGACAGCGATTTCATGTAGTACGGGTCTGCGCGTATAACCTCGCCCGTGGAAGCGGTGAACTTCGACAGCCCGAACACGGGCCCGAACATTTTCAGATAGTTGCCAAGCCCGATCCATTGCGTCGAATCGGGCTTTGTGAAGTCGTAATCCGTGAAACCGAGCCACAGCGAATATACCATCGGGTAAAGCGTAAGTACGAAGAAACCCAGGAGCCACGGGGTGAGGAACATATAGGCGGCGGCGTTGCGCCTGAGAAACTCGACGATACCAGGTCTGATCGACGTCTTGATAATGGCTTCAGTGCTCGCCCCGTGCATCTTTGGATTTTCTGTACCTGATGGGGACATATTGCGCATAAAGAAACTTCTTTCCGTGAATAATCTGGTCGACGTTTTGGTGAGAAACCCCGGAATAAATTCTTGGGGCTTCCGAACGCTCAGCCGGGGTTTCTCATAAGGAGAAGCCGGGGTCAAACGTTTAAGGGACAAAAACAATCGCCTTTCATCCCCTTGATAAACCGAAGGGGCCTTCCCGGCTTCTCCAGTAATGGCTTCAGTGCTCGCACCGCGCTCCTGCACCTGATGTGGGCATATTGCCACCTACTACCGATTAAGTGCATACCTTGGGCGAGCGCGCTCGCACCGCAGTCGCAAGAGCCGTCCTCGTCATAACGGGGCCGGGCCTGTTGACTCACGAATGATAAACTGGGCCTGTACATCGATTCTCTGGTGGGGCCGGTCGGGATCCTGGATGCGGGCCAGCAGCAACTTAACCACTTCCCGCCCCACTTTTATCATGTCCTTGGAGCTGGTCGTCAAGCGCGGCGTCAGGTATCTGGTCAGGGGAATATCGTCATAGCCGACCAGTGACAAGTCGGCGGGAACGCGCAACCCCAGGTCGCTGGCAGCGCGCAAAGCGCCGATGGCCAGCAGATCGTTGATAGCGAGCAAGGCTGTAGGTCGCACCGGGAGCTTAAGAAGCTGTAGGGCAGCCTGATAACCATCCTCAATGGTTGTGCCGCACGTGACGATTAGCTCTGGATCAACCGGCAGACTGGCCGCCTGCAGGCAATCCTGGTAAGGCAGCAGACGGTCCAAGCCTCCCGCGGAATCGACTGGCAGGAGGTCAGCAGTCTCGAGACCGTCGTCCCACGGCGGTCGCACGCCGTAAATCAAGCCAATCCGCCGGTGTTGCAACGCCAATAAATAGGCCATCGCTTCCCGGGTTGCGGCCTCGTAATTGGACACCACACAGTCTATCGTGGGGTGCTCGCCTATTTTCGCGATAGGGAATCGCCGCTTGAGGAGCTGGGTCAGAATCTTTTGCGCTCCTTCCGATTGGAAGATGAGAGCGCTCATCAAAATCAGCCCGTCGGTGCGCCGGCGCGACAGTTCTTTGAAAATTTCTTCCCCATAATCGGGGTTGAGGTCGGCACTGGAGAGGAGCAGGTGGTAACCCGCCGCACGCAGCTCCTGCTCGACCCCGTCGGCGGTTTGCCAGAAATGGGGATTGTGGATATCCGGGAGGATAAGGCCGACGGTTTGGGTGCTACCCGAACGCAAGGCTTGGGCGCGGGCATCCGGCTCGTAGCCAAGTTCCTCAATGGCCTCCAGAACCCGCCGCCGGGTCGCCTCGGAGATGGGCACCTGGCTGACGGCCAGGCCATTGACTACGTATGAAACCGTCGCCCGCGAGACACCGGCCAGGCGTGCCACGTCGACTTGAGTGGGTCGTTTCATGGTTTTCCACCGCTGCGCTGCGTGATCTTAAACTTGGTTTGGGAAACACGAGGTTACATGTGGGAAAACAGGTTGTTTACACGTATAATGTTACACGTGTAAACTGCATAAACACTATAACACATGTTTGCTGCGGTGTCAAACGGCGGGGCAGGGCAATCTCACTCGCGCACTGCAAATTGTCATTAGTATGAACGACTGGAGGGAGCGGAGAATCTCCAATTCTGCGGTGAAATCGCTAAAGTATTATGTTGGGTGCCTGCTGTAAAAAGCGAGGGTATTGGCCTGGCCTTTATGCCTAACTCTGTTGCCTCTTTATTCTGGCCAAGCTGGCCGCCAGACCGGAAGCGGTGGCCTTCTGCTTTTGGGAGGCCCTGACCGCAAGACTTCCTGCCTCATCAGATTTCTCCTTGGACACATAGGTGCTGCCGTCGGGCATTATCGCACCGTCAAGATTTTTAAGGTGACTGAGTTGTTCCTCAGATATGGTGGCACCCTGCAAGTTGGCCTGGCTTAAATCAGCACCGCTTAAGTCGATGTTACTCAGATCAAGCCCCTGTAAATCAGCCCGACTCAAATTTGCCTGGCTCAGATTGATCCGGCGCATGTTGGCGACAACATTCAGTTTGACTTTACTCAAATTGGCCCGGCTCAAATTAGCCCCTCTCAGATGAGCCCCGTCAAGATTGACCCCGACCAGATGGCTCTGGGTCAGGTTGGCCTTGCTTAAATCGGCCTGACTCAAATCACTATCCTGCAAATTGGCCTGGCTCAGGTTGGCCTCGGTCAAACTGGCGCGGTGAAGATTGGCCCCCCTCAGATCAGCCTCGCGTAAATTGGCCCGATTCAATTTCACCTGGCTCAAATTGCTCTGTCTCAACTTGGCCGCCTGTAAATTCGCCTCATTCAAATTGGCTTCAAGCAGGCTGGCTTCATTCATGATGGTCCAGCGCAAACAGGTTTTGTTTAACTTGGCCCGATTCAAGTTGGTCCCCACCAGGCTGGCTGTATCCAGTTTCTCCCCACTCAGGTTCAACTTGCTCAGGTTGGCGCCATCCAGTTTGGCCCCGTGGAGGTAAGCCTTGCCCAGTTCGGCCCGGCTCAAGTCCGCCTCACTCAGATCGGCGCGGATCAGGGTGGCCTGGCCTAAATTACTCTTCGATAAATTCGCCTGGCTCAAATTGACCGCCCGTAAATCCATCCCGCTCAAGTCCATTGCGCTAAAATCCAACCCGTTCAGGTCGGGAATCTCGCCCCGCCTGCGGGCATCCTTGATTATTCTAACAACTTGTCCACGTTCCATAATTCCGGCCAAACCAAATATTTTCTCTCAGTATATCATACCTATTTTTTGCTGACAACCATTACGCCAAAAATCTTATGAACCTGAACTCGACTATTCATAGTATGTCATTTCGAACGGAGCCTGGCGGAGTGAGAAATCCCTAAAACGTGGTCTGGTCAGCATATTTCTAAGGGATTTCTCGGCCTCCGGCCTCGAAATGACATGTCTTGGGAACCTATCGAACTGAGGTTATGAGGACAGAGTTTTCTCTCATTCATCTCCCCCAAATTTTCGCTCAAAATCTGGCATAGCCTCAACCGCCCGAATGGTCAAGGTCCTATCGCCGGAACTGCTATCAAACCAGGCCGCCGGGTCGTGCGGATCGGAAATGAGCCAGGGGCAAAAGGCAAAAAAGTAATCCGGCAGCGGCGCCCCGTTAGAAAGCTGGCCGGTGCGGAACCAGCCAAACACAGCCAAGTGATAATCCCGGTGCAAACTTTCGTCAATCATCGGGTAACGCGCATCTTGAGCCTCGCCGGGCCGCCAGCCCCCTTCACCGGCAATCATTATCGGCCCAAAACCAATCTCCTCTTCAAACACCCGGGCAAATTCGCCAAAACCCAACACACCGTTGATATCTTCGTCATATTCGGGCGGGTGATTCAAACCGTAAGGGTGCGGCACAAAAAAGAGACGATCAAACACGCCGGTCATTTGCTCTGTTTTCAGGCGTTGCAGCGTGACTCGCAGCCAGGCGGGGTCGAGGAATTGCAGCCCAACGTATCCGCCGGCCTCATAAACCTGGCGGATAGCCGGTAACAAATGCTGCAAAAACACCTCCCGGTCAAGTGGATGATCTTCGTCCCACTCTTGGGCCAGGCTTGGCTCGTTATACAATTGAAAGTATGGTGGAATGCCCTGGGCGCGCAAAAACTCAACATCTTCGCGCCAATGGGCGTAATCTTCATAGGGCCGGATAAAGGGGCGCCAGACCACCATGATCCCCGCCTTTTTGAACATAGGTGCCGAGCGCATCAACTGGTAACGATTGGCATAGACCACCAGCGTCCAGCGCATCCCCAATTTTTGCATGCGATTGATTTGCTGCTGGGTCTCGATCTCATCAAACCAGTGCGTTTGTAAAAAATGGATGCCCCGGCCGTTGTCGGCGACGGGGCGCGGCCACGTGTTCAACCAGCCAGGGTAATCTTCGGTGGGAGAGGGAAAGTCAAGCGGCGGCGAAACTGCGCCAGGCAGGGGCTGCCCTGGCTCAAATTCGGCAAAACGGCGCACGTCAACATCATAAGCCGTCCACTTTTGGCCGTCAAAATGAATCTTCAACTTGCGTCCCATAAACCAGGGATGTCCTGCCTCGTCCAGCGCCACAAAATTGAACTGCTCGTTTAACAGCGGCTGGTCTAGCGCACTATAAACCTGCCAGGCTTGTCCCGGTTTTTGCCAGGCAATGTAGTTGTCACCCGCCACCCATGTCGTCCGGTCTGCCCCAATGGCCAGCGATAGAGCCCCCCGCTCCGTTGCCCCCTCGGCCAGTCGGTAATTCTCCAGGCTGCCATGTAAATGCCGGCCAACGCCAAAACGGGTTGCCAGCCACAACGAGCCGTCCGGTCCCAACTCGAGATCGTTGATTTCATTATCTGTCACGTCACTGGTGAAGGTATTGTCCACCTGCCAGGTTTCTGTTTTCAGGTTGTACCGAACCAGCCCGGCAAAGCGAGTGGCGGCCCATAAGGTGTGGGTAGCTGGGTCCAATACCAGGGCGGTGATATTTCTGAGCGGGTCGTGCGCTGCCTCGTCGTCAGTCCCAAGCCGGTAAACCACCTCAGCCTGGTCCGCCGCCAGCCGCACCAGCCCTCGACCAAGGCGATAGCGTTGCGCCGCGCGGTCGTAATGATTAATCTCGGCATACCAGACCTCAGCGGGGCCAACGGCTATGGCCGACACCCAACCATCCCGACTGCCTCCAATTTGGCGGGGCGGGCCGTCGTCGGCCATGCGCCATACCTCGCCGTTGTTTGTACCCAAATAGAGGTTTTGCCCATCACCGGCCAGAGCCGTGATGGTCGACTCATCCGGCAAGCGATACTGCTGGTATTGTTTGAGGCCGGTATCCCACCGGGTTAGCAGGCCGGTTTGATTGGCCGTCCAAAGATGGCCGTTGGCCCACACCACTGCTGTAGGCCGGGGATGGGCCTGATCGTCGGTGGACAAGCTGGCGGGGGATAGAGCTTCGGGGGCCAACTCAAAACTATGCAAAAAGTCGTCGTCAACATACGAGACCGTCAGCAAGTTGCCCCCTAACGCTTCCATTGTTTCCGGGTTGGGCGCGCGGTATCGTTGCCCCTGTTGCAGGAGGTAAAGGCCGGAGTCAGCCTGGCCGGTCAGCCAGCGGGTGAGGGGCAGGTCAAGCGGATAAGGCGTCAGTTGTTCATCGGTCACTTCAACCACCTCTTCCGGCCGGTAGCCCAGCGCCAGGTAGGTGGGCCAATCGTAAATGTGTCGCAACCGGCCGTTTTCCATCAGACGATAAACAGCCGATTGGCTGCCCTTGAGGGGCTGTCCCACCAAGGTGATAGCGATGGGCGTTGCCGTTGCTTCAGGGGCGGGCAGGGTTGAACGCGGCGTTGGCGGCGGGGTTGGTCGGCAGGCGCTCATCAGAAAAATAATGATAACAAGGGCGGGTAACTTCTTCATGGTTCCTCGGCGGTGCTCATCAGGCCCAACTCGAGCCAATCACTCACGGCCTCACCGGCCTCATTCAATACTTGCGCCTCCAGATGATACGTGCCGGCCGGAAAATCCTGGCCAATCCACACCGCGTGGTTATCACGAACCCGCTCCCCCGCCGTCCAGCGAGTGGTGGGATAACGCTGGAGCGACGATGGAGCGGTTTCCGCCAGGATCACCCGGCCCTCGTCATCTCGCAAGCGCAGGCTGATCCGGTAGTCAACCCTGGGCGCAGTAACCGCCTCCCAAAACAGCGCAACCCGCAGAAAGTCGTTACGCCTGATAACTTCTCGTTCTGGCGTGGCCCCCAGTAACCGGATGGGCAAGTCTTTGGAGGTTTTGGCCACGGTTGCCACTGGCCAGAGAATATCCAACTCGGCTATCGTGGCCGGCCGGGGCGCTTTTCCCACCGTCACCGGCAGGGCCAACACGTCGGCCCAACCGGGATCGCCGCCGCTCAGCACGGGCAACCGGCTCCAGGTTGAGGGGTTATACAGGCCCGTTATCAAAAAATAGTCGCCGGGCGGGGCGCCGGGAGGAACGCGCACCCGGTGGGAGTCCTGGACAAATCCCCAGGGCGGCCATTCGCGGGCGGGCATTTCGCCGGGATGGAGATTATCCTGGGCCGCATAGAGGCGATTATGGGCGTCCACCAGTTGGGCCAGGCTGCTGTAGTTGGTGGTTAAGGGCTGGCGAGCTTGCCAGTAGACGGTCAGGACAAAACTCTGGCCGGGAGTGAGGGTGGGACGGTTCAGATCATACCCCAACAGGTTAACCTGTTGGCCAAAGTTCACCGCCCTGGTCACATTTGCCCCAGCTACCGTGATGCCGTCAAAGGTATGCCGGAACGGATTATCAAAACGATCAACATAGAGCGTCTTACCGAGAATCAGTAGCACCGCCAACCCCAATAAGGTAATCCATTGGTGGGAAGATAGATTGTCCGGGTGGATCAAAAGACCCGGCTCAAAACCCTTTAGGGTTCTTAACGAGATAGCTTTCCTCATGTCATTCTGAACGGAGCGTAGCAGATCGAAGAATCCCCGCCTAGTTGAGGGAGATTCTTCGCTTCGTTCAGAATGACTCATTTCAACGCAGAAACTTATATTCATACGAGTTCTTAGACCAACCCCAAGCAATACCCCCACTATGGCCAAAGAAACCAGGGAAATGACATCTGCAATCCGCCGCCGCGGCGTCTCGCCAAAAAAGAGGCGCAGGTGATGCCGGCCTGGGGGCATGACCACGCCAAGCAAACCCCGCTCGCTGACGGGCGCAAGGTTGGCGGGCTGCCCATCGACCCTGGCTTGCCAGCCGGGAAAGTAGAAGGTATGAAAAATAGCCTGGTATGGCTCCGGCGAGTTGATGACCAGCTCGACCTGGTTGAAACCGTAATCAGCCCGTTCGATCTTGGCTGCCGGGGGAAGATAGGCCGCATCGAGCCGCTCGATGGTCATTCCGGCCTGGTACAGCGGTTCCAGGGGGGACTCGGCGGGGACCTGGGCCACCCACCGCGGCAGATATTCGCCAAAAGAAGTGGCGCCGATAGCGCCGCTGACATGTTCGTAAGCCATCATGTCAAGCAGGGTTGGCTCGGCGGCAAATGAATGGTGATACCGTGGGTAGAGCAGGGGCAGGGTCGTCAGAAAAATCAGGAGGATACCCGCAACCGTAACGCCCAACCTGAACTGTTTGGGAAAAGCTACCACCGCCAGCCCGGCCAA
Organism: Anaerolineae bacterium; assembly: GCA_016926805.1. Lineage (GTDB taxonomy): Bacteria > Chloroflexota > Anaerolineae > 4572-78 > J111 > JAFGNV01. Next base: position 105,531 of record JAFGNV010000008.1, read on the forward strand.
AATTGCCAGCAGAAAAGCCGCCGGGCCTAGCAGCCGGTGGGGATACTGCATAAAGGCCAGCCAGGGCAATCGCTCCCATACCTCAAGAGAGATAGGGAGCATCATAAACACCGCTCCGGCCAGCCCCGCCATCGCCAACCCCGCCGCCGCCCACGGCTGCGGCTCCCGTAACCGGCGCAGGCCAACCAGTCCCACCCCCGCCAAACCGGCCTGGGCCAGGCCAAAGATAACCGGATAACGGGGGTTGAGCAGGCCGGTGTTGGCCGGTTGGGGCCAGGCTAGGAGTTCTGGCAGATGCACAAAGTGAAACCGAAAGTCGAAATCCGGGCTGATGATGACGCGTTGCACCTGGATCAATCCTTTTTCCAGCACGGCCGGAATCAGAAAAAAGGCCGCCAGGCCCACCCCCAGAACTCCGGCCAGGCCGACCGGCCAGATAACCTGTCGAAAAAAAATTCCAAATAACGGAGTCCAGAGCTTACTCTGAGTCAAACCAGAGTTTGCCTCCCGGTTTTTGTAGTCGATAAATTGAAATATCAACTCAAGGCCCAGGTATAACCCCAAAAAAGGGACAAAGAGCAAATTCGAGACATTGTGCAACAACAGGGCCAAAGCCAGCAGCAGGGCGCAAACCGGCACCAACAGCAGTCTCCGCCGGGGTCGGGTGACACTGGGCCGGATAAGGCGTCCAAATATCCAGAACACAAAAGGGAAAACAGCCATGGCCCACACCGCCGGGAGACTTCCTCTAAAAAAGGCGTTGAGCAATTGGATAGGCGCGTAAGCATAGGCCACTCCGGCCAGGATTCCGGCCAGGGAGCCAAAGCGGTCGCGGGTAAAAAGGTAAACACCTGTGCCGGTCAGCAACAGGGCCAGCATTAAGGAAACATTCAAGGCATTTACCAACCCCAGGCCCAACAGCTTCAAAGTCAGGGTAAGGTAATAAGCTAGGGGGGCGTAAAACACAAACAGGGGCAAACCGTAGCCGTAAGCCAGATCGGGCAGCCAGCGGGGAAAGATGGCACCCTGGTAGAGGGCGTGACTCAACGCCACCAGGCGATACAGGTGCAGCAGGCTGTCGGCGCTGTGGGTGAGCGTGTTGGGTTGCAGAAGAGGCAGTGCTGCTGGTAAAACCAACAGCCAGACCAGCAGCACGTTGAAATCAAATCTGAAAGTGGTAAAAGGTGAAACGTAACCCGCAGAGGTATTTTTGCTAACAACCGGTTTTTGATTACGTTTCACGTTGATGCAACCTTGCATAAGTTTGTTCCCTATTTTTGTAGAGACAGGACATTGTCCTGTCTCTACTGCCTGCTGCCGGAACGGTTTTATGCAGTCCCAGCCTCAGTCCTTGGGCATTCCCTTCAGGCCAAAATAGGCCGGGGCCGGGGTGAATTCGGGATAAGTGGGATAGACAATGCTCCAGTAAGTTTGTTCGTCTTGCATGGTCCACTGCGGATTGGCAATGTAAATAAGGCTCATAACGCCAATCCAGGGTCGCCAGTTTTCTTTGGCATAGGCGTAGGCTCGTTGAAAATACTGGTCTTGTTGTTCCGGGGTGACGGCGTGCCAGTTATAGGGCGAGTCCGGGCGCGGGTCGATGGTCCAGCCAAACTCGAGTAAGACCACCTGCTTGTCGGCGTCGCCGTTGGCCACCATCACCGCCCGCACGTCTTCCACGTGACGAAAACAGTATACCCGGCGTAATTCTTCCGGCACAGCGTTTTCCGGCTTAAAATCGCCAGGGTTGGCCAGGCCGGGCGTCCGGGCGACCTCGGCGGGGTCGGTTTCCGGCGGTGAAGCGTAGCCCGCGCCGTGCACGCCCAGAGCGTCAAAGTAAGGCTTGGCCCCGGCGTCGTACATTTCTTGCACAAAATAGGTATCGGGCCGGGCCACGTCATCGTTGCGGGTGGTGGGGGCCATGCCCGCGCTGATAATCAGGGGATAGGGGTCAATCGCCTTGATCGCTTCGTAGGCTGCCTTGAGCATTTGGGTGTATTCGGCGGCATTGGGCGGGCGATTGCCCCACTCGCGGGCCAGATTTGGTTCGTTCCAGATCTGGTAGGCGTCAACCCGCCCTTTGTAGCGGGTTGCCACGGCAGTGGCAAAGTCGGCAAAATCTTGCAGGTTATTGGGCGGGCCTACCTCGGGGTAGCCGCCGCCGGCCCACTCGGGCTGCACGCCCAGGCGGACAATCACGTTCAGTCCATGCGCGTCAATCTGGTCCATAATCCGGTCGGAGCGGCTCCAGTCAAACGCACCTTTGCCCGCGCCTTCGAGTTCACGCCAGGCAAACTCCTGCTTCACCCAGCGAAAACCGGCGTCCTGCACCAATTGCAGGTCCCGGTCGGCAATTTCCTCTTGCCAAAAAAGGAACACCTGCATGCCGTAATCCGGCGAGGTCATGGTAACCGGCGATGTATTAATCCGGACTTCAACCGGCGGCGGTTGTGGTTCGGTTTGCTGGCCGGCATTGGGGTCAGCCGGGGGTGAGGATTGTTCCGGGTTGGCGACCTCAGTTGGAACCGGCGTGTCGGACTCGGACGCAGAAACCAGGGGCGTGGCGGCCGGTTCAGTTGTTGCTAGCGGCTCGCCTTCATTCTGAAAACGGACAATCTCGTAGGTGGGGGTTGGCTCAGTTTTTTCCTGATCAGGCCCCGGCTCGTAAAAGAAGATGGCGTAAACGGCAAAAGCGGCTGCACAGAGCACCACCAGAGCAATCCCTCCCCCCACCAGAACGGGGAGGGCTATCAGCAAGGGTTTTGTATCTTTTTTTTGTGGATGCAAATTTTGACTCATTTTTTCCTACTCACCAAAAAAGCCCGAGATTGTGAAGGGTAAACCCTGTTTTATTCCCGGGCTTATGATTTTTTTATTGATTATTTGGGCATAGTGGCCAAAGCGTTAAACGTCGGAGTACCAATAATCCCAAAGGCAGCCAACTCGGTGCCCGGGGCGGTGACGCCGTAGTCCAGGTTCCAGAGGAACATCGGACCAACCCAGCCCCAGCCCTTGGCCAACTGGTAGGCTTCCACAAACCATTGGGCCTGTTCTTCGTAGGTGTTGTCGCGGGCATACTCGTAACCGGGTTGGGGATTGCCGGACACGGCCCAGCCAAACTCGGTGGGAGAAATGGCCTTGCCGCCGTCGCCGTTGGCCACCATCACGTTGCGGTACCCTTCCATCGTCCCCCGAAAACACCAACTATGGTGCCGGTTTTCAAAAGGCCCGCGGAAGTTGGTGGCGGTGGGGTCTTCAACGGTGGTCCAGTCGCCGTTGGCCGGGCAGTTATAGCCGCTGGGGTGCGCGCCCAGCGCGTCAAAATAACCTTTGGCCCCGTTGGCGTACATCTGGTTGAGATAGTCAATGTCATCCATCGCCATATCGCCTACGCTACCGGCCGGGGTCAGCGCGCCGCTGATGACAATCATATCCGGATTCACGGCTTTAATGGCCTGATAAGACAACTGTAACAGTTGAACATAGGCAGCCGGATTAATGCGTCCCCGGCCTCCGGCCTCATACCACAGGTTTTGCTCGTTCCAAACCTCGATGGCCTGAACCTTACCGGCGTAGCGTGTTGCCACCTGGGCTACAAAATTGGCGTAAGTAGCCGGGTCGGCCGGAGGACCTTCGACGCTCTTGTCGTCATCTCCGGGCCGTGCCCAACTGGGGGCTTTGGGAATGCTGAGCATCACGTTGATGCCGTTAGCGTTATATTGGCCAATAATATCGTCCCACATACCCCAGGAGTAATTGCCCGGCGACGACTCGACATCTTTCCAGGGCATCTGGAATTTAACCCAGTTGAAACCCAACGCTTTGATGTGGCCAATATTGCCGGCCGTGTTGCCGCGCGGGTCGGCCTGCACTCCGTAGCCAAAGGGCACGTTTACCGAGGCCGCTGCTGGCGGGGGCGCCGCTGCCGGTTGTTGAGCCGGGGCTTCCTGGGCCGGGGCTTCTTCTTGAGACTGAGGCTGGGGTGTTGGCGTTGGCGGTTCTGGCGTCGGGGTGGGCGTGGAAAGGGGGGTCGGCGTTGGCGAGGGGGTCGGCGTGGCAACCAGCAACGCCACCTCGCCACGGGGCACGGCCACATTACTGTCTTTACCGGAAGAGATGGCCGCATTGACCGTATACGAGCCGCCGGCTTCGGGGGCTTGCCAGCGGTAGTTGGGTTCGCTCAGGTCGACAATTTCCTCGGCAATTACGCCCCCAGTCTCGTTCTGCACTCGCCAGATCACAGAATATTCACTTTCAACCGGCGGGATGACCAGATCAAGGAATTTGCGAACAACTTCCCAGATGCGGGCATCGTTGTTTTCGTTGAGCAGATTTTGCACCGCCACGCCGCGCAGGTTGTATTGGGCCACCAGTTGTAGCTTGCGGGCAATGCTGGCCGCGTTTTCCAAATAAACGGTGTGCTGCACGTTGTTATCGTCCAGATAGGCAAACCAGTAGGTGCCGCTGGCGCCGTCGAACTGAATGCCGGTGGAGGCCTGCGCTCCCCGCAAGGTAAAGGCAACTTCCTCACCAGGGGCAACGATGTTTGACTCACCCACAATCGAGGCCGCGCCGATTGGCTCCAACGCCTGCTGGTAACTGATGTTGCGGGTAATCCCATTAACCTGCTCCGTGCTACTGGTGGGCAGGAGCAGTTGTAACTTGTAGCGGTTGATCTGGCCAACGGCCCAATCCAGCATGGTTTCCATCTGGCCGCCCGGCGCGTAAGCGCGGGGATCGGGGTAAGTGGGTACCTTGACCACATTGGCCACCCGGCCTATGGCCTGCCAGTCATACCCGCCCGTGTCCCAGGTGTCCGCCGAAATCTGGTGGGGTAACTCCACCCGAACCGAAAGTTGGGTACCACCCGGCAACGCATTGCGCAATTGCGCCAGGAAGGAAGCATATTCCTGGCGCAGGTCGGGGTTGATGCCCCGATAATCAAGATCGATTCCCTCGTAGCCATTGCGCTGCACCATGCTGACAATTTCCTCAATGTGCAGCTCGCGGGCTTCAGCGTCGATGAGCAGATTGTCAATCAGGTCGGAACGGATGGAACCATCGTCGCTCCAGTTGCGGATGGTGGGAATCACGGTGAAGGTGGTGGCGTTTTGAATTTCTGGGGGAAGTTGGCCCAGATTATCCACAAGGCCCCCATTGCTATCCAATAACAAACCCTGCGGATTGATTTCTACCAGCGCATCTTTAACATCATCGGGCAGGGTCGTGTTCAGCGAGTAATCTGTTGAAACATTGGGGTGGATGGGATGGGTTTGCATCACCACCACCGAGTCAGGCAGGTAATCGAGTTCCGACTCGATGCGGTCTTCCGTCAGAATCTTGCGGTTGGGCAGCCATTCCCAACTTTCGCCGTTCCAGGCATACAGGTCAAGCGTGTTATAGGGTTCAGCCTCGTTGGGAATGGGCACGTTGAGCATAACCCTTTCTGGCATTACGCCTTTGTGCTGAAGCCGGTAAAAAGGACTTTTGACAATCAGGTTAGGGGGAATACTTTCCGCAGCATTGAGCAGGTTGCCGGTTTCAGCGGGCGATAGGGGGTTATTGGCTGTGCCCTGCAAAAACAGGCTGCGGGGGATGGCGTTCAGCCTGACCCGAAACGAACGCCGGATCCCTTCCGGCAAAAATGTAATTTGGGTTCCGTCCGGGTCTTGAATCGCGCCGCCGTCACGGCCGATGCGTTCGTAACCAATGCTAAGCACCCGATCGGCCAGGGATACGGGCGGCAAGAGTAACGCGCTCAAAATGAGCAGGGGAATCAATAAGAAATTGATAACCACACCACCGAGACGGCTCTCCACAACTGTCTCAAAGATGTGCATCAAGGGATTTGGGTTTGATGACGACATAAAATGCGCGTCTCCTTTCCTTCAAACAAACGGTTAGCCGCTAGCAACCAACAGTTAACCACAACCGGTTAACTGCGCCAAGCTAACGGCTAACTACCAACCATGTTGGCTGTTCCCAGAACCAACATCCAACCTTCACCAACTGAAACATGGTGATAAGTATATTTAAAGAGGGAGAAAAAGCAAAATATCGGATTTTCAAACACCCTGGCCCTTATTTGGGCATGTTGGCCAGGGCATCATAGGTGGGTGTACCCACAATACCAAAATTGGCCAGTTCAGTACCGCCTGCGGTGGCGTTGTAGTCCAGATTCCAGAGGAACATGGTCCCCACCCAGCCCCACTGTTTACCCAATTGATACGCCTGCACCGTCCACTGCGCCTGCCGTTCCAATGAGTTTTCGGCGGCAAAGGGGAAGCGGCCATCATCATAGCGCATCACTGGCCAGCCGAACTCGGTTGGCCAGATGGTTTTGGCGCTGTCGCCGTTTTCAACCATAATCTGGCGGTAAGCTTCCATGGTATTGCGGAAGAAAAAACTGCGGTGGTCGTCGTAACCCCGGTTGGGGTCATAATCGCCGCCCGTAAAAAGAGCATCAGGCGGGTTGGCAAAGCCGCTGGGGTGCGCACCGATGGCGTCGGAATATTGTTTGAGACCGTGGGCATACATTTGCCGCAGGTATTCCTGATCGTCCATGGCCGCTGGCGGAGGCGCGCCCGTGGGCGTGGGCGCGCCACTCACCACAATCATGCCGGGATTGGCCGCTTTGATGGCATTGTAAGAAACCTTGAGTAGTTCCATATACCGCGCCGGGTCAAACGGCTCTCGGCCCCATTCGTAATCAATATTCTGCTCGTTCCACACCTCGATGGCCTGGACCCCGTCGCTGTAACGTTGGGCTACCAATCCCACAAACTTGGCGTAGGTGTTCGGGTCGGCTGGGGGACCTTCCGCGCCAAAGTCGGTGCCAGAGGGGCGGGCCCAGTCCGGCGCTTTGGGGATACTCAGCATTACTTTGATGCCATTGCGAGCATAATTGCCAATAATTTCGTCCCACGTGCCCCATTGATAATTTCCCGGCTCAGGTTCGACATATTTCCAGGGCATCTGCAATTTCACCCATCTAAAACCCATTCCCTGGACCTGGCCCACGTTGTTTTTGTGATTTCCCGGGTCAACCTGAATACCGTAATCAAACGGCAGGTTGCCCACAGCCGATGCTACGGCTGGAGCGGCAGCCGGTTGTTTCGCCGGGGCTGCTGCTTGTTGCTGGGCCTTGGCCGGTTCTGGTTGGGGTTCGGGGGTGGGCGTGGGGGATGCGGGGATGGGCGTGGGCGTAGGCAACGGGGTGGGGGTGGGTATTGGGGTGGGCGTCGCCACCAGAATCGCTACTTCGCCACGGGGTACGGCGGCCTGGCTATCGTGACCCGCGGCAATCACGGCTCCAACCCGGTAAGCTCCACCGGCCTCCGGGGCCGTCCACCGGTAATTTGGATCACTCAGGTCAACCATTTCTTCCGCAATCACGCCACCATCCTCATTCTGTATCCGCCAGATCACGGCATATTGGCTCTCTACCGGCGGGATGACCAAATTTACAAATTTCTGAACAACCTCCCAGAGGTGGGGGTCGCTATTTTGACTGCCTGGATTTTGAATAGCCACCCCGCGCAAATTGTATTGCGTCACCAGTTGCAGTTTGCGGGCCATACTGGCTGTGTTTTCCAAATAAACGGTGTGCTGAATTTGATTGTCGTCCAGATAGGCCAGCCAGTACGTACCACTGGCTTCGTCGAACTGGACGCCGGTTGAGGCCGGCGCTCCTTGCAAGGTAAAGGCTATGTCTTGCCCTGGCGCAATAACAGGAGACTCCCCCACAATGGTTGCCGCGCCAAACGCTTCGAGGGCCTGTTGGTAGCTGATGTGGCGGGTAACGCCCGCCGCCTGTTCCGTGCTACTGGTGGGCAGCAACAATTGCAGCTTGTAACGGTCAATTTGACCGACGGCCCAATCCAACATGGTTTCCATCTGACCACCCGGTGGGTAAGCTCTGGGATCAGGGTAGGTGGGTATCTTGACCACATCAGCCAACCGGCCTATTGCCAGCCAGTTGTATGCGCCCGTCTCCCACATATCTGCCGAGATTTGCTGCGGTAATTCCACCCGGACCGAAAGTTTTGCGTCATCCGGCAGGGTCTCCCGCAACCGGGTTAGAAACAAGGTATACTCCGCCTGCAAGCGAGGATTGATGCCCCGGTAATCAAGGTCGATGCCGGCATAGCCATTGCGTTGGATAAGCCGGACAATTTCCTGAAGATGTCGCTCTTGGGCCTCGGAGTCTACCAGCAAATTGTCAATCAGATCAGATCGAACTGGGCCGGTTTCGTCCCAGTTGCGCAGGGTTGGCAGCACGGTAAAGGAGGCGGTCTCCTGAATCTCCGGGGGAAGCTGTCCCAGGTTATCAGTGATCCGGCCATTGCTATCTAATTGCAGCCCTTGGGGATTGATTTCCACCGGCAACTCTTTAATGTAATCCGGCAGTATGCTATCCGGCGAGTAATCCGTGGCCACCTCAGGCTGGACTGGCCGCGTTTGCATAACCACCACCGATCCCGGCAGGTAATCCAGTTCGGCTTCCATAATGTCTCGGCTGAAAAGTTTGCGATGAGGCAACCAGGCCCAACTTTCCCCGTTCCAGGCGTACAGGTCAAGCGTCGAATAGGGTTCAGCCTCGTTGGGAATCGGCACTCTAACAATCACTTTTTCCGGCATGGTCCCCTTGTGCAGAATCCGGTAATAGGGGCTTTTGACGATGAGATGCGGGGGGATGTTCTGAACGGCGGCCAGCAGGCTGTTGCCGGCAGTTCCTTCCAGAAAAAGCTGGCGCGGAATGGCCGTCAATTTGACCCGAATTGAGCGGTCCATTGCCTCCGGCAGAAAAGTGACACTCGCTCCGTCCAGGTCTTCTACCATCCCGCCGTCGTCATGATCAATCCGGGTGTAACCGATGCTGAGCAGACGATCGGGAATGGCAAATGGGGGCAAAACCAGCACGGTTAAAACAAGAACTGGCAACAGTAGAAAACTGTTAATGAATTTACCGGGTCGGCTATCAAATACCAACTCAAAGAGGCGTATCAGGGGGTTTGACTTTGATGGCGACATCAAATTCGCTTCTCCTTTCCTTCTTTTCCTCATTACATTACAATCAAACAGGATCATGTTGGCTGTTCCCGGCGCCAACATTTTTCTCGTTCCCAAACTGAGTTTGGGAATGAGAAAATGAGAAACTACCGCAAATCAAAGCGGTAGAGTGGCCTTAGTATAATGAAAAATTAAAAAAAGGGGAATCGCGGCTACTCAGCCAGTTCAACCACCAATAACCGATCTAACCCGGCCAAATCCTGTTTTAGCCGAATATTGGCTCCAGAAAAGTGCTTTTGCGCCAGGCAAACCACCGCCGATCCCTGACTCGACCCAATTTCTACCAGCAGGCTACCCCTGGGCCGTAGTTTTTCTCTGGCCTGAGGCAGCAACCGACCGATAAGTTCCAGACCGTCTTCGCCTCCATCCAGAGCCAGCCCGGGTTCGTATTGGCGAACCTCCGGCGAAGCTGCGTTCAATTCTGAACGGCTGACGTAGGGCGGATTACTGACCACCAAATCGACCGGACCGGGCAGGGGCAGCAATAGGTCTCCCCGCAAAAATTTAATGTTATCCGCCACGTTGTGCCGGATGGCATTGCCCCGGGCCACTGCTAATGCCTGAGACGAAATATCTACGGCAAAAAGAGTTGCTTCAGGAATATTCTTGGCCAGCGCCACCGCGATACAACCGCTGCCGGTGCCGATATCGGCGATTGAAATGGGGCCGGTGCGATCTGTGGAGCGTTGCGGTATTATTGATTTGCCGGTTGTAGGCTGGTTGATTTGCTGGTCTGCTGATTCACTAATTCGCTGATTTGCTGTGTGAATCGCCGTTTCAACCAGTAATTCTGTTTCTGGACGCGGAATGAGCACGTGTTGATTTACCTGGAAGTCGAGCGCAAAAAACTCTTTGTGCCCGGTTATGTAGGCCACCGGCTCACGCTGCTCCCGGCGGCTGAGCAAGTCAAAAAAATTGCTCAGTTGGATGGCGGTTGGGATTTCCTGAGGATGGGTATAAAGCCAGATGCGATCCCGCCCCAGCCCATGGGCCAGCAGCACCTCGGCATCCAGGCGAGGCGTATCATTACCTGCCTGGGCCAGGCGGTGAGTGGCTGTGGCTAGAATCTGGGTTAGGGTGTTTCCGGCCAAGATGCGCCTTCTTACGTTGTTGCCAGTTCTTGCAATTTCTTCTCTTCGTCGGCTTCGGTCAAGGCCTCGATAAACTCGTCAATCTCGCCATTGAGAATATTCTCCAGCCGGTGGCTGGTGTAGCCAATCCGGTGGTCGGTGACGCGAGTTTGGGGGAAGTTATAGGTACGGATTTTTTCACTGCGGTCGCCGCTACCCACCTGAGAACGCCGCGCCGCGCCGTGTTCTTCCTCTAAACGGAGTTGTTCCAGGTCATACAGGCGCGCCCGCAGAATATTAAAAGCCTTGGCTCTGTTCTGTAACTGGCTCTTTTCGTCTTGGCAGCTAATGACAATGCCGGTGGGAAGATGGGTCAACCGCACCGCCGAATCGGTGGTATTGACACTTTGCCCACCCGGCCCGGAAGAACGGAACACATCAATCCGAACTTCATTGGGGTCGATCTTCACTTCCACTTCGTCCATTTCTGGCAAAACGGCCACGGTGGCGGTGGAAGTATGAATGCGTCCCCCGCTTTCGGTTTCGGGGATGCGCTGCACCCGGTGAACCCCACTTTCGTATTTGAGTTTGGAATAGGCGCCCTGGCCGTTTACCTGAAAAATAATTTCCTTGAAACCACCAATGCCCGATTCGTTGCGGCTCAAAATCGATGTTTTCCAGCGTTGGCGCTCGGCATAACGGCTGTAGATGCGGAACAGGTCGGCGGCAAAAAGGCCGGCCTCGTTGCCGCCGGCCCCGGCCCGAATTTCCATAATTACGTTTTTATCATCATTGGGGTCTTTGGGCAGCAACATCACCCGTAATTCTTGCTCCAACCTGGCTCGTTTTTGGGTCAAGGCTTCAATTTCTTCCTTGACCATCGCCCGCATGTCCTCATCCAGGTCTTCGTTGAGCATGGCCCGGGCGTCATCCAGTTGGTTCTCCACGTCGCGATAGCGATGGTAAGCCTTTACTACCGGCTCCAGGCTGGCCTGTTCCTGTCCATACTTCATCAGGAGTTCCGGGTGGCTGGTTACGCCTGGACTCCCCATCAGTCCAATCAGTTCATTGTAACGTGCTTCTACCGCAGCAAGTCTATCTAGCATAAAAACTCCCTAACAGCATTTGACCCGCCGGACAGGGGCGGGTCACTTTTTTCTTACGAGTGACATGATAAATGAAGAGTGGCGAGTCGTCAAACAGAAAGCAAGTATTTAAAGAATAATTTTGGAGGATTCCTCAAGCTTTTTTCCAGGCCCAGGATAGCCCCCATTGCTGAGGGGTGTAAACGCCGCCCCGGGTCCATTGGCTCAACAAATTATGAAAATCTTCCTGGGTGATTTCCGTAAGACCATGTTTTTCAAACGTTTCCGAAAAATTGGCGGCCTCACCCTCGATTTTATAATAACCAATTATGTAGACGCCGGTTGACGGATCGAGTTTGGGCTTATAATGTTCTCCCACTAATACATTCCCCGCAAAATCGACCCAGCCAAAAAAAACGGGCAGGTCATTGATTCTCAAATCATCTCTGGCCCGGTAATATATTCTTTTTTGGGGGGTGTTGGCACTCATTGTTTGTCCCTGATTATTGTAGAATATATCCCAGTTCTTTCAATCTGGCCCGAAAAGCCTTTTCTTTGCGGTTGGAAATAACCAACATGTTTGACCCGGTCACATAACAGAGTTTGGGCAAAACTGGATCGTTGGTAACCATATCTATCAGGTCAGTCGACTGAGCTTTGATAAAGACGGCTGGCTCGCCTCGGGAAAAAAGCTGGCTGTTGTGGCGAATTTTTTCCAGCCACGCTGTGACCTCTTGCGGCAATGGCCCCTGGTGTCGCTGCTGCAAAAAGTCAATCAGATAGTCAGCGTCGGCGCCCGTTTCCAGGGAGGTAAGGAATTGTTGGGCATCCAGATGGTAATGTTTGCCCCGGGCCACGGCAACCTGGGCCAGCAGGTTCTGATTGTTGGGGGTTAAGTCGTTGGGTCTGATTAAGGTAACGCGCAGATCCGAGGAAATAGCAAACAATGGTTCGTGTAAGGGTTTGGACGGTACATACTCAGCCGCCTGGCCCAACAGATACGCGCCCAGGTTGTTGATCTTAAAATACCACAACCCGTCGTACAAACTCAAATAATCGTCATCATAATACAAATCGGCATCAATGGCCGTATCACTGGGGTGGGTGTAGAGCAAATCCACCGCGCCAATCGAGCCAAGATATTCCCAGATAAGGGCATTAATGTAAAGTCCTTTGGTCACCGTCCAGTACGTACCGCTGTAAAGCTCGCCATAATCTCGATAGCCCACATACAGGTTGCTGTAATAGGTGGTTTCCACGTCAAAGTCAAAATGCCAGATTTTGACGGCCCGGTAAAAGTCGTCAATAGCAATCCATGCGCCTGCCGGACACCAGGATAGCGCTTCTAGTACGGCCTCCCGGCGACTGGCCGGGGCAGTGAGGCGGGTGCTCCGGCTATTCAGACCTTTTAGGGCCGAAATCCGGCTCAACTCATCAAACTGACCCTGCTGGGTCCAGGTTTCGACAGCCTCCAGCAGAATTTCGGGGTTTTGGGTTTGGTAATATTCGCGCCCGGTGTCGGTGAGTTGTAGTTGGTTGCGGCCCCTGGCTTTGGCAACCAGGCCCGCTTCCTGGGCAAATACGTCCAGCCCAAAGGGACGAATGGTATCGGTGGCCCGGTATTTATCCGGCAGGGAAAAGAAATCCCCCACCAGCAGGTCATTGACCAGCTTTTTCAGGCTGCCTACCGTGGCCCGATTCGAGGTGGCCGTGATTTGGATCTGGCCTTGTTCAACCAAACGCAAGTAGGCCAGCAAGTCGTGTAATCCGGCCTGCTCGGTTTCGGCGCGCTGTAATTCCAGGGTGTAACCCTGCATTTCAACAGTTTGGGGCGGTTCGGCCAAGCCGGTGAGTTGAAACTTGTCCGGCGGCGGCACCAGGTCGACCAGTAACGGGATCAGGTCGGCGGGCAGGCGGCCATCGTAAAGAAACAAATCCAGGGGAATGGGTTCGGAATAATACGACCACATATTTTTTTTAGGCCGTTCCGGCAGGGTGCCATATTGGGCCACAAACGCGGATTGGTTGAATTCGCCGTCATTATGATAGGCCGCAGCCACGGCTTTTTTGGATAAATCATCCAGTTGCCGCCATACCTGCCGCAATGACTCCGGCTTCATCACCGTACAATGAATGCAACGAACCAGGTCGTCCTTGCGGGTAGCGCCCCGACAAGCATCGCAAAGTTTGGCCAGTTGTTTGAGTTGGTCGTTGGTTTTTTGGTAGAGAATTTCCGCCAGTTGGGTCGGTTGTGGCGACGAGGCATAATGGCTCATGCTTCCGGTTGTTCCTCTCCATTTTCGGTCTCTTCGCCAAAGGCTGCGGTCAGCGCTGCCTCGGTGATGGCGTGGTAAGTCGGGCCAAGGGTTGTCAACAGATCATCGGCCAAAAACGAGGGCTGCCCTAACCGCTTGAGTACGGGGAACTCGGTGACCGGCGGCTTGATGGTGGTTTTGAAGTGGGTTAACGGTTGGCCGACTTCCCAGAAGGTGTCGATCATTTCGGCCAGGGGGAGCACTGGTTCGGCGGTTTCCTCCACCAACGCCTCGTCCGGTTCAACCGTATCGGCTCGCCGGGTTCGCAGGGCGGCCAAAATCTGGTCCTGGGTTCGACCTCGCAGCCGGAAGAGCATAAAGGGGTCTTCGTCAAACTGCTCGCCCAAAATGTAGTGCACCGCGGCCACGTGCTTGCAAGGATTGGCCCAGTCGGGGCAGGAACATTCGGTTATCAACTCCACCTCGGTTTCGGGGAACAGGCTGACCCCGGCGGCGCGGAAGGCGTCTTCAATGTCGTCGGGCATTTCCCCGGCCAGCAGTTGAGCCGAAAAAATGGCCTGTTCGGCCAGGGCGTCGATCACCCGCTCCCACTGGGCATCGCTCAGGTGGTCGATTTCAATAGTGACTTTATAGGGCGTGCGGCGCGAGCCTTGCACTTTGGCCTTAAGGCCCGCTTTGGTTTCTTCAATCGAAAGCACCTGGCCTTTGCGGGCGTAGGTGCGGCCCCGGCGCAGCCGTCCTGCATCGACCAGTTTTTCCAAACTCTTTATCCAACGGTTTGCCCACCAGTTTTTGACAAACTCGCCGCGTTTGCTTTTGGCCTTAATACCCTGATCGGTTTCGATGGGCTGGCTGGGTTTGAAATAACTGTAATAATCGTAACGACTCATCTATCTACCTCCGGAATCCCCGGCTGATAGCGGCGGCCAGTTTACTCCCGCCGCAGGCTGACCAGATCGCGCAGTTCGTCGGTGGACAGTTCGGTGAGCCAGTTTTCGCCGCTGCCAACGATGCTTCGAGCCAGGGCTTTTTTGCTCTCGATCATCTGGTCAATCATCTCTTCCATCGTTCCCGCGCAGACAAATTTGTGTACCTGCACATTGCGCGTCTGGCCAATGCGAAAGGCCCGGTCGGTGGCCTGGTCTTCTACGGCCGGGTTCCACCAGCGATCAAAATGGAACACGTGATTGGCCCGGGTCAGGTTCAGGCCGGTGCCGCCCGCCTTGAGCGAGAGAATAAAAATCGGCGGTCCGTGCGGATCGTCCTGAAAGCGGTTGATCATCACGGTGCGTTTGGGGGCGGGCACGCCGCCGTGCAAAAACAGGGTCGATACTCCCAGCCGCTCCTGCAAATGTTGTTTGAGAAACTCGCCCATTTCGGCAAACTGGGTAAACACCAGCACCCGGTCGCCTACTGACACGGCCTCTTCCAGCATTTCGGCCAGGCGGGCCAATTTGCCGCTGCGTTTGGTTTCGATTTCTACATCAAGGGGTTGGCCTTCGCCAATCTGGTGCAAAAATTGAGCGGGATGATTGCACACCTGTTTTAATTGCATCAGCATGCTCAGAACCAGTCCCTTGCGCTGAATGCCATCGGCCTCATCTACTTCCTGCATGGCCTTTTGCACCACCGACTCGTAGAGCGTGGCCTGTTCTTCGCTGAGATTGCAGTAAACCTTCATCTCCTGTTTGTCGGGCAAATCTTGAATCACGGTGGGGTCGGTTTTGACCCGGCGCATGATAAAAGGCGAAACCATCTGGCGCAGGCGTTGGGTGGCTTCGTCGTCGCTGTAACGCTCGATGGGCCGGGCAAATTGCTGCCGGAAGCCGTGGCGCGATCCCAGGTAGCCGGGGTTGAGAAAATGCATAATGGACCACAACTCCGACAGCCGGTTTTCTACCGGCGTGCCGGTGAGCGCCACCCGAAACTGGGCCGGTATCTGGCGAATGGCCCGGGTCTGTTTGGCTTCTGGATTTTTGATGTTTTGGGCTTCGTCCAGGATCAGACCAAACCAGTTGATATTTTTGAGCGCGTCGGCATCCCGCCGGGCCAGGGCGTAACTGGTAAGCACCATATCGGTGGCTTTAACCTGTTCGGTGAGGGCTTCGTCCCGCAGCCGGTCGCCGCCCTGATGCACCAACGTGGTCAGGGTGGGGGCAAACCGTTTCACCTCGCGGTCCCAGTTGGCCACCACCGAGGTGGGGCAGACCAGCAGAACCGGGCCGGGGAGAGCCTGGCTCGCTTCCTTTTCGCGTAGAAGCATAGCCAGGGTTTGGATGGTTTTGCCCAGGCCCATATCGTCGGCCAGACAGGCCCCCAATCCCCAACGGCGGAAAAAGTCGAGCCAGGAGTAACCATATACCTGATAGGGCCGGAGCTGGCCCTGCAACCCTTGCGGTTGGGGCAGTTCGGCCAATTTCTCGCTGCCGGTGAAGCGTTCCATCCACTGTTTGAACCAACCTTCAAACTCAACTTTTTCCACTGGCAGGCCGTTGACCGTATCGGCGGCGCCCAGGCCCATGCGCAGGGCCTCTGGTATCCCCACTTCAGCTTCCAGATTTTGCTTTTCCCAAAACTGAATGGCCGCTTCGATTTGTTCCGGGTTGAGTTGGACCCACTGGCCGCGAATTTGCACCAGCGGTGACTTGAGCGCCACGAGGGCATCGAACTCCTCGCGGGTAAGGGTAGTATCACCCAGAGACAGTTCCCATTGGTAGCGGATGAGGTTGCCAAAGGTCATGTTGCTTTTGGGGATGCCATCGGCGCCGGGACCCTGGGCCGATTTCATTTTTAGCCGCACGCCCAGTCGCGTGCCGGGTTTGTTCCACCAGGGTGGCACCAACACGCCAAAGCCACTGGCTTCCAGCAACGGCGCGCCCTCACGCAGAAAGTCAAACGCTTCCTGGGTGGAAAGGGACAATGCGGTGGGGCTGGCCGTTTTCAGGCCATGTTTAAGCGGACTGAATAGCCGCGCTGCATGACCCAATCCGGCCAGTAATTTCTCCTGCGGTTGTTCAAAACGGCGGTTGAGTGCATTTAGGGCGTTGCCTCTCACTCGCCACACCTGTTGCGCCGGAACCAGGAGACTGGGGTCGTCGCGAGCCTGAAGAAGGTAATGTAAGCGCCAGGGTGCTTCGGTTTTGGCCTGGCTCTGTTGCGCAGGCGCTTCCAATCGAAAGGCAATGCGAAATGTCTTGTCGCCGGCCACGTGCAGATTGCGCAGCCAGAGTTGGTGATTTTGGGACAGGTGTTTGAGTTGGGCCACGGAGCCGGAAACGTTGGGGCTGGCCGTAAACAGGGCATTGAGCCAGGCGTGCGCTGCGTCACGGTCAGGATAGAGGCGAGACGGCGCTTTTCCCCACCGGCGAGCCAGAGCGTCGGTTATGGTGTTTAAAAAGGTTTCCAGAATCACACGCGGCGAGGGCGCGTTGGTGGGGGCATCGGCCTCGACGCGGCAAAGCGGCGGCATGGCCTCCAGCAGGCGCGCTACGCGCGGGCCGTCTTGAGGGCCGTCCAGGACGGGCAGCCAGCGAGCGTCAAAGGTCGCGCGTTTGGGGTCGGGCTGGGCCAGAACAGGCAGGATTTTCTGTTGGGCCAGGGTTTCCAGCACCAAGTTGGTGACGGTTTGCCAGTAGCGCACCTCGTTGCCCAACGTCAGGTGGGATGATACATCTTCATTAACCGGAAGATGGGTCAAAAAATGGAAAGTTTCCTCCGCCGACAACCACACCCCCGCTACCAGCCAGGGCGAAAGTACCGCTTGGGTGTCCTCAATCTCCCAATCGTGTACCAGTTGTGGCGAGGGTTGCGGGCCGGAACGCGTGGTTGGCAAGAGGAGGGTGAGCCAGTTGATCTGTCTTTGAACGGTGGTATGCGTCAGCTTTTTCAGCAGGAGCCCGGTGAGAGTAGGGTCGGTACAGAAGGGGTGAGGTTGAGCGGTTTTGCCGGCCCGCCCTCTTTTTTTGGTTCGGGTTGCTTCAGAATTTTCAGCCCACAACAGCATGCCCTCCTTATCGGTGGGGCCGGTGGGGAAATGCCAGTGGGCGTGCAAAACGTGCATATCGGTTCGTCTCCGGTCTACAAAGAGTCAACACAAAGACACAAGGGTACACCCTTTGCGTCAAAAGGCTCCTGTTTGACTGGTTTGAGTTGGCGTCAACACTTGATTATAACATATCCAAATTGCACAATCAAAAATGGCCCGTACCCTAAGTTCAGGCGGTATTGGACGGCTACGAACGAAAGGTTTATAATAACCTGGATTCGATAATTACGAGTTGGTTGGGTTGAGCGATATAGAAACAGATTATCCCCCATTGGCAAAATAGGTGTCATCTGTCCATTTTTTTGGTGACATCTATCACTAAAAACGTTTTCGATTCTGAAGTATAGTTTCTTACTGGACAACCGTATATGTTGCCAGAAGGTTGCGCACCCCATGAACAGAAAATACTTAGATGAGTTAAAGCAAGCCTACCCGGACAAGTTTGCCTCGGAAAATAGGATATTCAAAAATATCCGCCGGGGCGATAGAATATTTATCAGTACTGCCTGTGGCGAACCCCAATATCTGATACAAGCCCTCATTAATTATGTGGAATCTCATCCCTCTGCTTTTTTTGATGCTGAGGTATTCCACGTGTGGAGTTTGGGGGTTGCTCCTTATGCCGATGTCAAATTTAAGGATCATTTCCGGTATAATTCTTTTTTTGTGGGCGATAGCACCAGAAACGCTGTTAACGAGGGTCTGGCCGATTATTCGCCCATTTTTCTGTCTCAAATCCCTGACCTGTTTTACCGCCACCTGGTGCCCATTGATGTGGCGCTTATTCAAACATCATTACCGGATGCACACGGCTATATGAGCCTGGGCATCAGTGTCGACATTACCAAAGCTGCTGCCGAATGTGCCCGGCTGGTGATTGTGCAAATCAACGCTAACATGCCGCGCACCCACGGCGACAGTTATATTCACATGGACGATATAGATTTTGCCATTGCTCACGATGAACCCCTTTTGGAGTTCAGGACCGAAGCCGATGATGAGGTGGCCCAGGAGATTGGCAAATATGTGGCCCGACTTATTCAAGATGGTGATACCATTCAGGTTGGTTATGGAAGCATCCCCAATGCCATTATGAATAACCTTTACGATAAAAAACACCTGGGCGTCCACACCGAGCTTCTCTCCGACGGTTTGGTCAAGCTCATCAAAGCCGGGGTGGTGGATAATAGCCAAAAAACGGTCAATCGCGGCCAAACCATTGCCACGTTTTGTATGGGTTCTAAAGAAACATACGAATTTCTCCATGATAATCCCGTCATCAAATTTCAGCGGGTCGATTATACCAATGACCCCCTCTTGATTGCGCAGCAATACAATATGACCGCCATCAACAGCGCCCTGGAAATTGACCTGACCGGCCAGGCGTCAGCCGAGTCGATTGGCCAGACGTTTTATAGCGGTATTGGCGGCCAGGCCGACTTTATGCGCGGGGCAATCTTGGCCCCCGGCGGAAAGACTATTATAACATTACCTTCCACGGCTGGCGATGGCAAAATTTCCAGGATTGCGCCTTTTCTTAAGGAGGGGGCCGGTGTCACCCTCAATCGTGGTGATGTGCATTACGTGGTTACTGAATATGGCATTGCCTACCTGCACGGCAAAAATATCAGGGAACGGGCCATGGAATTAATCTCTATCGCCCATCCCAAATTTAGACCCAAATTGATTCAAGAAGCCAAAAAGCTAAACCTGATCTATCGCGATCAGGCCTTTATCCCCGGCAAGCGAGGCGAGTATCCCGAAGAGTTGGAAACCTATCGCACCACCAAAAGTGGGATAGAAGTCTTCTTGCGGCCGGTGAAAATTAGTGACGAACCACGCCTGAAAGAATTCTTCTATGCCCTTTCGGATAGGAGTTTGTACCGACGGTTTATGTCGGTGTTCCAACGTATGCCTCACGAGAAGTTGCAGGAATTTGTGGTAATCGACTACACTACCGATATGGTCATTGTGGCCATCCTTGAAGAGGAAGGAAAAGAAACCCTGGTTGGCGTAGGGCAATACGGAGTGCACGGCGAAACCCACACCGCCGAAGCCGCTTTTGCCGTGCGAGACGATTATCAAGGGTTGGGCATCGGTAAGGAGCTGGTTGCTTACCTCACCTACCTGGCCCAGCGACAAGGTTTGCTTGGTTTTACTGCCGAAGTGTTGCAGGAAAACAGACACATGCTCCACTTATTTGAAACTGCGGGGTTTGATCTGGAGAAAAGAATTGAAGAGGGCGTGTATCAATTGAAGATGATGTTTAGAGGAACGTAATGAGTATCAACAACAGCCTGAAGATAACACGTCTATTTGAACCACGAACTGTTGCCGTTATCGGCGCTTCTTCCAATCCCAACAAAATAGGTTATACCATTGTCAAAAACATTGTGCAGGGGGGATATTCAGGGCACGTGTACCCCGTCAATCCCAAAGGCGGGAAGATTCTGGAGTTGCCAATCTACCAGACAATCGACGAAATTGAAGGCGAGATAGATGTGGCCACCATTGCCATCCCGGCCCCCTTTGTGTTCGACGTGGTTAAGGCGTGCGCGGCCAAGGGTGTTAAATATCTATCTATTATCACCTCTGGATTTTCCGAAGTTGGCAACACCGAAGAAGAGAAACAGATTGTGACCTATGCCCGCGAACACGGTATGGGGGTGTTGGGACCAAATATTTTTGGCATCTATTCGGCGGCGGTTTCGCTGGATGCCACGTTTGGGCCTGGCAAGATTATGGCCGGTAATGTGGCCATTATCACCCAGAGCGGCGCGCTGGGCATTGCCATGATCGGCAAAACGGCAACAGAAAAAATCGGCCTGTCGGCCATTGTGTCGGTTGGCAACAAGGCCGATGTTGACGAAGCCGACTTGCTGGACTACCTGACCTATCACGATGGCACCAAAGTAATCCTGATGTACATCGAGGGCATCAAACAAGGCGAGAAATTCATCAAGGCCCTCAAAGAAGCCACCCAAAAGAAGCCGGTGGTGGTCATCAAGTCGGGCCGGTCCAAACGTGGAGCTGTGGCCGCAGCCTCGCACACTGGTTCGCTGGCCGGAACCGACGAGATTTTTGACGCCATCATGCGTCAATGTGGCGTGCTCCGGGCCGAAAGTTTGGACGACGCTTTTAGTTGGGCCAAATTTTTGGCCGATACGCCGATGCCCGACGGTGAAAATACGGTTATTGTAACCAACGGCGGCGGCATAGGCGTAATGGCCACCGATGCATGCGAGAAGTACAATGTAAAACTTTATGACGACCTGCATACCCTGAAACAGATCTTTTCTCCGGTTACCCCCGATTTCGGTTCGACCAAAAACCCGGTAGACATCACTGGTCAGGCTGCTCCCAACGATTACAATAGCGCGTTGGGGGCCGGCCTGAAAAATAACGAGATCAGTTCGATGATTGCCCTGTATTGCGAAACCGCGGTTTTCGACGCAGACAGTCTTTCCCGGATGATAAAAACCAACTACGCCAACTATCAAGCCGGGCAAAAACCTATCGTCTTTTCCATCCTGGGCGGTGAAGCTGTTGAGAACAGTATTACCACCCTCAGGAAAGAGGGGGTGCCGATTTTTGCCGATGTCTACGAGGCGGTTTCGTGTTTGGGCGCCGCCTATAAATGGCGCAGTTATCTCCAAGATTACACCGAAGAGGTTGATACAACAGCGATGGACATCAACGCCATTGAACAAATTGCGCAAAACGCGTTGCAGGATGGGCGCACGTTCTTGTTGGCCGACGAGGCGCAGCAGTTGATGGCCGTGGCCGGTTTGCCCATGCCTCAAAGTCATGTGGCCCATAGTTTGGATGAAGCCGTTCGGCTGGCCGAAAAGATTGGTTACCCTGTAGTTATGAAAGTGGTTTCCCGGGATATTCTGCACAAGAGCGATGCGGGCGGGGTGGCCCTGGACCTGGACAACAAAGAAGAGATCATCGACGCCTATCAGGCCATCATTCAAAATTGCCGGGCCTACAATCCCCAGGCCGTCATCCAGGGGATTGAGGTATCGGAAATGGTCAAATCCGGCACTGAGGTTATTTTGGGAGCCAGAAAAGATGGCGCCTTTGGCCCTATTGTGATGTTTGGTCTGGGAGGCATCTATGTGGAGGTAATGAAGGACGTGGCTTTTAGGGCCGCCCCCCTGAACCGCAGCGAAATCGTGAGTATGATCAAAGAGATCAAATCCTATCCCCTGCTTCTGGGCGTACGTGGAGAAGCGCGGAAGGACATCGAGAGTATCATTGATACGCTCGTCAAGCTGGCCACACTCATCCGGCAAAGTAAGAGCATCACCGATATTGAGATCAATCCCTTGATGGTATATGAGCAAGGTGATGGGACCAAAGCGGTGGACGTTCGCGTTTTAGTTTCTAATGTTGAGAAAGGTAACCCCAATGGATAAGTTAATTATTGCCTCAACGCGCCAAAATGCAGGAAAAACCAGCCTTATTGTGGGCCTGGCCAAAGCCCTGGGTAAAAAATTCGGCTACATGAAGCCTCTGGGCGACAGGCTGCTCTATCGCAAAAAACAACTGTGGGATTACGATTCGGCCCTGGTAACCAATATCTTTGGCCTGACTGACGACCCCACCCACATGAGCTTGGGCTTTGACCATTCCAAATTGAGATACATGTATGATGAAGAAGCCACCAAAGAGAAGCTGCTGGAGGCGGTTGATAGCATTGGCCAAGATAAGGAATTGTTGTTTGTTGAGGACAGCAAAGATTACGCCTACGGGATTTCGGTTTTTCTCGATGCTATGTCTTTAGCCAGGTACATTGGTGGCAAGCTCATCATCATTGTCAGTGGGGATGAAGACGCTGTTTTTGACGACATCACGTTTATTAAAAAGCATGTTGATTTGAGTCAGGTGAACTTTGGCGGGGTCATTATCAATAAGTTGCACGATATAGAGAATTTTGAGAATACCTACCTGGTTGATGTGGAAGATATGGGGACTAACGTGTTGGGCATTATTCCACATACGGAAAGATTGACCCACTATGCCATCGATTATCTGGCCGAGTATCTGTTTGCCAAAGTGGTTGCCGGTGAAGGCGGCCTGACCAACGTGGTGAAGAATGTTTTTGTGGGAGCGGCTTCGGTGAATGCGGCACTGCGCAGCCCGGTGCTCAAAAAGGAAAGCAGCCTGGCCATTACCAGCGGCGACCGCACCGATATGATTTTGGCTGCCTTGGAAAGCAACGTGGTGGGGATGATTTTAACCAACAATATCCTGCCGCCTTCCAATATCATTGCCAAGGCTTCGGAGCGCAATGTTCCCTTGCTGCTGGTCTCTGCCGATACTTATGAGATTGCCCGGAAAATTGACAACTTGCAGCCGCTCTTGACCAAAGACGATACCGAGAAGATCAACCTGCTGGAAAAATTGGTCAAAGAACACGTAAAATTGGCCGAAATATAGTAGAGACAGGACATTGTCCTGTCTCTACGTGGTAAAAATTCAAAATCTTTTCCTGAATATTTTTGGTGAGGCAGTTGTTTTGAGTTACTGAAAACGATGAATAAGACCCGGCCCAGTCGCCGGGTCTTTTTTGTTGATTATGGTTTAGGCGAGTCGGCAAAAAAGGACCCCAACTCAAAGAGTCGTTGTGCGCCCAAGTTTTTCACCGACATCACCCGGCTACTGGCAAAGTACTCAAAATCAAACACCACCTTTTCACCCACGGCCAGACCGGGAATCGGCATCAGCCGGGCTGTGAGAGGTTTGTTCAGGGCAATGGCCAACGAAGCCATATCGACAAAAATAGCGGCCATTTCATCGACGGAAGTGTTGCCGGGGATGGGAATGGTGTCCAGGCCGGTGCCGCATACCGCCGAATACAGCAATAGATCGTTAATACTAAAGCGAAATTCTTCGGCACGCTCGGCCAAAACATTATCTTCGAGGACTGGAAACATCACCCCGGAAAAACCCACGTGCGGAATGTTGGCTTGACGAATGCAGTTGGTTAAAAATGAAGTGGCAAACAAGGTGCCGCTGCCGCCAAACACGTCAACCCCCAAGCTCTCGATGGCTGCGCCAATACTTCTGGCCTGCAAAGGGAACGGGGCCAGAGAAAAATCTATCCCCTTGAAGCGAATCTGATGATCATCAACCAGAGCGTCGACGATGCCCAAAAAGTTGTTGGCCGTACTTTCAATCGTGGTCACCAGGCGCTTTTGGGCCTCGTTAAAGGAACGTGATGAACTGATCGCTTCGACAGCCAGGTCGGCGGCTTCGGTGGCAATAGCAAAGAAGGGAGTGCCGCCGTCGTGGTAAGCTGCCGGAAAAAAGGGTACCCCGGGCGGCACATTGGCCAATGCCCCCAATCGCAGATTGCCAAAGCCGTTTGGGGTTGATTGGGCCACATGGTGAACCGTTTGGGCAAACGCATGCGCTGCCGCAAAGTTGACCCCACTGTTGCTGGCGGCAAAGAGCACGCCGGAAAAAATCTTTTCGGTTTTGGTTATCAGTTGGGGCAAGGCGTGGATGGTCATCAGCAAGGCCAGGGGCGTGGTGGCCACCACCGGCCCTATAGAAACATAATCGATGTTGCGTTTGGTGGCCTTATCTTCCAGAACCTGGGCAAACTCGAGTAAAATTGAGGAATCGGGATCACCCACAACATCCAGGAAAGGAGGGATGGCCAGACGAACCGTTTGCACCTCAAACCCGGCTTTGGTCAACCGCGAGCGGGCATCGTTCAAGAATTTGCCGGCCCCGGCTATACTGCCTTCCTCAAGGGGCCAGGTGAGGGGGATGAATTGGGTGATGGAACGAATTTTCATAAGGGCCTTAGCTTCCTATCAGCGTGCGGAGTTAAATGGCGCAACGGATTACTCTATATCATACACCAAAATTCCTGCGTGAACATCATGCCAATTCTCCTACGGAGTTGTCCACATCACAACGCCAAGCAAAAAGGGGAACGGGATATTCAGCCCGGTCCCCTTCTATCTTGCCTTATCTTGCCGATTTCTAGCCCAGATTATCAATATACGCTTGCATCTTACGCTGGGAAATCTTTTTATATTTATCCGGGATAATCTCCGCCATCTCTTCTTCGGTCAGACGGACGCGCAAGATGTCCAGGGCGTCTTCAGGCGACTGACCATAAGCTAACTTTTGTTTGCCGTTTTTCATTTCAAATAGATACATGTAATGTGGATTGCTAAAACTGCTCATGCTTTGACTAATGCCTCCTGATACGCGCCCGATTGCCGCCGGGCATATTCATCAAGCCCCCGGTTCACTTCGTCGTCATATTTCCCGGCCAGCAGCTCCCGATAAAACTGGTAGTTGACCCCTTTAACCTTCTCGTCATCCGGAAAGCGATGGTAATTGTCTTTTGACATCAGACTCTTGCCCTCGGCAATGAGCTGGTAGCCCAAGGCCGAGCCTGGATAAGGCGCATAGTAAGAAATGGAGGGGAACACGTAACGCATGGTTTTGAGCATACGCATGGTCTTGAAAGCATCTTCGGGGGTTTCGCCGGGAATGCCCAGCATAATGTTGGCCCAAAACATCGGCGGCTGCCGGCCTTCATCCTCAAATTCTACACCCAGCCGGTTCACCAACTCAATAGCAAAGTTGTTATCCTCTTCGGTACATTCTTTGTTTAACAATCGCAAAATGCGGTCGCTGCCTGACTCAAAACCAATCGAGATGGTATTCCAATTGGTTTCCCGTACCAGGGCCTCAAACAGATCGGGCCACTGGCGCACGGTATCGGAGCGCCCGGCGGCCCAATAGGGCCATACCTTGTTGGCCTTGCGGGGATATTTGTCGATCCACTCTTCCAGCCAGCTCGGATTCTGGAAAAACATCGAGTCGTGGATAACCACGGACCCCACGCCATATTTGTTATCCAGGTAATTGAGTTCCTCAATAACCATCTCCACCGGGCGGCGACCCATGTTGGGAATGTAGGAATTCTCGTTGCAAAAGACACATTGCCACGGACAAACCCGGCTGGTAAGGATGGTTACCACGGGTTTTGGCCCCCAGCCACATTCAGGCTCCAGGGGCCAGTTGAACTTTTTGCGCAACCGGCGGTGGGGTTTGGGCCAGAGCGTGCGCTCGATCATCGGCCATTCGGCCATCGACTTGGCCCCTACGCCCACAATTACACGAGGATGAGCCAACGGGTCTTTTATCAGGTCAACAATTACCTTTTCACCCGGACCCTGGCAGATGCGGTCGAACTCCTCCACCTCGGTCATTTCCTCCAGAGCAACAGTGGCGTGCATGCCGCCGGTCAGCACCAGCCCGTTGGGATTAACTTCCTTAAAAAGTTGCGCGGCTTTGCGCGCTACCGGAAAAGTATAACTCCTGACATTCATAATCATGATTTCGTAGCCGGGCAGTTGCTTTTGTAATTGAGGCCATGAGGTGACCAGTCGGGTCGAAAGCAAATCGGTGGTGATCCCGTTCTGGTGCAGGATGGTACGCAGCAGTCCCAAACCGTGATCCTGCCATTGTTCGTGGGGGCCGTCGGGATGGACCAGATCACCCAGGTCGCCCAAATCTAACCACAGGATGTTGGACTTTTCACGTTTCTGTGGCCAAAATTGAATCATTGTTTCACCTGTTTTCACTTGGCGGTATGCCGGGAATTTTTTTAAAAGTCACTATAATAATTTTGTATTCTACAACACTCTTGGCTTCCAGGCAAAAACCTGATTTTACGGGTATTTTGGGGGTGGGCAAAATTTGCCCCGCGGCATAAAAAACCGGCTCGCCAAAGAACCGGCTTTTTCACTCAACGAGCAACGGTCTCATTTACTTTGTTCCAAAACCCGACCTGGGAATAAGGCCGGGGGCCAATAGCTTAACAGCGGCAGGACGTGCCTTTTTCTCCGGCAGCGGTGCGGAACGAACTACCGCAGGCGCAGGATTGAACCGCATTGGGATTTTCAATCCGAAAACCACCCCCCATCAAACTGTCGATGTAGTCAATTTCGGCGCCATCCAGGTAATAAAAACTACCGGGATCGACAATAACTTTAACCCCATTGGCTTCAAATACCTGATCATCTGTTTCCGGAGCTTCGGCAAAGGTCATGCCATAAGAGAGGCCGGAACAACCTCCGCCGGATACAAATACCCGGAGGGCATAATTATTGAGACCTTTTTCGACCATAATGTTTTCTAATTTATCTGCAGCAACGGACGTCAGGGTAATCATTCGCAAATACCTCCTCAATGTTGGATCGACTGAATTGAACTACTGAAACCGGCTTATTGTTGAGGAACTATTTTACCTGCCAGGTGAAACCTTGTCAATTTTTATAGAACAATTTATAAAAATACATATTGCCCTGATTATTAGTTGACATAACAATAAAGTGCGGTTATAATCTAAATGTCATCCCCGATACTGAATCAACTCGTCAAAAATCAGGATTTAATCATGGGCCATGCCCCTCTTGTTTATAGAAATTATGATTTATTGTTCACCCCTCGCCTGATTCCGCAATTGCGCAATTTAAGAGGTAGAACTTGGGCCGATTTGATTGACCGCCTGTCCGTTTTGCCGGAAACCCACCCCGATGTGCTGGCCTTTGCGATGATGATGATTAATCTCAACGGCTGCCTTTCCTGTCAGCGGGATTGTTACCGGGCGCAACGTGGTTGTGCTCACTGCGCCCGGCATGCCATCATTACGTTCAAGGAGAGCGACCGGGAATTACTTGGCTGCTATGAAACAGCCCGGCAACTGACTCTCACCCAACTGCCGGAGCTTGAGTTGAAATCGGTTGCGTAGAACCGAAACCCTGCTTAAAATGGTTGTATTCCTGGATTAATGTATTCCCTGAATCCGGCTCTGCGAGCTTGTCCAGGTTAACCATATTAAAGTATAATGTTGGCAAAATTTTTGGGGCGTTGATTTCGCCGTCAGTTACTCATCAGGGAGGTGTAACATGTTCAAAGAATTCAAAGAATTTGCTTTACGCGGCAATGTGGTTGATATGGCGGTGGGCATCATCATTGGGGCTGCTTTTGGCGCCGTTGTCAAATCGTTGGTGGATGATGTGATCATGCCGCCCATTGGCCTGTTATTGGGTGGGGTAGACTTTAGTAATTTGTACATTTTGTTAAGAGCCGGTGCGCCGTCGGCCCCGTACGCTTCGTTGGCTGACGCCCAAGCTGCCGGAGCAGTCACCATTAATTATGGCCTGTTTATTAATGTTGTGATCAGTTTTATTATTGTGGCCTGGGTGATATTTCTGCTCATTCGTGGCATGAATAGATTAAAGCGGCAAGAAGAAGCTCCCCCGGCCGAACCGACCACCAAAGAGTGTCCCTATTGCCTGTCGACCATCAGTATCAAGGCGACGCGTTGCCCGCAATGTACGTCTCAATTGGAGACCGCCGTCTGAGAATTGAGTTCAACATTGGTTTTCCAATTCACGGGCCAGTTTCGGCCTTTTGAATGAATGTTATTTTATCGCCGGGAACGCAGAAGTGAGAGGGCATCCTCACGCGTTCCCGGCGTTTTTTACGGTAAAATTCTGAGCACTCCCCGAAACTTTGTCCACCCTTGAAACCTACCCAAATTCGTCGCTATGCGGGAATACCTTCAGGTTCAATGGGTGAAACAATTTTGGTGGCCGGGAGAGCCAGGGCCAGTAAGGCGGTCAGAATGCCCACCACGGCGCTGGCCTGAATAACCTGGGATAGTCCCCATCCGTCGGCCAGCGCGCCGATGGCCCAGGTGGCAAATGCGCCGGTGCCAAACACATACCCCAGGGTAACGCCCGAAGCAAAGGCCTTGCGTCCCGGTAGCAGCGCCTGAGCAATGACCACCAAGATACTGTGCGACGCGCCGCCCAGTGCGCCAAAAAGAATAGCCAGCGGAAAGGCCAGCCAACTGCCGGTGAACGGCAAAAATAATAACGGGATCGAGCCAAACAGCATGGTGCCAAACACAACCGGCCGGCGGCCCCAGCGGTCGGCCAGATGACCGCCAATAACGCCCGCAATCCCCGAAGCCAGCCAAAAGACGCCGGTAACCAGCCCATAGGCGGTGGCATCCCAGCCCATATTTTGGAACATCTTGGGTAAAAACGAAACCGTGCCCAAAAAGGCCCAGGACCGTAAGCCCATTACCAGGGCCAGCAGGCCGATGGCGCCCCAGCGCACCGCCTCGCCGGGTAGTATTTGTATGCCGCCGGAACGGGTCGACGTGATAGGAAGGTGAGGTTTGGCGGTACGCATGGCCAGGGTGATAAAGATGAGGATAGGTGTGGCCAACAGCGCCAGCGCCAGAATACCAATAGCGCCGACATGATCCAGCAATAAACCTGAGAGAACCGGTCCCAACGACAAACCGGCTTGCCCAAACAAAAAGAATACGGCTGTGGCGGTGGCCGCTCGACCGGCAATAGTCGTGCTCGCATGCATGGCTCCCTGGGGATGAAACGCGCCTCCTCCCAACGCCGCCAGGCTGAAGACAATCAAGAACAAGGAAAAATTCTGGCTAAGTTGGGCAGTCAAAACCGAGAGAGCCATAAAACTGGCCATCCAGATCACACTGCCCGGCCCAATCCAGCGGCTGCCGATCTTGTCGGCCAACCAGCCAAAAAGTGGTTGCGTTGCCGCCCCAATAAATTGGAAAAACCCCATAGCCAACCCAATTTGAGCGCCAGTCATGAGCATCGGCACGCTGAAAAAGGTCACCACCACCGCGCCCATGCTGGCAAAGACATCAACCGTAAAATGGCCCAGGATAGTGGCCAGGTAAAGTTTATGACGAAATAGTGACATAGGCCCTTCCGAATTTTAAAATTTTTCCAAAGACGAAAGTTTAGCACAGATTTAGAAATGACCAAGTTTGACCCTGGTCTTTAACAGTCGGTAGGAATTTTGCGCGATCAAGCAACCCTATTACAATTGAGGGAACAAATCACCGTCAAGGACAAGGTTATGGGTTTTCGGTTGCAACGCAGTATCCGTTTAGGTAAATTTATCCGCCTGAATATCAGTAAAAGTGGCGTTGGGGTGAGTGCCGGGGTAAGAGGTTTACGCATTAGCACCGGGCCAAGAGGGACGCATCTGAACGTTGGCCTGCCCGGCACAGGCTTGAGTTACCGCAAACAGTTGCGTAGCAAAAGCAATAAACGGCAGGAACGGCCGGAGGCGCAAGCATCGGCTCAAACCGCACCGCGCCAGGCTATCCTGCCGGAACGTCCCGAACCTGGTTTGTTTGCTTCCAAAGAGGAGAAGGAACTGGCCCAGGGATTGGAAGACTACCGCGCCGGTCGGATCGATGAGGCCCTGGCCCATTTTCTGGAAGTGGCTTTTGACGAAGCTGGCGCCGCTATTTTTGCCGCAGCTATCCTGGCCAAACGGGCAGATCAGGAATATCGGGCCAGCGCCTTGCTGGAAACCGTCATTGAAAAGGATGATGAATTTCCCACCGAACTGATGCAAAAGTATCTGGCCGGAGCAACCCTGGACATAGACATTACGCCCAACGTGACCGCCAGGGTGCCGGTTGATGGTCTGGCCGCCACCTTACTTTTAGTTGAGCTATACCAGCTCCAACGCCGGGTTAGAGAAGCGATGGCCCTGCTGGAAGAAGTCGAAGCCCTGGCCGGAGAGCCGGTGCTGACCCTATCGCTGTGCGAGTTGTACGCCAGTCGGCAGCTCTGGGACAACATCATCGACCGGGCCAGCGGGGTTGAACCGGTTGATGATGTGGCCCTGGAAACGCTCATTTTTTACGGCCGGGCCATGCAAGAAAAGGAACTGCACGAAGCCGCAGTGACGGTTTTCACCAAAGCTTTACAACAGAAAAAGGATCGCAGTCCCCTACTGCTGCACGAAGCTCGCTACTGGCGAGCTATTTCCTACCAGGAACAGGGCAAAGCCCGGCAGGCGGATGCAGAATTTCAAAAGCTCTATGCCGAGGCCCCGGACTTTCGGGACGTGGAACAACGTCTGGCTGATTTCTCCATCCGGCCAGGCTGACCGGATGGAACGGCGACCCGTTATCCGATACCTCTTTCGTCGTTGCGGCCAATCGACTGATCCCATCGTTGATCTCTTCCGGCGATAATGCGCAGTAAGGCAACCGCAGGAATCGCTCGCCGCTGACATTTGGGAAGAAGGCCCGACCATCGGCCAGATTCGGACGCTTCAAATGTTTATAATGGGCAAGCAAATTGATTCGAACATAGCATAGAACAAGGTGATTGTCAATGGTTCTTGACACTTGCTGCTATCTGGGATACACTCAAATCAACCAAAAAAGTGACACCGTGGTAAACCTCTACGTTGGTGAACTCTGATCAGAGAGGTGATTTCATTGAGCCGTCCTCCCATTAGCCAAGCTATGGAAGATTATCTCAAGGCCATTTATAAGCTGCGAGAGCAACATCAGCAGGTATCCACCTCGGCCCTGGCCGTTTATCTCAGAATAGCCCCGGCCTCGGTAACCAATATGTGCAAAAAACTGGCCGAGTTGAACCTGCTGACCTATGAACCCTATCAGGGGGTAACATTTACCCCCACCGGCGAAAAACTGGCTCTGGAAATTGTGCGTCACCACCGGCTCATTGAACTGTATCTGGCCGAAGCTCTGGGGGTGCCCTGGGACCGGGTCCATGATGAGGCTGAAAAACTGGAACACGTGATTAGCGAAGATTTGGAAGAGAGAATGGCTACGGTGTTGGGTAATCCCAAGTTCGACCCGCATGGCGCGCCGATTCCTTCGCGCAGCGGGGTAATGATCCAGCCGGAGAGCGGTCGCCTGGTGGATATGAAGGAAGGTGACCGCCTGGTGATTGTTGAGGTAGACGACGACGACCCGGAACTACTGCGTCATCTGGGCGAGAAGGGACTTTACCCGGGCACTGAGATTGAATTGTTGACCCAGGCTCCCTTTGAAGGTTCATTAACGCTGGACATGCATGGCACCCAGCAAGATGTGAGCTATCAGGTGGCCAAAACAATTCTGGTGGCCTTGCAGGAGAGGTGAAGTTGTTGGCAACGATTCAACCCAAAGCGATCTATCTTATTGTTTGTGGAGCCAGTTCGGCGCGATGCGCCCCAGACCTGTTGGATGAACTAACCCAATTTGAGCTACCCGTCTTTACCGTTCTCACCGAAGCGGCCCGCAATATCATCAGTTCTTATAACCTGGCCGACCAGCCGGGCCATACGCTGGTAGACAGCTATTTTGATCCGGTGCTACTTGGCGACCGCGCGCCGTGTCTGACTCTGGTTGCGCCAGCTACGTTCAATACCCTCAACAAAATCAGCCACGGAATTGCCGACAATCTGGCCCGGTCTCTCATTGCCGAGTCCATTGGTGCGGGCTGGCCAGTGATAGTGGTGCCGTCGATGAATCTGGCCCTGGCCAACCATCCGCAGGTGGCGCAGAGTATCAAAATCTTACTTGGTTGGGGGGTGAAGGTGCTGGAACCCAAACTCGAGGGAGATTTACTGATGATGGCCTCGGTGCAGGAGATTATGGCCGTGGTAAAAACCATGTTGGCTGCGGCCAAAGAAGAAAACTAGCCTCTGCCTTACCGGATTCCCCGGGGCAGCCCCATTCCCATTGCCTCAAAACCTCGCCAGCGGGTCAACATCTCTCTCAAGCCCGCCGTCAGATCAAATTGTGGTTCAAACCCCATCTTCAGCAATTTTGTCGACTCAACCTCAAAGCTAATCTCGGTCAAAATGTCCTGGTCGGTGTAGCGCATAGTGGCATCGGGGACAAGCGTCTGTAAGATATGGGCGATTTCATTAGACGTGGGATTCATGGTGACGGCATTGATAATTTCCCCCTCGGTTTGGGGGTCGAACAAACACAACCGCAGGGCGGCTGAGGCATCTCGCACGTGAATGAGCGGGCGAATCTGGTTGCCGCTGCCGTGGATGATCATGGGCCGTCTAACTCCTACCAGATAGGCCAGCCGACTGGCTACGGCATCGAAGCGCATGGCCGGGGCATTGCCAAAAGTGGTGCCCAGGCGCACAATCGTGAAGCGCAGCCCCCGTTCGCCGCCTTGCAGCACCTCTTCTTCTCCCCTGCGTTTGGCAATGGCATAAGGCCCGATGGGTCGGCACACGTCCGTTTCCTGAAACGGCCCGCCCGGCCCGTACACGCTGGCCGAACTGGTATATAGCAGCCGGGAAACACCCGCGTGGAGGGCTGCTTCCACCACACTCGCTGTGCCCCAGTGATTGACCTGTTCCGTCCATTCGGGATGGTCAAAACTGAGGGGCGTGCGGACAATGGCCGCCAGATGTACCACCACGCTCACATCCTGCATGGCTCGCTCCAGATTGAGCCGGTCGAGAATATCTCCCTCGACGAATTGATAGCAACCCTCAGAAGGCAGGTCCATCAACCCACAGAAATGGTGGCGTTGCAGGTTGTCGTAAATCCGAAGGGTCCAACCGGCAAAGCGAGGGTCGGTGGCCAGATCGCGGATCAATTGCGAACCAATGTAACCCGCCCCGCCGGTAATCAGCATAACGTGCGGTTGATGGTTTTGGGTCATCTTGCTTCCTCCTGGGCATAGGTTAATTTGAAATGCAGCCCACATTCGGTTTTGTCCGAGCCGGGCCATCGCCCTGCCCGGTCGTCATCACCCGTAAGAACCGGGCGGGTGCAGGGGGCGCAGCCAATGCTCCGGTAACCCTTGGCCAGCAACGGATGGGTAGGGAGCTGATGCTGCTGGATGTATTCAAATATCTGTTCTCGGGTCCAATTGAGCATGGGATAAATTTTAAGCGGCCCGTTGCGTTGGGTTTCCAACACGGACAACTCTTGCCGGTAGGCGGTCTGGTCGCGCCGTACGCCACTGATCCAGGCGTCAAAACCGATCAGGGCGCGGCGCATCGGCTCGACCTTGTTGATGTAGCAGCACAGGTCGGGATCGTGGCGGTAAAGTCCCTCCCCATACCGGGCAATGAGATGGCTCTTTTCTACCGGCGGACGGGCGATGATTATTTTCAGCCCCAAATAGGCCTGTAATTCGTCGCGAAAGGCAAGCGTTTCAGGAAAATGGAAACCGGTGTCAAGGAAAATCACCGGCATTTCGGGGTAGATTTGTGAGATCAAATGAAGCAGGGGGAGGCTTTGCGTCTGGAAGGATGAACTGGCAACCACTTTGGGGCCAAAGGTAACCCTGGCCCAGCGCAAAATGTCTGCGGGGGGCGCATTTTCAAATTGGTTATTTAACAGATTGATGTTTAAACGTGCCAAACTGGTGGGTCCTTATTTTGCCCCAAACTGGCTGGCGACCCTCTCCTTCAGCGATGACCCCTTTTTTATCGATGAGCCATTATCTCTAATTGTACCGAATCTTGGCCATCTGACAAGTGCAGTCGCTGGCCATCGGCGGGACGATACAGGCCAAGACGTAGCTGATAATTGCCGGATGGGGTGTCGGGCGGCAGCCACAGGCCGTGCCGATCGGTGATGATTTCGCCGGTTTGCCAGGTAGCGGTGGGACGGGTCCAGTAGACAGGCTGGCCATCGCTTTGGGCCACGATCTGGCCGTCGGGTGTTGCCAGGTGGATGAAGACGTGGTAATTTTCTGTAGGCTGACCCACGGCCTGCCACTGTAATTGAACCGGCAACGCTGTACCTGGTGATACGACCGGCGGATAGGCCGCCTGATTCAGCGTGATAATCTGGCCAAAGGTGAGGTTGATCGGAATGATCTGATCGGCCAGGCTGGCGGGAAAGGCAAACAGAACCAGTCGTTGCCCGAAGAAATTATCCTCGCGAGCGCGAAAACCAGTTACCAGCAGGGTTTGCTCGATGGCGCTCTCGGCGGGCGGCAACCAGTTGGGCAGCCACCAAACCTGCTCGTGTTGGCGGGTGACTTCCACCAGCCGGCGGCTCACCTCACGGGGTAGGGGAAAGCCACCCTGGTTCAGGCCCAAAACCGGGCCGCGCCCTTTGTAGAGTTCGGCAAACAAAATAGCCGCCTCCGGGTTGTTGCTGATGACGGCATCGGCCGGGCGGATGTTTGCGTTGAGCGCGGCAACTGACTGCCTTAGGGAGGCAGGCGGTAGGGTGTGGGTATAAAATAGAAGAGCGAGGAGAGCAATCAGAGTTGAGAGGAGGGGAAGCCAATGAAGGATGAGGGCTTGTCCTGAGCCAAGCCGAGGGGCTTGTCCTGAGCCGGGTCGAAGGGGGACAAGGTTGTGGTTCTTTGCCTGGCTGCTTTGTTGCTTTGCCGGGTCATTTCCCGGCTGGCTGGCTGTTTGAATCAAACAGAATCCGGTGATAATGACATTACTCACCAGAGTTGCCAGGAGCCACCAGTTAATTTGAAACTCCGAGGCCCAGGCCAGATCAAGCGGTTCGGTGGCGAGTAGTTGCCAGGCGCTGAGTAGGGGTGAGTATTGCGGGTTAAAAAAAGTCTGCGGATCAAAGAGGGGCAGGCCAGTATCCAGAAGAAGGACCTGGAAAGGCGTAAAATCAAGAGACACCATCAGTAGTTGGGGGATGAGTCCCAGGATGGCTAGGGTGAGGTAGACAAGGCGAAGAATCGAACCCGGGAGGTCTTTGTGAGATGGCGAAATGTTGGCAGTAAGCACTTTAGCGTCTTTTTCCGGGGCTGAAGCCCCCACTACTAACGATTTGCCTGGAAAAGCGCGTGCGGCGATGGGGGCCAGGAAGATGGCCCAAAAGGGCAGGGTGGGTATCATAAAGCGGGGGCCCCAGGCAAAGCCACCGTGCCACATAAACCATTTGCCGTACAAGAACAGGTGGATGAGAATGACACTTAAAGCTAACAGGGCTTCGGCCCGGAAGCGGCGGAGAGAGGGAAGGAGACCAAAAAAACTCAGGATGAAAATGGGACAGAACAGGAGCAGTCCACGGGCAGGGCTGGCGAGCTGCCCCAAGAGTCCCTGCCATAAAACTGCACTGAAAGTTTCTTCGGGCAGGTAGCCGGTGTTAAATGGATCGCCGTAACGGGAGAGATTGAAGGTGATGAGGCCCAGACCGATGAGGACAATGGGCGAAACAAAAGCGAAGAGCGGCGGCCAGGGACTGGGCGCAGGGTAGCGCCGCCCAGACAAAAGTGGGCGCGTCTGGCCAAAACCCAGATAGTACAGCAGTAGTAACCCAAACACGGGCACAAAGAGCAGTTCGGCGTAGCGGGTGGCGACGTTCCAGCCCAGCAAAAGTCCGGCCAGGAAAGGGTATTGCAGATAGTCGGCAACGTACCACCGGAAACGGATGGGATAGCGCCGGAGTAAGAAGAGCGGATGGCCGTCGATCTCATCATCTGCGCCCTGTTGCCGACCGGATGGGCGATGTTTGAATTTGAGCAGCATGTAGGCTGCGGCCAGCAAGAGTAATCCTGAGAACGGGTCGCTGAAGAGGGATTTGGCATAAGACCAGGCCAGGGTGGTAAGGCCAAAAGTGAGAGCGACGATGAGACTGGTGCGCTGGCTGAAACCGAGTAGATGAACGTAGGCCAGAAGGAGAACCGCGGTTAGGGCCGTGATGAGGGCATTGAAAAGCAGGCTGACACTCACCGTCCCCCACCAGGGAACAACCAGGCCCAGCCAGGTCAGCGGCAGCAGGGCAATGGGCAGGCCGATACCTTTGCGGGAATAAAGCAGGCCGTCCAGCCCATAAGTGCCCTGCTGCAAGTCCATCCAGCGGATTTGTTCGATGTCGAGAGCGCCACGCCGGACCAGACTTTCGGCGGTAGAAAACATGGCCAGCCCATCGCTGGAGTTGATATGGGGAGTGTAAGTGAGGAGGTAAACCGCGAATAGGAAAAGGAAAAGGAAGAAATGAAGCGTAAAACGCGATGGGTATTGTGGATTGTGGATTGTGTGTTGTGCAGGATGTGGTTGAGACAAGGTTACCTCGGCTGATCGCTTAGCCATTCGTTGCCATCTTCCCGCAGGATAACATTTTCTCGCATGGCGAGGTCGAGGATATGCAGGGAAAGCAGGATGTATTCCAGGCGGGAACCGCCGAAGTCGGCCAGGCCACGGATGCAACCATGTAAGATGGCGGTCAGTGTTGGATTTAGATTCTCGGTGGGCCATTGCTCCAAGATTTCCCGGAGGGAGGCGGCTCCCCGGGCCGGATTACCCTCGGCAAAGTGGTGGGCGCACGTTTCCACTAAAGTGGTTGCATCCTTGGGCGGTTTGATTAATTTTTGTAGAGCCAGGATGGCTTGGGCCGTGGCTGTTTCTGGATTGGCGTGAAAAGAACGCCAATGTTGCATGTAGTAACGCTCATCTCCGGCCATGCGAGCCAGGGCCAAACCGATTTCGCCGCGTAACACCTCTGCTTTGGTTTGGCGCAGGAGGGTAAAAAGGTCGGCAATGGCCTCGGTGGCGTGTAATTTACCCAGAGCCGTGGCATAGGCCACCCGCAGGGTTGGACTTGGCTCGTTGTTGAGTTTTTCTATCAGATGGGGAATACTCTCGACATCGCCGAGCATGGCCAATGCCCGGGCGCTGTTGGCTTCAAGCAGGTGGTAGCCGGAGAAGAGGAGTTTGCGCAGGGGCTTGATGGCGCGTTTATCGCCCAAACGACCCAGCGAGCGGGTAATCACAAAGCTCAGTTCCGAAGGTGACTCATCCAGCATGGCCAGGAGGGCGTCTACCAGTTCCGGGTCTGACGGCATGCGGCCAATGGAATTGATAGCCTGGTAGCGCACGTTGAAACTGGGGTCGTTCATGGCCTCGATCAGTTCGTTGGTGCTTAGCAGGCTTTTGGCATCGCCCATGCGCTCGGTCACGACCAGCCGGGTCATTTCGTCACCGGAAAGGTTATATTGTATTAATGATTGCATGGCCCGCACCGGATTGCCCCGGACAAACATTCCGGCAAAGCGACGGAAGGGAGTAGCGTCTTCACTCCGCAGGCGGGAGACGAGGACACTGCTGACGGTCAGGAGAGTCACGCTTAAGACAAATAGGGAGGTGTAAGCGTCGATGGTAAAGATGAAAAATTGGGTGCCAATATTCTGGGAGAGATCAAGAATCTGACCGGCTAACAACGGGCCAAGGCCACTGACAAGGCCGTACCAGGCATAATACAACGCCGTATAAGAAGATCGTTGTTCGGTGGGCATGGCGTTGATAAAGAGATACCGCATCCAGCTTATCTGCCAGGCCAGGGTGGCGATCCCGGCCAAAAAGGCAACGCTCATAGCCAGGGCGATGCTCATGGGGCTGTGGCGAGGCATGAGAAACCAGGCGACGGGCAGCACAAGCATCATATACAAACTGGTCTGCATCACCGGCTGGCTGCCGTAGCGATCGGCGGCCCAGCCCCACAGGTACGAGGTAATCAACGCCCCCAAATAGGTGCCAATGCTGAGTAGCACCACGTTGCCCTCGCTTAACCCGACCTGTGTTTTCATATAGAGGGGTACAAACGATATAATTGAGGTGCCGCCAATGGTGGCCAGACCCAACGCCGCCAAAAAAAAGATAAAATCTTTATCGTGCAGCGCCTGCCACATCCCGCGTAAATGTCCGGCGTGGGGCTGAAGGCGCCGGCCCGCGTCTTCAGCCGGGACGTGGGAATAGGCCCACACCCCCAACAGGCCCAACGCGATACCAATAGCGATCAGAATCATGAATCGATTCAGGCCGGTTCCGGCATCGATCACAAAACTGGCCCCGGTGGTGACGATGATGCTGGTGATGGTGGTGCTCATGCTGCTAATGGCAGCAAATTTACCCCGGATGGAGTCGGGTACTACTTCTTTTTTCCAGGGATAACTGCCGGCTTCGGCAAAGGCCCGGCACAGGGCAAAGGCGAAAAAAATTCCGGCAACCCAATAGAAGGTTTTTCCCGGGCCAAAGCGGAGGGTGATGGCCGGAGTCAAGAGTAACAGGGCAATGACGAATTTGCGAATGCCCCAAAAGGTGATAAAGGTGCGTTTATAGCCATACCGGATGGCCACCGGCGCGACGAAAGGGGCAATGATCCCGGCAAAAGGGACCAGGGATAACATAAAGCCGATTTGAGCGTTGTCCAGTTCCAGGGCATCCAGAAACAGCACAAAAATTGGCCCGGAAAAGGTGAACAGGACAAAGGTAATATTCAGCACGTCTCCAACCACCAGCCAGGGTAGGCGGCGGATTCTATCGACCTCGGTGATGGTGGTGGTCGTCATGGGGCACCTCTTAACTCACTCAGATTTCAAGATATACAGGTACAATCGCCCGCCGTCGATATCCTGAATGTGGGCCAGCGGTGTGTCGCCTAGCCAGGCGTCCAGGGCTGCTTCGGCGGGCGTAATGACCGTGGCATCGGCGTCGTAAATCCAGAGAACATCGGTTTGGCTGGCGATGTTGTCCAGTAGAGTGGCGGTTCGGGCTGTCACGGTTTCGCCGGGCGGAGCGTAGTCGTCGAGCATAAAGAAGGCGTAATCGTGGCGCAGGTAGGGATAGAACCAATCGTAAACGGAATGGCTGTTGAGCAGCAGGGCGCCCTGGACCGGCTCGCCTTGCAAGCGGGTGATGGTGGCCGAGTAGGGACTTTGGCGCAGGCGCAGGTCAAAATAATTGTGACCCAATTGCAGAGCAGCCGGAATGGTGCCGATGAATAGCAAGGTCACAAACGTGGCCAGGCCCCAGGTCCGAATTTTCTCGACGCGTGGGGTAACCGTTTGCGGCCAGATGAGCAGCAAGAATTCAACGGCCAGAACAAGGAGCAAGAACGTGCGAATCAGGACGGTTGCGGCCAAAAGCCAACGTTCTTCGGGAAAGATGATGAAAAAGAAGTTGCCCTCGATGATGTTGGCAATGTTCAAGATAGAGGCATACAGCACCCCCCGTAAATTGGGGAGCAACAGAACCACAAAAACCAGCGGCCAGCCCAGCCACTGGGGACTGTAGCCTTTGGACCAGAGCATAAACAGGCTAAGTGAAAATCCGGTGAAGGCCAGTACATTACGGGATTGGTGCCAATCCAGGGGACGGGTGTAGAAGTAGACGTAAATCAGGCCAAACATGGCGGTGACAGGCAGCCAGGGAATGTGGGTTGGTACCGGGGCGGCACTCCAGGTCAGGTCGCGCCGATCCAGGGGAGGAGCACCGTAGTCGTAATTCCCGTCAATTAAGGCCCAGACGGTTTCCCAGGGTTGGCGAGCGCTGCTGATTTGAAACGGTCCCCAAATGAGTTTGGGATTCATCAGGTAGAAAGGAGTGGCAATAATAATAACCGTGATCAGCAAAATAGCCAGATAAATAACAAGGCGCGGCAGGTCGAAGGGGATGATGAATGGTGAATGGTGAATGGTGAATGAATTTTCATTGGCTGAGAGGCTTGTGATTTGCAATTTGCGATTTGTGATTTGCAGCAGGTATTTGACCCGAGAGAAAATCTGCGCGGCCACCGGGACGAGCAGCAGTGGAATCAGCTTAATCATAAAACCAATGCCGGTGAAAAAGGCGCTGAGATAGGGCCGCTTTTGCAATAACAGGTACAGGCCGAGCAGAAAGAAGAAAATAGGATAACTTTCAAAATGGCCGGTGAGCGTGTAAACAGGCACAAACAGGGCGGCGTAAATCCAGCAGGGCCGGAGAGCGGCGGAGCGGCCAGATTCAACCTCGTTGGGGGGAGGGTAGAGTTTCAGCGCCAGCAGGTATATCAGAACAAAAATCCCTATTTCAAAGAGTAAAAAGAAGCTGCCCAACAGCAGGGTGAACCACAGGTTGTGAAATTCCCAGGGGGGCAGAAGCGTGCTCAGCTGGTAGATGGCAATCATTACCGAGGGGAAAAGCGGCGGGTAGGTGGTCCACAGGTTGTAATAGGGATAATAGCCTTGACGAGTCACCTGGGCGTATTCGCGATACCAGTAGAAATCGGAAAAATCCAGCACCAAGCCGCCGGGCCGGTAGGCCGCCAGAGCCAACACCCGAAAAGTGACAAAGAGGATTAACAGCAAAATAAAATCGCTGTGGCGCTGAAATACACGCCGAAGGTTTTGGGGCGGGTGTACCTGGTCAAAGGAAGATGCCATCCATCACCTCAACTCTCCGCCGGTTTGGGGAGCGACGGGGTTGACGATGTTTCTTCTGTCGTTTCGCCAGTTTCCTTGCCTGTGAGACTCATGAGGCGGGAGAAACCAAAAATGTAAGTAACCATGGCCCCCATAGGTAAGAAACTCCACAAGCCGATGAAACGAACCAGGAGCACGGTCAGGCTGGCTTGGGCCGTCGTCACCTCAAACTGGGTCAGGAGCCAGATCAGTACAAGTTCAAACTGTCCCAAGCCACCGGGAGTAAGAGGCACCGCCACCACCAAATCACTGACCATCCCGGCGAAGAGGCTCACGCTGAACAACGCAGTTGCCCCGACGCTCAATAACCCCAAATAAATAATCAGGACATCGCATAACCAGATGTAAAAACTTTCCAGAATTGCCACGGCCAAGGTGAGTGGATACCGGCCCAGAGTCCGTATTCCGTAGACCATGCTGAAGCCGAAATCGAGGATTTTCTGGTAGATCGACCAGATTTTCACCGGAACTCGCGTTTCCAGTTGGCCGGGATGGCGTAGCCAACGCTCGAGACCGGGCACTGCCAATAGCCCAAGAAAACAGACAACGAGTAAGATTGCCGCACCGGCAATGAGTTGCCAGATTTCCGAGGGAACACGGCCCGGCAGCGCCCACATCGCGCCGATGATGGCCAGGATCAGGATGGCAAACACATCCAGGGCGCGCTCGGCAGCCAGGGAAGCGATACCTTGCGCAATGGGAATCTTGTGGTCTTGCTTGAGCATTCCCACCCGGGCCACATCCCCCAGGCGGGCGGGCAAAATCAGACTGAGAAAAAAGCCAGACATCAGGAGCGCCTGCATGTACCCATAGCCAGTTGACCAGCCCATTGTTTTTAAGATGCGCTGCCAGCGCAAGCCGCGCACAAAAATACCGGAGTAAAACATCACAAAGGCCAGTAACAACCAGTTCCAGTCGACTTTTGTGAGGGTGGCGGCGTTGAGTTCAATATTGCCCAGGCGAAACAAGCCCCAGATAATCAGAACGCTCAGAACCAAGAGAATGAGCAAACGTCGATAGTGTTGTTTCATGAGGACCTGACTTCTTGTTGATACCATGCCCACAGTTGGGCCAGGCCATCGACCACCGAGGTTTGGGGGTGGTAATCCAGCAGACGGCGGGCTTTGTTGATGTTGGCGAAGGTGATTTTGGGCTCGCTGGGCGGGGCCGACGGCGTCGATAGCGTCGCTTTTTTGCCGACCAAATCCTCGATGATGTGGACAAAATCGGCCATCAACACCGGCTCGCCGCGCCCCAAGTTGATCAGCTCGTAGCCCAGGGGCCGGTCCAGCGCAGTGATAACGCCGCTGACAATATCGTCAATATAAGTCCAGTCGCGTTTCATCTGCCCGGCGTCGAACAGTTTGATTTCTTCACCCTTTACCACCCGATCGGTGACCATAAAGGGCATCATGTCGGGCCGTCCTCGCGGGCCGTAGACGCTGAAAAAACGTACGGCAGTAAAATTCATCTGGTGCAGGTTGTGGTAGGTGTAGCCCAGCACCTCGCCAGTTTTTTTGGTGGCCGGATAGGGGGCCAGGGGCAGATTGCACGGGTCGGTTTCGATAAAGGGGAGCTGGTTGGTGTGGCCGTATACCGAAGAGGTAGAGGCAAATACAAAATTCTCCGTTTCCACCTGGCGGGCTGCTTCCAGCAGATTGACCGTGCCGACAATGTTGACGTCGGTGTAGAGTTGGGCGCGGCCAATGGAGTACCGGACGTTGGCGTACGCGGCCAGGTGGGCCACGGCCCGAGGCCGATGTTGGGTAAATATCTGGGCCATGGCGTCGGTATGGCGGATGTCTTCTTCGTATAGGCGCAGGTTGGGATGACGTTCGAAAGCGGCGATGTTCGCTCGCTTGCGCGCCGGGTCATAATAATCGTTAAAATTATCTATGGCGATAATGTCTTCACCGCGGTGGAGCAATGTTTCGGTGAGATGGCTGCCGATAAAACCGGCTGCGCCGGTGATGAGAATAGACATCAATAAAATCCTTTGTGGGAATGAAATGATACGCAATACGCCCTAGTCAATACGAGAGTACGCATTCTGTATTGCGTAGAGCGTGAATATCTTACGCTTCCACGCGCCCCAACACGTATCTGTGATGCGCCCAGATGGTTTTCAACTGCCAGGGCAGGGGAGCGTGGTCGAGCCAGGCGTATTTCATGACCCGCTCGCGGAGGTCAGGTTGCTCGCTCAGGTAGTAGGCCATGGTGCTCCAGGTCCAGCCCTCGCCACTGAATTGTCGGTTGAGTTTTTTGCTCTTGATGCCCAATCGTTTCAGCACTTCAGCGGCGGGCATCACCGTATCGGGCCAGGGGGGAACATCCAGAACGCCTTCGTCAATAAAATTGACTCCCGCCGCTTTGAGCACTTGTTTGATGCGACCCATTTGCACCCACTTTTCATCAACCGTGGGGAAAAAATCCCGGTCAATGACGTACTTGCGCAGCAGGTAACCCACCTGGATGTTGTTGGGCATGGCCACCAAGACCAGGTTGCGGGAGACTCGCGCCAGTTCTTTGAGTAACACGCCTGCGTCGGGCAGATACCACAGCCCGGCCCACTCCCAGGCCAGGTCAAAGTTGTTGTCCTCAAAGGGGAGTTGGCCAAAATTTTCGTGATGGACAAACGTGGCCGGTAGATTGAGGCGCTCCCAGATTTTGCTGACGCCATCCAGCCGCTCGGCGTTGCTGTCTACCAATGTCACCTCGCAGCCGCGCTCGGCCAGCCGCACCGAATTGATGCCGCTGACCCCGGCCATACCGTACAGCGGCGCTTCCAGCACGGTTTTGACGTGATGCTGGTCAGCAATTTTATCCAGGTAATCGTTGAGAACAAAGCGCTCGTAAACGACGCCGAGGCCTTCGTTCCAGTCGGTAAGATATTTTTTCCAAACA
This sequence comes from Anaerolineae bacterium, assembly GCA_016926805.1. Taxonomy (GTDB): domain Bacteria; phylum Chloroflexota; class Anaerolineae; order 4572-78; family J111; genus JAFGNV01. The sequence goes on from JAFGNV010000008.1 coordinate 149,028, forward strand.
GGTTCGGTCATTTTTGGCCTATAAACTTAATTGTTAAAGTTCTCAATTAATTGGAAATAGCCACGCTCTCTACCAAATACCCCTCCCGCTGATACCGCTCGAATAGCTGCCCCCACGTGGTATTGGCCTTCCACTCTTCATAGATGTGTTTCTCCTTGAGCGGCCAGTGGACCCAGTCGTGATTGAATTCGGAGATAAAGTTGGGAATGACTACCAGCGGGGTCCGCAAGACCAGTTTTTGAAAAACACGGGTAGGGCCGTACCAGGCCATCCAGCCCAAAAATTGGTGAAAACTATGGCCTACGGCAAAGTTCCAATTTTCGCCAGACACATCGTCGCCAACCAGTTCAATCTCGCGCATGTCGCCCACGCCCAGACCGCGTTCGTGGGCCAGGCGAATGTACTTGATGCTCAACGGATCGAAGCCCATCAATTTGGCCGACACGGCGTCAATCGCTACCTGGTCAGCCGAAGCCAGGATGACGTTTTTGATTTCCGGCTTCATGATGCGCGGGCCGGGGCCGTTGCCGGCGGTGGTGCCGTCCATCACCGCAAACAGGCCAGGATGGATTTCCTGTTGAATGGCCAGCAAATCTACAATGGTTTCGTGAATCCAGGAGTGGGTGTAGTGCCGGTGTTTGTTGAGCAGCCCGCCGAAAGCGTTTTTGATGGCGCCAGTGGTGGTGGTGTAGATGTGGCATTTGACCGTGGGCAGGTGAACGATGTTTTTGCCGAGGAAATAGTCGGGAATGTGAATACCCCTGGGATAGATGTGGTTCAGGGCCAGCATTTTGGCCCGCGGCTCGTAAGGAATCCAGGCCATATCTTCGCTTCTAAAGTTGTACAGCAGGGGAACCTCGTGATGTTGGCAAATTGGCACGTAGCCGTTGAGGTCTTCGCCCTTAAAAGCGTTCGTTACCACCGTCCGGTTTTGCACGCAGGTCAAATCGGTAAAACCGGCCTGGCGCAGGGCCAAAATGGTTCCCTCCAATTGCCAGGGGGTGGTGTTGGCGCTGGGCATGGGATAGTGCCAGGAAATGTTGTCCTTTAGAATGGTGGTGGCATTGGGATCAAGCACCGCTCGTCCCCCAGCGAGTTCAAACAAACGTTGATAATCTTGCAAAACTGTTTCAGGGCGGGTGTATAACACCGCCACTTTAGATTTGGTCATAGCAAAAGCCTTTCTTAATGGTAAAAAAGTGACTATCCTTTTCAAATTGCCGGGTAGCCTAGCACAAAAGAACAAAACCTGCAAGGTGTAAGGTTGGGGGCTGATTCTCTAATTGGCAAGATAATGGTGTCGCCCCAGCTTGAACAAACCAGGCCCGTGGATTGGAGTTCGGCCATCATTGAGGCGGTAGGGGAAATAGGCTGTTTGAGGATAAATTCAAAGCCGAGGAGCGGCTTGCTGTTTGCCGGTAGCGGTCAAGGCCCCGGTTGGAAAATTGACGCAGTAGATTGGCTTCGCTTTCGCTGGGCCGAACAAAATATAGTTTAGTTTCATAGGCTGGTTAGCCGACCGTTTCAGATTTGCTTGTACAACCCTTTGAGTTGGTTGCGTTTGACCCGGTAAATCTCTTTGGCCATCTCAATCGACTCGTGAATGTATTGGGCCAGACCACCTTGCTGGCGTTTGGTATCGCTCTGGTCCCGGTTACGCCATTTAACAACCACCTCTTTGATGCGGTAACCCGCTCGCTCAAACAAAAACAACAATTCTACATCATAGGCCGACACTTTCCAGCCGGTGGGTTGGCCTTCTTGTTTGAAGTACTGCAGGTGCGGAAAAACTTCCAGGGCCGCTTCCCGCCGACACGACTTGAAGCCGCATTGAGTATCTCTGATGGTGCGTAGCAGAAAAAACTGGCGCAGGGTCAAAAAAACAAAACTGCCCATTTTGCGGATGAGGTCAGACCCTTCCCGGGCGATACCCCGTGAACCGATAACCACGCTGAATCCCTGTTCGTACCAGGGCCGCAATTGGTTCCACTCGCCGATGGGCGTGGATTGGTCCATATCGGTAAACAGCACAATGTCGCCCCGCGCCTGCTGGATACCGGCCCACACCGCCGCGGGTTTGCCCGCATGCGGAATGTCGTACAGTTTGAAATCCTGTTTATCCTGGATAAATTTCTCAATCAGACTTTTGCTCTGATCCGTAGAGCCGTCGTTAACAATGATCACTTCCCAGGCAAAGGGCTGCCGGGCCAGATATTGGTAAACTTCGTCCAGCACCCCGTTTTCGATATTTTTTTGTTCATTCCAGCAGGGAATGATGACCGAAAGGTAGGGTTGGGTTTTCATACGATCAACATTATCCCCAATACCACCAATAAGGCCCCCATCAGCCCGTCGCGGAACAGTAGCTGCAAAAAATCGGTCTCGGGGGAAGCGGAGACCCACCGGGTTTTGACTCCTTTACGAACCAGAATTTTGCCGGTGAAAAAGGTGTAGATCGCCGCCCCAACCATGCGCAAACCGATAAGGATGACGATGGCGGCCAGTAGAAATTTTACAGCAATCATTCAGGTTTCTCCATATCTGCTATCGAATTTTTTCCCAGGCGGGCCGGGTATCGGCGGCATCTTCAATGATTTTGAGTTGTTGGCGCAATTCGGCAATCTGGTCGCGATAGGCCGCGGCTTTTTCAAATTCAAGTTCAGCGGCGGCGGCCTTCATCCGTTTATCTAACTGCTCGATCAAACGCTCGATTTCGTGCGGCGGCAGGGCTTCGCTCAGTTCGTAAGAGGCGCGTTGTTCGGCTACTACTTTTTGCTGTTCTTTACGCTCGGCAGACACCTGATCGGTCAGGTCTTTGATGGCCTTGACAATAGACTGCGGCTCGATACCGTGGATTTCGTTGTAGGTTTGCTGCTTGGCCCGGCGGCGATTGGTTTCGTTAATGGCGTAGCGCATCGAATCGGTCATTTTGTCGGCATACATAATTGCCTTGCCGTTGATGTGTCGCGCCGCCCGGCCAATGGTCTGAACCAACGCCTGGCGGGAGCGTAAAAAGCCCTCTTTGTCGGCGTCAAGAATAGCCACCAAAGAAACTTCGGGTAAGTCCAATCCCTCGCGTAGCAGGTTGATGCCGACCACCACGTCGTAAATGCCCAACCGCAGGTCGCGCAAAATTTCTACCCGTTCCAGGGTTTCGATCTCGCTGTGCAAATAATGCACCTTCAGGCCCATCTCCATCATGTAATCGGCCAGGTCTTCGGCCATGCGTTTGGTAAGGGTGGTGATGAGCACCCGCTCGCCGCGCTCAACCCGTCGGTTGACCTCAGCAATCAGGTCGTCAATCTGTCCCTGCACCGGCCGAACTTCCACGGCGGGGTCCAACAGGCCGGTGGGCCGGATGATCTGCTCGACCACTTGCTGGCTGTGGTCCAGTTCGTAAGGACCGGGCGTGGCCGTGGTGTAGATAATCTGGTGAATGTGGGCTTCCCACTCCTCAAAATTCAGGGGGCGATTATCCAACGCGCTGGGCAGGCGGAAGCCGTACTCCACCAGCACTTCCTTGCGGCTGCGGTCGCCGGCGTACATTCCCCGAATTTGGGGCAGGGTCATGTGGCTTTCGTCAATCACCATCATGAAGTCGTCGGGAAAGTAGTCGAGCAGGGTCCACGGCGTGCTGCCCGGCTCGCGGCGGCTGAGGGGACGGCTGTAGTTCTCGATGCCAGAGCAGTAGCCCACCTCGCGTAACATCTCCAAATCATAACGGGTGCGTTGTTCCAGGCGTTGCGCTTCCAGGAGTTTTTCTTGTTCTTTCAACTCAGCCAGTCGTTCCTCCAATTCCTGCTCGATGTCTGCAATGGCTTCGTGCAACTTCTCTTCGAGGGTAATGAAGTGTTTGGCCGGGTAAATGTCCAGGCTGGGATGAAGATTCAAGACCTCGCCGGTGAGGGCGTGGACTTCGGTGATGCGGTCAATTTCGTCGCCAAAAAACTCAATGCGGTAGACCTGCTCGCCGTAGGCGGGCATGATTTCCAGGGTGTCGCCGCGCACGCGGAAGGTGCCGCGTTTGAGGTCGTAATCGTTGCGGGTGTATTGGATGTCGACCAGGTGGCGCAGCACTTTGTCTCGTTTGCGGATGTCGCCCTGCCGCAGGTTGACAACCACCTGCCCATAATCTTCCGGGCTGCCCAGGCCGTAAATGGCGCTGACGCTGGCCACAATGACCACGTCCCGGCGCGAGAAGAGATTTTGGGTGGCGGCCAGGCGCAGCCGGTCGATCTCGTCGTTGATCTGGGCGTCTTTTTCGATGTAGGTATCGGTGCGGGGGATATAGGCTTCGGGCTGGTAATAGTCGTAGTAGCTCACATAGTAAGATACGGCGTTGTGGGGGAAGAACTCTTTGAACTCGCTGTAGAGCTGGGCGGCCAGGGTTTTGTTGTGGGCCATCACCAGGGTGGGTTTTTGCACCTGTTCAATCACTTTGGCCATGGTATAGGTTTTGCCGGTGCCGGTCGCGCCGAGCAGGGTTTGATGTTTCAGGCCGTCTGCCAGTCCGGCCACCAGTTCTTTAATCGCCTCCGGCTGGTCGCCGGTAGGTTGGTAATCGGAGACAACTTCAAATGCGGGCATTGTACCTCCAGAAAGGAGCTAACAACAGAGGTGAGATTGATTTGGCTCTCAAGCCCCTGTTTCGCTTAGAACAAAAGTTCAAGCCAGAAAGTATACCTCAGGTCAGAGTTATTGGCAAAGATAGATTTCTTATCCAATTATAAAAAGACCATCTGCCCCGGTTAGCGGATGGTCTTTTTGTCCTTGGGTAGCGGCGAGAGGGGTTTATCCTGCGGAACTAGCTCGTGCCGTACCGTTGCGAGCCACGGCGCCTGGCATAAACATACCAGCCCAGCATCCCCCCCGCCAGCGCCAGCAGGAGCCACTCTTCCGGCTCCGGCACGCCGGTGACAACCACGTCCTCCGGCGCGGTTTCGCCGACGTCCTCGTACTCGCGCAAGAAGCGGTCGTTCTGCTTTTCCAGTTTGTCCAGCAGTTTTTCCTGGCGTTCGTTGACCAGCACAATCATTGACGAGTAGGGGGTAACGATGCTGTGCTCGATGGCAATCTCGTGGATGTGGTCAAGCACGTTTAAACGGTCCAATTCTGTCCGCTGATTCTGCATCGTGGTCAGAATAAGTCGCCGGGCGGCCAAAGCGGCAAACCCGTCATCTGAGGAATGCGTGACCACAGCCGGGTCAGCTTCAGCCGAAACCTGGGGTGGAAAGGTCAGCCAGGCGTAGCCGTCTATCGCGTCGGACAAGGCGCCTGCCGGAGCATGAGATAGACCGCCCTGGCGGGCGATGGTCAAGCGAAGCAGGGCCTCGTCAAGACTGGTTGCCACCCCGCCGCCGCTGGCTTGAATGGTTTCCAGGGTAGCGTCATCGTAACCCAACGGAAAATTGCCGTCCAGGTGAACCATCCACACCGGTGCATCCGGCAGGGGTACGTCCAACTCGCTGTCGTCCAGCTTGTAGCCGGTGCCGTCGGTGAGCACAAACACGGCGTCGTAAGCTTGGTTGGTGCGGAGCGAGGCGTATTGCACCAGTAATTCGGCGGCGTTTTGACCGCCGTAGTACATCAACTGATCCGGCTCGAGTTTGGCCAGGGAAACCCGGGCAGGTTGCTCCCCCCGAAATTCCGAAACGGTCAGGTAGACCTCGATGGCCGCCCCAGCACTGGCAACCTGGCGTAGTTGGTCCAGGGCGGCGGCAACTTGGTCGGCGTAGGGAGTCATACTGTGCGAGCGGTCCAGCACCACGGCCAGGCGAAGGTTACGGGCCGGTTCCGGCAGGTCGCTGGCCGTTACCGGCTGCACGATCACGGTCTCGCCGCCGGGGAAATTAACCCGGTGGGCCACCGGCTGAATCACGGCTGTGGCCGACACCGACTCCGGCAGCCAGTTTGACTCGTCCACCGCCAGCGGTTGACCATTCAGCAGCCGCACCGAACTATCATCCCAATAAACATTGCGCCGGTCGGCCAGTTGGGGCAGGGGCCAGGCGTTGTTTTTGGCCAGCACGCGCCAGGTGAGCCACATGTGCAGCGGCGGCCCTTCTTCGGCAAACGAACGATCTCGATCCTCGTCCCACCGCATCTGTTTTGACTCGATGGGGAAGATGCGCAGCCGGTACTGGCGCGGCCCAATTTGTTCCAGCAGCGCCGGATCCCGGAAGTAGCGCACTTCATTGCGATAAATGGCCTGGGCCGCGCCGCGCGGCGATACCCGGTAGGTAAAGCGTTCGGCCCGATCCGGGCTGTTGCCCAACCACACCCCGGTAACTACCGCCGATTCGGGCAGGCTGAAGTAATAGACCACTTCCTGGCGCTGGCCGGTCTGGTTTTGGTAAACTTCGTATAGTTCAAGATCGGCCCAATCGCCGTGTTCGGTCACGGTCAACTCCTGGCGAGTCAGCAGCACTTCGCGGTCGTCGACGGCCTGCCAGCCGGTTTCGGCCTGCTCAATAGACCAGGTGGAGCGGACGGCGCGGACCACGCTTTCTCGTTCTCCATCAATAATAGTCTGGTCAAAGAACGACTCGTACAATTCGGCGGCTTTGCGGGGTTCCCGGTTCAGGGCGCGATTTTCCCACCGTCGCCGCGCCCAAAGATCGGTTTTCTCGCCGGTTTCAGAGGGATTGACCGGCGCGTAGAGCACGGGCCAGGCCACGGTTTCGTAGGCTCGCTGGATGCGGGCGGACTGCTGGGGCGGCATGTCAAAGGTACTCTCGTACATGGCGCTCACGTGAAAAACCTCGCCCACGGCGCTGAAGTAACGCAGCGGGGCCAGGTAGGCGTTGAGCAGCCCGGCGCGGATGGCCTCCTGCTGCTTCAGTAACGCCTGCGCCTCGGCGGGGGTGGCGGGTGGGGTTTCTAGCAAGGCAAAGGCCCGCTGCTGGGGTTGCCGATTGGCCGGGATGAGCAGGCTCACACAGGCGATAATAACCACCGCTACCAGAATCAGGGCGCGCGGCCAGCTATACCTTGTTCCAAAGGTTTGAGTTCCCTGCCGCCACGCCCGGAAGTATAGGATCGGCACAGCCAAGGGCATGGCGATGAAAAGGGTGGCCGTGTAAACCAACAGAATGAACCCAAGCACCCAGAACGGAATCCACAGCCAGGGAAACGTGGCCGGGTCCTTAATTGCTTCCTTCAAATTATCCCAAATTTCGGGGATGCTTCGCCACATCTCGCCCAGGCCATCCCAGGCAAAGACGGTAAAGGGCAAAACATAAAAAGCGAGCCAGATGCCGACGTACAGGCCGGTGAGCAGCAAGAGCGTCAGCCCGGCCAGGCGCAGGTGGGTCAGCCCTTGGCCCCGGCTGTTGATTCCGCGATCGAGAATTTGCCACAGCAGGGTGGCCATACCCAAACCGGCAATGACAAGCAGCAGAGTCACGGCGGGTGTCAGTTCCCGTACCACAAAAAAGCGCAGGGCCACCAGCAGCATCACCGGCCCTTCGACGCCATAGCCCAATTGCAATAACCTGCCGGGAGATCGCCGTAAAACGGTGGCGCCCAGAATCACGGCCACAAGCGGAATCAGGGTCAGAATGACGGCGTACACCAGGTAGGCCGCCGGAACAGTGCCAGTGCGGACGGCGGTGATCATTTCGGGCAAAACCTGTGGGGCAAATCCCAAAGCCATAAAGGCCAGGAAAATAAGATTCCACGACCAGAACAGGCCGTAGCCCCAGCCTTTCGCATTAACCAGTTTGCGGCCAAAGATTAAAAGTTTCCTCATGGTGAATCTCCTTTCAAGTTGGCCCGCACGCTCCGGTGCAACGCCGTGAAAAATGCCTGCATGTCTGTCGCGTGTGGGTCGTATGCTTCATCAAACACAATTGAAACCAATATCCAACGGTCGCGCCTGGGCGCCAGGTCGGCCCAAACGCGGGCGCCGTAGTCGTCGGTGGTAAGGCCGGCGGATTGGAACCAGTAGGCGGCGGAGGTAACAGGGTAGCCCCGGCCATTGCCCAACAAAACGAGTCGCAGGGGAAAATTGGGATTGACCAGGTGGGTGCGCGAGTCGTCAATAGACAGGCCATAAACTTCCAGGCAACGCTCCGGGCGATGGTGGGCGCGCCAGATATGACTGGTGATAAACATCATCGAACCGCTAAGGTTGCCCCAGGTAAAGCGCCACCGCTCCGCCGATTCGGCTCCTTCGCGGGTGAACCACGCTAGCTCATCGGCTTTGAGCGGCATGGATTCGGTGACGAGACCGGCGGGAAAGTTCCAGGTGGGCGGGGATTGGGTCAGCCCGGTGTGAGGCCGGGGGACGTAGAGCAGGGCCATTATCAAAATGACAGCGGCCAATCCGGGGGCCAGCCAGCGAGGGCGGTCGAGGCTGCGATTTGGCGCAACGGTGTTGGCAGACTCGTTTTTCTCAAGGCCCGCTCCGTTGCTTGGCACCACCAGTCGTAGCAGGGACAGGGCGGCGGCGCAAGCGGCGATAAAACCCAGCACGCCCAAAGGCACGTGCAGCATCTCGGCGGCTAGCCGCCAACCCGCCACCTGGCCTACCAACACCAGAATACCCACGCGGGCCAGGTTAGCCGCCAACAACAGCCCGGCCAGAACAAAAGCTATTGCCAACCATCGCCAATTGAGTCGGCGGCGTTCGAGCCAGGTGGCGGCAATGAGGAACAGCAGTCCGGTCCACAGGCTTTTGACGCCGCTGCATGGCAGATCAACCTGAGAGACGCCATTTTCCAGGATGAGGATGGTGTCAACGCCGATGGAGGTTGTGCCTACTGCGGCCAGCCCGTCGCGCACAATGGTGGCGGTAAGGATGCGCATAGGGTAGCCGATGAAGGTTTGCATGTGCTCGCCAAAGGGCAGCGCCCCGATGAGGAGCAAAACCGCGGGTAAGCCCTGCCGCCAGCGTTGCGGCGTCAGCCACAAGCCGAGCAAGCCGTAGCTGGCCAATCCAAACAAACTGGCCGAAAGGGTGTTGATGTCCAGAAACCGCTCCACCAGCAGGTAGAGTACCGAGCCGCCGAGCGCCAGAACCAGACCGGGCCGGAACAGGTGCGGGGCAGCATCAAAACGGGGACGAAGGCCGCCCTTGTGTATCTGGACGGCAATCAAGCCGATGACGCCCAGCAGCACCAGTTGGTTGGTGCGGAAATCTTCGCGGGAGAAGATAATAGCCAGGTAGTCAAACACGGGGCGGTAGAGCCATAGCCACAAACCGATAAGGGCCAGGTTGGTAGCCAGGCCCGTTGAGCGCGGCAACCGCTTGAGTAGAGCAGTTTTTGATTGGGCTGGCGGGTTAATGGCCGACATCCCTCACCCCTCAAAGACTTTTACCTTCATTGTATTACAATTCGACTCCGAAATGTTGAAGTGGTGTTTGGGAGTTGACTCCGAATTCATTATCAGTCGAATTGGTTGATCACCGTCACTCCCAGGTTGCGGAACTCGCTCATGGCGGACAGTTCGGTAGAAGCTTCGGCCAGGGTGATGGTTTTGTTGACCAGTTTTTGGGGCGATAAAGTGCCGGCCTTGATCATGTCCAACATGGGGCCGTAGGCGTGCGCCGGCATGCCGTGGCTACCCCGAAGTTCCAGCTCTTTGGCAATCACCTGGGCCATCGGCAGGGGAGGATTCTGTTCGTCGGCCAGCATCAGACCGACCTGCACGTGGCGGCCCCGTTTGCGCAGGCTCAAAATCGAGTTGCGGCAGGTGGTGGGGCTGCCCAACGCGTCCAGCGATACGTGCGCGCCGCCGCCGGTAAGATTGTGAATCGCCTCGATGAGGTTGTTTTCCCGGCGGCCATTGATGACGTGGATTGCGCCGAGGGATTGGGCCAGGGCGAGGGCGTCGTCTTTGAGGTCAATTCCAATCACATTGGCTCCCATCGCCCGGGCAATCATAATGGCCGACAGGCCCACGCCGCCGCAGCCATGCACCGCCACCCACTCGCCCGCCGACACCCGGCCCTGTGTTACCACCGCCCGAAATGAGGTGATAAAACGGCAGCCCAGGCTGGCCGCCTCAATAAAGCCAATTTCATCAGGTAACCGGACCAGGTTGGCGTCGGCGTAAGGAATGGCCACGTATTGAGCAAACGAACCCCAGGCGGTGAAACCGGGCTGAAAATAGTTATCACATATGTGCTGGTTGCCCGACAAACATTGCGGGCAACTGCCGCACCCCACGGCAAAGGGCACGGTGACCCGGTCGCCGGGATGCCAGCGCCAGACATCTTGGCCCACTTCGGCGATTATTCCCGCTAATTCGTGGCCCGGTACATGGGGCAAATGGATGTCCGGGTCGTGGCCCATCCAGCCATGCCAGTCGCTGCGGCAGATGCCGGTGGCCTCTACCTTGATGACGACCCCGTCAGCAGGTGCGATGGGGTCGGGAACATCCCGGATAATCAACGGTTGGGCAAAGGCTTGATAAACGGCTGCTTTCATTTGTTTTCCTCGTTATTGGCCGGTGGTTGATTAGAAACGATCCATCACGCTTGCCAGATATTCATCATTACGCTGGCACATCAGTTTTTTATTGAGATGCCGCATGCCAAAGTGAAGCCAGGGCGGGTAAACTTCCGGCGGCCCGGGTAGTAATTCAATCATGCCCATTAAATCCCAATAAGGATGATGGGTAAAGGACGGCCCGGCCAGGGAGTGATAGGCGTTGAGAAAACGGTCTGCGGCTGCCACGCCATGCAATTGGATGAGATTCAACCGGCACCAGGTCACGTCAAAGCTGCCGACGCCGCGACAGGCGTTAGGCCAATCGATAATGCCACTCACCTGGTTGTTTTGCCACAACACATTGACCGGGTGATAATCGCGGTGGATGAAACATTCCGGCGTGGCCGGACGCGGCCCCTGCACAATTTCAATAGCTCTGGCCCACAGGTCAGGCACACTGGACCAGGTGGGCGGTTCGAGTTGGGCCAGGTCATTGTAAGGCTGGTACTGCCACGGAAATGTCCCCACCTCAAGCGAATGGATGGGCAGGATAGCTTCGGCCAGTTGGTGCAGCCAGCCATCCAGATCGCCTGGTTTTAGTTCGACTCGCCCGGCCAGTTCGGTCATCACAATGGTGGGCACGCCGCAATGTTCCCCGGTTTCGTCAACGGCGACCAGTTCCGGCGTGGGCACGTCGGCCTGACAGACTTTCTGGAGGCTGGCGGCTTCGTGGCGAGCCAGATCGGGTTCTTCGGCCAGCCACTCCCGATTATTGAATTGGCGCAGCACCAATTTAAGACTGCGCCCGTTATCTTCCAGCTCAATCCGGTGCAACACCGACGAGGTTGCCCCGGTCAGAAGCTCGACAGATTTTATCCTGACGCCCGGTTTCACTGTTTCGGCCACCCACTGGAGCGCTCGCCGAGAGGGATGTCTGTTTTCGGCCACTATCTCTTTCTTTTTCTCCTGCGTGTTATCTACAGTAGTTACCGGCCAATGCTCAACAATCTGCCGTCGCTCCGGCCAAAGACCTCGGGGAAATAGAACTCCGTGGCCAGGGTGGGGATAACGTGATAGTCGCCCGGCAGGGTGGCCCGCATGGTGTAGCTGTATTCATAGGTGCCTTTGGGTAGATAATCGGCAAAGAGCACCACTTTCTCGTCGCGCAATTCGCTGCGGGAATACCAGTGCCACCACCACCAGTAAGGCGATTCCTGCCGGGTGAGAGTGGGACCCATGGCCAGCAAGCTGGTGGTAGCCAGCCCCGTGTCGATGGCCTCGGCTCCGGCGGGCAGCGGATCTTCAACCACCACATAGTACAAATCGTTGGGCGCGATGATGGTCAGATCGACCCGGATGACATCGCCCAGTTTGGCCTCGCGGGCGTCGTTGCAGACCACGCTCTTATCCTCGGTCTGCTGTTCCAGGCACGAGGCCAACGTGTAGCGGCGGCTAACAATAATGCCCCGGTCGGCGGGTTCGATCTCTTCCACCGGCAGGTATACTTTGAGGTGCGCGCTGTAGTAGAGCCGGCCGTTACCGTCTGTGCGGGCAATGGTGAGCAAATTGCCGGTATCGGCCAGCAGGTCGGCCACGGCCACGTGTAGTTTGACGCTCTCCTGCACATTCTCTTTGGTGGCCGCACCGCTGGCCAATTCTGTATCGTTCAGCAACGCGGTATACTCATAATCGGCTTCCAATTCGCCGGTGGCCAGCATCCAATCGGTCAGGCCAATCAGCGCCCAGGCTGTTTCCTGAGTAGTTTCCCAGATGCCATCTTTGCGAGCGACCATCAGCCAACGCACCACGTTGGGATTGAGCGCGTTGTCTGGATCAAGCCTGGCCAGCGCATCCAGAATGATAGCCGTGGAACGGGTATCGGTGTTCATGGCCCACCAATCGTAGTGAGATTCTTCCCAATGAGCGCCAGTGGCGCTGAGAATGGCGGCGTTGTTGAGGTCCGACAGCAGGGTGTCGATGTTGTCGGCGTAGGTTTGAGCATTGGTCAGGTTCAGGGCCAGGGCCAGGTAAGCCCGGCCATAGTGCGATAGCTTTTCGCGGGCCTCAAACAGGTCTTCCAGAGAGTCGCGGGGCGCCCGCCCGCCTTCGGCCAGGGCGTAAAGCACCCAGGCGTGCCGGTTGGCGTCGAAGGTGGTGTTGAGCTGGCGGGTAGATTGTAGATGGTTCAGCAGGAAGTTCTGGCCGTTAGCCAGGGCCGTGGCTGACACGTCAATCCCGGCCTGGTCGGCTTTGGTCAGGGCAAAGACCACGTACGAGGTAACATGCACGTTGCTCTCACCGCTGGCCCACCAACCCCAGCCGCCATCCGGCTTTTGCTGAACATACAACTTGTTCAGTCCTTGCTCAATTAAGCCGGGCAGCCGTTCCTCCAGTTCCTTGTTCTCGATGCCCAGCGATTGCAGGGCGTTCCAGGTGAGCACGTTGGGCAGGAACCGGCTGACGGTTTGTTCGGTGCACTCATACGGGTAGTGTTCCAGATAAGTCAGCCCGTCGCGCATTCCGGCGGCCAGGCTGGGATCGAGTTGTACGCTCAACTCGCCGCGTCTTTCGTCGTAATTGGGTGGCAGAGCCACCACCTCGGTGCGGCTGCTGCCGTCTACCAGTTGACCTGCTGTGCCAACAATATCCGGCGCGGTGTAGCGCAGCACCAACAGCGAACCGTCCGGCCCGGTGGTCAGGCGCGGTTTGGCCGCGTCGCTGTATTGGCCATTGGCACTGACGGCGGCAAAGATCAATTCGGCGGCGGGTACGTCGGTTACGGTCACGTCCCAGGCCACTTTGGTTTCGCCGTGGGCGGGGATATTGACCGTTTGCACGGCGGCGGTTTGGGCATCGATGACAACTCCCTTGGCGGAAAGGGTGACTTCAACCTCCAGGTCATCGGCGGTGTAGTTGCTGATGTTGGCGGCCAGTTGCGCTTGGTCGTCGACCACAAAGAAGCGCGGCGCTACCGGGCGAATTAGCAGCGGTTTAGTCGACAGCAGTTCAACCGTTTCCTCTCCAACCAAGGTCTCGTTGGTGAGGCCTACCCCCCGCATGACCCAGGTGGTCAGGTTATCCGGCAGCGCAACAGCAACCTCGGCCCGCCCGCGCTCATTGGTGACAACCAGCGGATTCCAGAAGGCGGTGTCGCTGAATTCTTCTCGGATTTCTATGCCCGGGGGCAGGGCGGCGGGTTGGGCGCCGACGGCCTCATCGGCGGCCATCCATTCGCCTTTGGCCATTTCCAGGGTCGGGGCAGGGGCCGCCGCCGGAGCTTCGGCCACAACCAGTTCTCTTTCCTCCACCACGTCGCCTCTATCCCCGGCGGATTGGGCCGTCGCAAATTCATCCAATTCCATTTCCAGATCTTCGGCCAGTTCCAGAAGATAACGATTGACCGATACGGCCAGACCGCTGGCGGTGTTGATGCCCAATCCCCGGCGACCGTAAAAAGCTTCTACAATTTCATCCGGCTGGCGAGGTTGCAGGCTGAGCACGGCTTTGTCGACCAGATCCAGGGAGAATTCGGCGACGACCGGCTGGCCGTTCACATCGGTGACTTCCAGATTGTAAGTCACCTTCTCGCCGGGTTGGGCCTGTTCAACGCTCGGGGTCAGGGTGATAGAGAACTGCTGCGCCGAGGAGGTTACGTCAATTGGCAGGATACCCACTTTGTAGCTGGCCAGCCGGGGCGCGTCCCCATTTTGGGGGCCTTCGCGTCCCTGCACCAGCACCGCCGAAACATAGATGTTGGGCGCGTAATCCGGGGTGATAGGCAGCCGGTACACCTGGCTGTTGCTGGTCATCCTGATCCGCTGGTGCTGGATGATGCGGCCCCGCTCGATGGTCACCAGGGCTTCGTGCTCGCCCATAAACGGGGAGGGAATGAGGATTTCGGCGGTTTCGCCGGGGGCGTATTCGGTTTTGTCGCTGATGAGGGTGAGACGGTCGTGGTTCTCGCGCCGCCAGGAGACGTCATCCTTGCCCGCCACCCAGATGAAGATTGAGGAGCGAATCTTGGCGCGGGGCAGGCCGCCAACTTCGTCCTGCTTGTTTTCCGGCGCTTCCGGCTCAACCAGGGTGTCGGCATCCTGGGCAATCACCTGGTAAGAACCCCCTATGGGCGGCGTGAAACGGGCCACGGCCTCGCCCCGGTCGTCGGTAGTAACGGTGAATCGTTCTATCAGTTCTTTTTTGGTTTCGTAGCTCCAGTAGCCGCCGCCGGTTTCATATTCGTTAAAGGTATTAACCCATTGATAGCGGATAATTTGTACGTCAATGCTTTTGTTGGCCACCCGTTCCGCCGCCCAATCCGCCGCGACCAGGTCGACGGCGGTTTCTTTTCCGGCGTCGGCCACATATTCCTGCGGGCTGAGGCCAAGGTAGTATTCCCCTTTGTGGGCGACGAGACTGCTGCGCCCGGAGATGGCTTGATTATCCGGCCCGGTGGCCGTGGCCTCGATGATGAGGCGATAGCTGCCGGTGTCCAATAGCCGGTCAATTTCCTCACCATTGAAGGCAACGATGAGTTGGCCGCTAACGTCGGTGGTGCCGCTGCCGCTGAGCAGGCTCGTTGGGACCGGCGGTTGATACCACCACCAGCAGTCAAAACAGGTGTAAGGATCGTCGGAGTCGGTAAAGTGATAGCTACCCAGTTGGGGTGGGGCAAATTGGTAGGTTTCCGCCAGCAGATTCCAGGTAACGTTGGCGCCGGCCAGCGGCCCGCCGAAGAAATAGTTCACATTAATGGTGGCGGTAAAACCGTCGCTGCGCAAGATTTCGGCGACGCTCGGTTCAACGGTTACTTCAAACTCGGGGGCGCGGTAGGCCGCCACCTGGAAGTAGTGTTCAAAGTACTGGTTGTTAAAATCAATAGCAATAATGTAATTACCCAACGACGCGCCCTCGGCCAGCTCGAGTTGACCGTTGAAGGTGGCGGAGGGGCTGAGATCAACCGTTTCGTCCAGCAAAATTTCATAGGCGGCGTCGCGCACGGTCAGGTGCACGCGGCCCAGGTCGGGCAGGCGGTAGTCCACATCATCTTCGGCGCGGACAATGCCTTTAAAGTACACGGTTTGGCCGGGTCGGTAAATGGGCCGGTCGGTGTACATGTGCACATTGTATTCCGGCAGTTGGTACATCAAGTCCAGGCCAAACTCGTAGGGGCTGATGCCTCGCGCCCAGTTTTCGGAAACGGCGCTAAATTGCTGCTGGTTGCCGTTGGCTAGGGCCACGGCCAAAATGTTGTTGCGGTAGGGCAGTTTGCCCAAATCCAGCCGGGCGACCCCGTCGGCGTCGGTGGTGGCGCTCCCCAGGGTCTGGGCATCGTCGTTATAAAAATCAATTTTTAACCCGGCAACCGGTTGTCCACTGGCTAAATTGGTGGCCCAAACCAGGGCATCACGCTGACCGGCTTTGAGGGTCAGGTTGACCTCGCTGACCACCAGTAGATGTCGGCGGTTGTAGTAATAGCCCTCTTCTCGAATGTCGGGCGAGTCGGTATCCAGAAAGTACAGGCCGGGAGCCAGTGTGCCGCCACCTTTCACCAGATCGATCACGTGGAAGCCAACTTCATTGGAGGGGGCTTCAAGCCGTTCCTCCCATTCGCGGATAAGATCGTCTGGCTGAGGCTGGTAGTCGCTCCACTCCCAGATCGGGCGAACAATGGCGCGCGGGTCGAGCTGGTAGAGGCGCAGGTTGAGCTGGTTGATGTTGACCGAACTGACAATCAGTTTGACCGGTAAGTCGGCGTCGTAGGTGCCCACCAAATCGGGGACGCGTAATTCGTAGTTTGGCTCCAGGGGAGCCGTGCGGAAACGGACGGTCAGGTTATCCCGGGTTCGGTTGCCGTAGGGGTCTTCGATGCCAGGGGTGATACGCACTTCGTAATCGGTGGAAGGTTTGGCGTCAAAATCAAAGCCAAAGCTGTTGTCCCGTGGTGAGTAGTAGGTATAAACCCGGGTGGGAGTAATAGGCAGAGGTGGGGTCATCGAGACATGTTCCATGACCGTGGCTGGATTGATGGGCGTGTTGAAATAGATGGTGAAATCGGTGCGTGGCCACACGTCTCTGGTCCGATTTTCAGGCTCGGTGCGGATGATTTTGGGCAGAGGCACGGTGGTGAACCGGAAGCGGTAGGGTTCGGCCATGCCCTTGCCTCCGGCGGGAGAGGTGATGCCAGTGCCCAACTTGACCTCGTAGGTGGTGTCGAATTCCAGGCGGTCGGTAGGCGTGAAGGTCAGGTTGCTATCCTGGATGAGGAATTTACCGGACATGCCACGGCCAAACAGGCCGGTAGGATAGAGCTCAAAGTTGGCTTCGGCGGAGGCCGGGTCAACCGGCTGGCTGAAGGTGACCTGGAGAGCGGTTTCGATGGGAACCAGAGTTTGGCCGTCGTTGGGCCTGGTGAAAACGACTTCCGGCGGCTGGGTAGTAAAATTCCACACAAAATCGGCGGGCAGGATGGTTTTTCCGGCGACATCCGTCAGCCCGGCTTTGACCCGTGCTTTGAAGGCCACGCCACCGGGCAGGTTGTCGTCGGGAACAAAGGTGTAGATCGACGTGTTCAGCCATTCCCCCTGGCCAGCAAGGACCGGTTCAAATTCCAGGGGTTGGGGGAAATCTTTCGATTCTTCCAAAGAGGTCAACGGCACAACCGGACGGTTGAACATGACGGTGATGGTGGGTTTGGTTTCAACGTCGGTGGTGCCGTCGGCTGGCACAACCTGGGTCACTTCCAGATAACCGGGCGTGCTGAAGCGGAAGGTGAAGGGTTCGGCCAGGGGCACGCCATCTTCGGCTGTGGCAACCTGGGTTAAAATGACATCGTAGACGGTGGCGTAATTCAAAGGTTGGGCCGGGGTGAAACGCATGGTGCGCTCGTCGGGCCAGGTGATTTGGCCCTGAATTTTACGGGGCTGTTCGGCGGCCAGTTGCAGGGTAAAGGCGTCGGCAATGGCCGCTTGATTCATGGCCCGGTCAAAAATAAGTTCAACAGCCCCATCGGGAGACAGCTCTTCACCCCGGCGGGGAAAACGCTGGACGATGATGGGCGAGATGGTGTTTGGGGGAACGGGGGTGTATTCGACTCGCGGCGGGGGTGGGGGCAGAGTGGCGGTGGGAGAAGCCACAAATCCGGCCTCGGTGGTGTTGGTTTGGGCCGTGGCTTTAGACCTGAGCAGACAGGCTGTTAGCGATAGACTGAGCGACAGGATGAGCAGAATAAAAAGAAAAAATGAAAGACGAGAACTGAAGATAAGGAACCGCGAATTTATTTTTGGGGGCATGGGAAATCTCCTTTGTTATGCGCTATTCTTCATGATACATAGACGTGGCAAAGGGTCAAGAGGTTCCCCTGTAATTTGATCATTTTCACGATAAGAAGCTGGCACGCTGGTGTGTGGCTCCGTTCGGTACCGATTGCCAACCCCTTAAATTTACTTATTCCGGCGGTGCCCCCCACAATTGCACTACTCCATCCTTCAATCTCCTGAGAACCAACAACCGGCCATCAAGTGTAAAATGAATAATACTGGCTTCAGGGGTAGTTATGGTTTGCAACAATTGACCGGTTCTGCTATCCCATAGTTGGATAGTGTGGCTGTTTTTAGACCCAGAAGCCAGTAGCCTATCATCAGGTGCAAAAGCCAAGCTGGTCACTTGGGTTCCGTCGACAGTCAATATCTGTAGATTTGCCCCTGTTTCTGTATCCCAAAGATAAATGAGATCGTCCTGATATCCAACCGCCAATATCTTACTATCTGGAGAAAAGGCCAGGCCGTTGTCAAAATATCTCGCTGGCGCGGACAATGAATATAGTAATTCACCGGTTTCGGCCTCTACCAGTTTTGCTGTTCCATTATCCAAGGTGTAGGCGAGAAATTGGCCATCAGGCGAAAAGATGGAATGTCTGATTGATCTCAGATCAGGGGTAAGCTCATATCGTACTTTACCTGTCTGAACATCATGGACTTTCCAAGCAACAGTTGCCAACTGGCCGTTAGGTGACAGGGCCAAATCAGTTAAATCAAGTGAATATGGACCTAATATTTGTATTTGTTCTTCTGTGGTTACATTCCAAATTCGTACCGGGTTTTCTCCTGTATTGAAGACGCCTTCATGCTCAACTGAGGCCAGAATGCGGCCGTTAGCAGAAAGAGCTAGACGGTAGGCAGGCGTGATCGGGCCAATAGTTCGTGTGACTTGCCCCATGCTGACATCCCATACCCGGATGCCATCGCTGGTTTCGCCTGTCAACGCGAAGGTTCCTTTCTTATGGATCGTGAAGATTGAACCATCCGGTGAGACTACCATATCCCAGACTCCATCCCCAAAGCCTTCCAGTTCCCCGACAGACACACCTGTTTTGGGATTCCACAACTGGGCTGGATAATCGTCACCACCGGAAATCAGGATGTCATCAGTTGGTGAAAAAGCTAAACCATTAACCCCGCTTATTGCTAAAGTGTGCTGTAATGTTTCACTTGTTACATCCCATAGCTGTACGGCTTCACCCGCTATACCTACAGCCAGCATTGTACCATCAGAAGAGAAGGCCAAGTTGGATCCCCTGCTTGCTAAGTTGCGATATGACAGTGCATCATTTACCCCTGGAATGACAGCGAACCGTAGACGTTTGGAACATTAGATAACGACAGCATATCG
>JAFGNV010000122.1 GCA_016926805.1 Anaerolineae bacterium
GCATCTCATATTTGAGCAAATTGTTAAAGTTCTATTTTTTATCGTTTTTTCTTGATTCTTACTCTGGTTGCACAAAAGTTACGTTAACCCTCGGATATCTGATCTGGATCGAACTTGACAATGTAGGGTAGATTGCGGTACTGTTCTTTGAAATCGAGGCCGTAACCAACAACATAATAATCCGGGATTTCAAAGCCAACATAGGTTGGCTCAACCTCAATGATGCGGCGACGCGGACGGTTGAGCAAAATGCATATATTCAGGCTGGCCGGTTGGCGCAGGCTGAGGGTACGCATAATAAAATGCGTAGTAAAACCGGAGTCGATGATGTCTTCCACAAAAAGAACGTGCCGGCCTGCCAGCGGCTCGCTGAGGTCTTTGGTAAATTTAACCACACCGTGCGTTTGTTCGGTGGGGCCGTAGCGCGAGATGGCCAAAAAATCAACCGTCACCGGGATGGTGATGGCTCGCAACAAGTCGGCCATAAAAAAGACAATGCCTTTGAGAATTCCAATAACAACTAAATCTTTGCCAGCGTAATCGTGGCTAATCTGAATCCCCAACTCAGCAACGCGTTGACGGATTTCTGCTTCAGTTAGCAGAATTGGCCCGATGTCTCTGGGCCAGGGACGGGGAGATGTCATCGTTATACCCCTTTATCCAGACTGTGGCCCTGGTGGATGTTGACCGATGAGTTCCTCTTCCTGGTCATCCAGCCCGTATTTGTACATCATCGCTTTGAAATCGGACCGATTCAAGAGCTTAACATTGATTTCGGGGTATAGCTCATTTAAACGGCGCAATTTACGATGTTTTTTGGTAATGAGCCGTTGCTCCATGGTGGTTAGTTCAATGTATAAATCTTGCTCCGGCAGGTAGAAGTCGGGGCTAAAGGCTTCGAGCACATTGCCCTCGTCATCCCAACGTAGATCAAAGGTTTTGGGTTCGTACTCCCAGGAAACCTGGTAGAAGTTGAGAATACGGGCGAATTCTTCTTCGCTGGGATGGGCAAATACTATATCTTGTTGAGAATTGTCGTCTTCGGTCATCGGTTTATTTCGTTTGGATTGGTCTTGATCCGTTATGGTTGTTGGATGAACGCCTGGTAGGTTTGCACCACCAGGTTTACGGCTTGGGGCAGGTCAAATCGTCCCATGTTAAGGATCAAATGATAAAGGGTTGGATCATCTAAATGCTGGCCGTAGTTGCGCCACAAATAGCGCAGACGCGTTCTATCACTTTTGGCCAAACGCGCCCGGGCCGCTTCGGCTGATAGAGATTTTTCTTGCTGCAGCCAGGCGACTCGTGTCTCAAGCGGCGCAACAACCCGGACATGTAAAACGTCGGGCCAATCTTGTAGAATTACCTGCCCGCCTCGGCCAACGATAACCACGTATCCTTCGCTGGCCAGCTCGCGAATGATGTGCTCTACCTGGCTTTGATAGGCTTGCCGTTCTTTGGCGCTGGGGCGTAAGTTAAAAAACCCTAACTCATCAATTTCGGCCAGGGCAACTTGGGGAACGCCAGCAGCCTGGGCGGCCCAATTAATGACCTCGTGGCAAATATACCCCCATTTCAACCGTTCCGCTACCTGCCGGGCCAGTTCATCCCCCCGGCTACCCATTTGTCGAGAAATTGAGATGGCGCCCATGTCAACACCGCCTATGGCTGATTGTGACTGGTTTGTTTACCACTTTTTTGAGTCGATACGTCAGCAGGTCTGTAATCATGATTATAACATAAAACACAGCCAAGATAAATGGACGGCCGTTTTAACTTTTTTTAACATAACTTTAAAAAACTTTTAACTTTCCAATTACTCTTGCTTAATCGTTGTTCGTTATCATTATTGGAATCGTCTTGGGCAAAAATGCTCTATTTTATTAAACTTGATTCTTGACATTTTACGATTAAAATGAACTATACAGAGGACCGAATACAGGTTTGTTTGGATAAGTGAGGTTGATGATTGTGATGAAGATGAAATCGGGTCGGAGCCGCGTTTTATAGGAGGACGGGCGATGATCAGTTGGTCAATATCTACCGTTTTATTGACATTATTGATTGTGATGGTTTTTGTCTGCCGGAGCCTGAAGACGCAATTGCGGCGAGAGCAAACCACCACGGCGCGGTTGCGCACTCGCCTTTCTGATATGCGTCGGGAACTGTCAGAAGTGAACAGCCGACGCAAGAAACTGTTGTCGGCCTCTACCCAGGCTTTGGTGATTGTAGAAAAAGATTATACTATTTCCAGCGCCAACAAAACCGCCAAACGAATGTTTGGTAAACCGGCCAGGGGCACTACCCTGATGGCCTGGACCCGTCAACATCAACTCCAGGAACTGGTCAACCAGACTTTGGATGGTCAAAAAATGCCGCCGGTTTATTTTAATTTGAACGACCGCGGTTTGCAGGTTAACGCGCGGCCCATTAAACAAAAAAAGGAAGTGGTGGCGGTGGCTCTGGGCATTCACGATGTCACCGAATTGCAGTACCTCAGCCGGGCGCGGCGCGAATTTGTCGCCAATATTTCCCACGAGTTACGCACGCCTCTGGCCTCTATCCAACTTCTGCTCGAAACCCTGCTCAATGGGGCGCTGCAAGACAAGGCGATGGCGCTTAAGTTGGTCACCAAAATTTCCGGCCAGGTTGATACCTTGCGCCAGTTGGCCCAGGAGTTAATGGACCTTTCTCTGATCGAATCGGGCCAGATTCCTCTAAAAATGGCTGCTCACTCCTTACGGACTATTGCCAAAACCCAGGTTGAGAATCTGTTGCCTCAGGCCGAACGCAAACATCTTGATCTTAAAATAGAAATTGATGAGGATGTTGGCGTGCTGGTAGACGAAACCATGATTGGACGGGTCATTGCCAATTTGCTCCACAACGCCATCAAATTTACCGACAAAGGTACGGTGATCATTTCGGCCAAGTTGCCCAATGGCACTGCGCCGGTACCCTCAACTGACCCGGCATCCTTGCCGGACGATGATGAAGAAGGTCGGGTGGTAGTGAGTATCGCCGATACCGGCATCGGTATTCCTCCCGATGAATTACCCCGCATTTTTGAACGTTTCTACAAGGTTGACCATGCTCGAACCGCCAAGAAGTCGGGTACTGGCCTGGGACTGGCCATTGCCAAACACATTGTCGAGGCCCACGGTGGTCGAATTTGGGCCGAAAGCGGAGGGCAAGGCACAACTTTCTATTTTACCGTACTTACCGATACCTGTTGCGATTAGCAACACCCCATCCGTTTGAAAAAGTTTTCACTTTGACTAAAATAAATAGCCGCCTGGAACTTTTCTCAGGGTGAAGCGTAAAAGGTGAGGTGGGTTAAATGTTCTGATTGTTAAACCTGTACCATATTTCACGTAGAATTTATTTTTGAGTTATATGATTAACCCGAGTTCGGAAAATCACCTTTTGATACAGGTATGCGCCCAACGCAAGATAATTTTTTTATGGTTCGCCCCGCTTCATTAGGCTCGGAACGCACCTTGAGTAGGGCCAGGTTTGGTGAAGAACATATTGAAGGGCGTGTTATTTATCCCACTGTTTGGAGGTTTTTGGTTATTCCATGCAAATGACGACTATACGCGAGTTGAACGCAGCGGTGGAGCAGGAAGCGCTTTTTTTACACGACCTACTGGCCGAGGTGAACAAAATTATAGTGGGTCAGGAAAGGTTGGTGGAGCGTTTGCTCATCGGCCTGCTGGCCGACGGCCACATCTTGCTCGAAGGGGTGCCCGGCTTGGCCAAAACCCTGGCGGTCAAAACGCTGGCCCAGGCGGTGCAGGCTCAGTTTCAGCGGATTCAGTTCACGCCTGATCTGCTGCCGGCCGATCTGATTGGCACCGAGGTTTACAACCCCCGCACCAACGAGTTTACCCCCCACCAGGGACCCATTTTTGCCAATTTCATCCTGGCCGACGAGATAAACCGCGCCCCGGCCAAAGTTCAGAGCGCCTTGCTGGAAGCGATGCAAGAGCGCCAGGTTACCATAGGTGACGCGACGTATCTTTTGCCGGAACCTTTTCTGGTGTTGGCCACTCAAAACCCCATCGAGCAAGAGGGGACGTATCCGTTACCCGAAGCCCAAGTTGACCGTTTCATGCTGAAAGTGATTGTGGGTTATCCTTCGCGGTCTGAAGAGCGATTGATCATCGACCGGATGACAGGTATGTTTTTACCCGCCATCCGGCCGGTTATCCACCCCGATGATTTACTGCACGCCCGCCAGGTGGTGCGTCAAATCTATGTAGACGAGAAAATTAAAGATTACGTTCTTGATCTGGTTTTTGCCACCCGCGAACCAGGCGCAAATGATCTGGCCAGCCTGGAATCACTCATCGCTTATGGCGCCTCGCCCCGAGCCAGCATTTATCTGGTTATGGCGGCCCGGGCGCACGCTTTTCTCCACGGCCGGGGCTTTGTCACTCCCGAGGATATCAAGCAGGTGGCGCCCGATGTGCTCCGCCACCGGATTGTCGTTAGCTACGAAGCCGAAGCCGAAGAAGTCACCAGCGCCAACATTGTGCAACGGATACTGGATCAGATTGAAGTGCCCTGAGATAATGGTGAATGGTGAATGATTAATTGAAAAATTATTAATGACCTGCTGAACAAAGAGCCATTAATCCATTCATCATTCGCAATTCACAATTCACAATTGCCCATGCTCACGCCGGAACTCATCAAAAAAATTCGCCGCATCGAAATACACACCCGTCGCCTGGTGAACGATAGTTTTGCCGGGGAATATCACGCCATTTTCAAAGGCCGGGGAATGGAATTTGACGAAGTTCGCCCCTACCAGCCCGGCGACGAGGTGCGCGACATCGATTGGAATGTGACGGCCCGCACCGGCGACCTGTTTGTGAAACGTTTTGTGGAAGAGCGAGAACTCACGGTGATGTTGCTGGTCGATGCCAGCGCTTCCGGCCAATTCGGTACGGTCAATCGTTTTAAGCGAGAGATTGCGGCTGAACTGGCTGCCGTGCTGGCTTTTTCGGCCATTACCAACAACGACAAGGTGGGCCTGCTTGTTTTCACCGACCAGGTAGAGTTGTTCATTTCGCCGCGCAAGGGTCGTCGCCACGTGTTGCGTCTCATTCGCGATTTGTTGGCGTTTCAGCCGCAGGGCCAGGGCACCGATGTAAAATTGGCCCTGAATACTATCAACCGGGTGCTCAAACGGCGTAGTATTGTTTTTCTTATCTCAGACTTTTTGACGCCTCCCGAAAACTACCGGCGGGTATTACAGGTGAGTAATCGCCGCCACGATGTGATTGCCGTGACCTTGAGCGATCCACGCGAAACGGAATGGCCCCAGGTGGGGCTTTTGACGTTGGAAGATGCCGAAACCGGCCAGATGCAGTGGGTTGATACCAGTAGCCACCAGTGGCAGGAGGCCTTTGCCGAGCGGGTTGAGGAATTACGCTTGGCCCGCGAGCGCGTGTTTCGCAAAGCCAAAGTAGATCGCATTAACATCACCACCGATGCCGAATATGTCACGCCTTTAACCGTATTTTTTGAAAGACGCGCCCGGCGTCTGCGCCGATAGTGGGGATAGATGAATTTGTTCAAGCTACATTTGGACGCAATATATTTTTCTCGCCCGGAGGGAACATCTTGCGTATCTTGCGCCAAACGTCATCCTTTTCGTTATCCGCAATACGTAATACGAGGCCTGGCTGCGCTCATCGTTTTAATTTTTCATTTGTCCCTTTTTCCGCTGCCCACATTTGCCCAATCGCCCGACGCCAGCGTTGAGTTTTTTGTCAAATCACCCGAACCCGGCCAGCCGATTACGGTTGGCGACCAGATAACCCTGCGGCTGGAAATCAAACATCCGCGCGACTCGCGGGTGGTTTTGCCCCAGTTGGAACAACAGTGGCAAGGCTTTGAAGTGGTTGACCAAACAGCACCGGAGATTGTCGACAACGGCGATGGGATGGCCACCACCGGCAAGGACATTATCGTCACCCTGTTTGCCCCCGGCGAGTATCAAACCCCGGCCCTGTCCGTCAGCCATCGCCAGCCGGACGGCTCGATGGAAGAACTGGCCGCACCGGTCATTCCCATCCAGGTGACCAGCGTTCTCACCGAAGATGTGGAACTACGTGATTTGAAGGCCCAGGTCAACCTGCCTGTTCCACCAATGTGGCCCTGGATTTTGGGTGGAGTATGGCTGGCGATGGTGCTGGCTGTATTGCTCACTGCGGCGGGTTTGTGGGTGTACCAACGCTGGCAAAATCGTCCGATTCCGGGGTTGGTCACCGTTCCTTTTATCGACACCCGCCCGCCCGAGGTGATTGCCCATGCCGAATTGAACCGGATTGAAGCCCTCGATTTACCGGCCCGGCAGCAAATTAAAGAGCATTACATTCTGGTGTCCGATTGCCTGCGGCGTTATATTGAGGGCCGTTATCACCTCCCGGCCCTGGAACAGACCACCGGCGAGTTGCGAGCCGCTTTTAGCGAAACCGAGGTGCCTCTGCGCGACGTCAGCGCCTTTATGCGTTTGTTTAGCCAAAGTGATCTGGTGAAATTTGCCCGTTACCTGCCGCAAGCCGACGAGGTTTACCAACTTATTGACCGGGCGCGGATTATTGTAGCTGCTACCACACCTGAACCTGATTCCGAGGTTGCCTCGCCAACCCCAGAAGTGGGAGTGCCGGCCTGATGTTCCGTTTTGCCTCGCCCTGGTTATTGTTGTTGTTGCTTGCGCCGCTGGTTTTGGCTTTGTTGCCGTTGCTGGCTCGGCGCCGGATGCGTCCGGCGACCCTCCAATATTCTGACGTGCGTTTGACCACTTACCCGCCCTCGTTGCGGCAACGGGGACGTTACGTTTTGCCGGGGTTGCGTTACCTGGCCCTGGCCCTGTTGGTTTTTGCCCTGGCCCGGCCTCAGTCCGGCAGTGCGCGGGAGATCATCACCGGCGAGGGAGTTGATATTGCCATTGTGCTGGATATTTCCGGCAGTATGGCCGCTTTAGATTTTGAACCCAACCGGCTGGGCGCGGCAAAAAAGGTCATCCTCGACTTCATCCAAAATCGGGAGTATGACCGGATCGGTCTGGTGGTGTTTGCCACCGAGGCCTTTAGCCAGGTGCCGCCCACGCTTGATTACAGCGTACTCAAACGCGTTTTGGAAGACACCCAGGTTTCCTGGGATATTGGCCTTGACAGCGGCACCGCCATTGGCCTGGGTTTGGCCAACGGCGCAAATATGCTCCGGGATTCCGGGGCCAAAAGTAAGGTCATCGTCCTGCTCACCGACGGGGCCAATAACTCCGGCCAGATCGATCCCATGACGGCGGCGGAAATTGCCAAAGCGCTGGACATCCGGGTTTATACCATTGGGGCGGCGCGACCCGGCCCGGCAGCGTTGCCCTTTCCTGATGGTCACATAGAATATCGTGACTCGGAAATTGACGAGGCAACCTTGCAGCAGATCGCCGATATGACCGGCGGCCTCTATTTCAGGGCCGAGAATCAGCAGGGGTTGCAGGAGATTTACAATACCATTAACCAGTTGGAACGTTCGCAAGTTGAGGTGAGAACCTTTACCCGCTACACCGAGTTGGCCGTCTGGTTGTTGCTGCCGGCAGGCTTATTATTGGCCATTGAAGTGTTGCTGCGCTGGACAATTTTCAGAACAATCCCGTAGGGAGTTAGCGAGTCAGGGGGGCAGCGAAGCAGGGAGTTAGCGAGCCGGCGGATTCGCGAGTCAGGGAATCGATTAGACTACGAGGCAATAATAAGAAGTAAACGGAATACAGGCGGTCTTGTTTGGAAGAGGAAGGGCAATTTGTTATGGCAGAGGTAAAAACTTACGAAACATGGGCAGTCTCGGTTCATAAAAGGATCAAGGATGAACCGATTTGGGGATTTTTGGGGTATCGCAAGGTATTATTTTTGTATGATTTAACCTGGCAAGATTGTGAGAAATTGATGAAAGATGCCAGGGGAAAAGCCATTGTTCAACAACTCATCCGTAGTGTTGGCTCAGTAAGTGCCAATTTTACCGAGGGACATGGCCGAGGTTATGGCAAGAAACGGGATTGGTTTTTTAAAATTGCTTTGGGCTCAGCCAGAGAAAGTAAAGATTGGTATTGGAAAAGTCACCATTTACTTTCTTGTGATGTGCTTGAACATCGGTTGTCTCTCATTGACGAAATAATTGCATTAACCGTTACCGAACTGTCCTATCAAAAGAAACGTCGTAGTATAACTGCCTCATTCGCCAAATCATAGAATCGCTGAATCGCTGAGTCGTAGTATCGCTGAATCATTTTTTATGGACCTTGCCCAACCAATTTATCTAACCTATTTCATCCCGCTGATAATTTTGGCTATTCTGCTGGTGATTTTGGCCAGGCGGAAAGCAGCGATGATGAATCGCCTGGGTGCACCGGAGCTTATGGCCAGGCTGAGCGCTACCGTCAACCACTCGGGGCGACGCTGGCGTATGGCGCTCTGGTTTGTGGCCCTGATTTTTGTAATCATGGCTCTGGCTCGACCCCGTTGGGGATCTCAGGTAGAATATATCGAACGGCAGGGTGTCGAGATTATGGTGGCGCTGGACGTGTCGGAGAGCATGCTGGCCGAGGATCTAAAGCCGAATCGGCTGGAGCGAGCCAAACTGGAAATCAGCGAGCTAATGGATCGGCTGGAGGGGAATGAAATTGGCCTGGTGCTTTTTTCTGGGGTGGCCTTTGTGCAGTTTCCGCTGACCTCAGATTTTACCACGGCGCGGATGTTCCTGGAGGCCGCCCAACCCGGCATCATCTCTCGCTTTGGCACGGCCCTGGCTGAGGCCATTAGAATCGCCATGACCGGCTTCAACGAGGAGCGCGCCACCCAAAAAGTCATCATTTTGTTAACCGATGGTGAGGATCATGAAGGGGATGTAATGGCGGCGGCTGAGGAAGCCGCCGAGCAGGGCATGCTTATTTATACGATTGGGTTTGGTTCGCCCAACGGCGAGCCGATCCCCATCTATGGCGGTCAGGATGAACTCATCGGTTATAAAAAAGACCGACAGGGCGAGGTGGTGTTAACTAAATTAGACGAAACAACCTTGCAGCAAATTGCCTTGACCACCAATGGTCGGTACTATCGGGCTGCCGCCGATGGCCGTGAAGTCGGTTTTTTGGCCGGAGCCATTAGCAACCTGCAAACCACGGAACTGGAAGGTCGATTTGAGACTCATCGAGTGGAGCGGTTTCAGTGGTTTGTGGCCGTGGCTATTGTGGCTCTGGTTATCGGCGAGTTGATTCCTGACCGAAGGCGGGGAAGGAGTAGCGTATGAGGTATTGTTATTGGCTCATTTTTTTGATAATGGTAATATTACTATTGACAGCCTGTGGCTCATCTGCGGCCCGCTACAACAATCGCGGCAACGAAAATTTTGTAGCAGAGGACTACGACGCCGCCATGCAGAATTACACCGACGCCCAGCAGGAGAATCCCGACCTGGCCGCACCTTATTACAATGCGGGCAATGCCCGTCATCGCCAGGATGACTTGCCAAAGGCCGTGGCCCAGCTTCAGCAGGCGCTGCGCACGGCGGATGACGAACTGGCTCAAAAAGCTTATTATAACCTGGGTAACACCTATTTTCGCGCTCAAGATTGGCCCTCGGCCATTGATGCCTACAAGCAGGCTCTACTGATTAATCCTGACGACCTGGATGCCAAACACAATTTGGAGTTAGCGTTGCAGCAACAACAGCAGCAACAGAATCAGCAACAGCAACAACAGCAAAATCAGGGCAACCAGCAACAGGATAACCAGAACCAACAGGGCCAGGGCCAGCAACAGCAACAACCATCGGACCAGGGGAATGACGGTCAGCAAAATGACCAGGAGCAATCGGAGGGTGGTGGACAGAGCCAGCAGCCGGACCAGGAAAATCAGTCCGGCGGTTCGGGTCAACAAGACCAGCAGCAGTCCGGTGGCGGTGGTTTGTCTCGCGCCGAAGCCGAGCAATTGTTGGATGCCCTGGGCCAGGATAGCCAGACGTTACAAGAGCGTCTCCAACAACGATACGGTTCGTCTGTTTCACCTCCGTTGCGGGATTGGTGAAAAGATTTAACGGGTGAGATTGTCCAAGACTATGATTATTCGTCACGTCAGGCGGCGTGCCTCATGCTTATCGCCATACGCCATCCAAAATACGAAATACACGCTACCCATTACGTATCTCATCCCCATCCTGTTACTTTGCCTGTATTTTGTTCTTACAGGCTGGGGCAATGTTACGCTGGCTCAATCTCCCATCACCGCCGAGGTTGACCGCACCACGGTGTCTACCAACGAGGAACTGCTGCTCACGGTGACGGTCAGGGGCGAGTTGGCCAGCATTCCCCGGCCCGACCTGTCTGGTGTACAAGATTTTGCCGTGGTTAGCAGTGGCTCCTCCACCCAGATTAGCTGGATCAATGGTGAGTTGACGTCGCAGGGTATTTTCCGTTTCCATCTGCGGCCATTGCAGGAGGGCAACCTGACCATTGCTCCTATTGGCGTAACCATTGACGGCCAACTCTACCAGACCGCCCCGATCGATATTGAAGTTGTGCCGGGGGTCAGCCCAAATGTGCCCTCGGCCACGCCTCTACCTGGTCAGGCACCGGCTGCTTTAGCTGATCAGCCTCTGTTTGTGGAAGCCGAGGTGGATAACCCTGTGCCCTATCTTGGCGAGCAAATCACCTACATTTTCAGGTTTTACCAGGCGGCTGATGCGGCGGTTCCCACTTTTGGCCGCCCAGATTATCGCCCTCCCCCTTTTACCAATTTTTGGGGGCAAACTGTTCTCTCGCAGCCTTATTACTCAACCACCATCAACGGGCGAGATTACCTGGTTACCGAGATTCACACGGCCTTGTTCCCGGCTAATCCTGGCAGTCTCACCATTGATCCGACGCAATTAATCATCCTCGGTGACCTGTTCAATTCTGATATTCGATTAGAAACGGAACCGGTTGTGGTGGAGGTACAGTCGCTGCCCACTGGCGCGCCGCCCGATTTTAACGGCGCGGTGGGACAATTTGAGATAAAGACTCGTCTCAGCGCCACCGAAGGTATAGTGAACGAACCCCTGACTCTATACCTGGACCTTGAGGGCCAGGGTAACGTGGAACTTCTCACCGAGCCACCTCTGCCCAACCTGCCAAACTGGCGGGTTTTTGATAGCCAGTCTTCCAGCAAGGTGGAAGCGCAGGAAGACGTGGTATATGGCCGGCGTCGTTTTGAACGACTCCTTGTGCCCGGCCAGCCCGGCGAATACACGTTTCCTGCTATCCGTTTCAGTTATTTCGATCCGCAGGCTGGCGACTATCGCACCATCGAGTCTGAGCCTATTCCCATTATCATTCACCCCGGCGAAACAACAGATTATCCGCCGGTGGTGGTGGATTCCGACAAGCAGCCGGTGCAGGTGATTACGGGTGATATTCGACACATAAAACCCGTGCCAACGGCGCTGGACGGAGCCGGAGGGTTGCTGATAAGCCATCCGCTCTATTGGACTTTTTGGATTTTGCCCGTTCTGGTTGTGGGGGGCGTGTGGATTTGGCAAAACCGGCGACAACGCCTGTTGCTGGACTCTGCGTACGCTCGCAGCCAACGGGCTCGCCGGGTGGCTCATAAAATTCTGGCCGGGGCGCGCCAACCTGATGCTGACGGCTGTGCAGTGGCTCAGCGGGCCTTGCTTGGTTATCTGTCAGACAAGTTAAACCAGCCTACCGTTGGCTTGACTACCGACAATTTAATCGAGTTGCTGCGGCAGCATCAATTTGATCCCTCCTTGATTGAACGAGTGGAGACGGTTCTCACCAAAATCGACGCCGGTCGTTTTGCCCCAATTGAAGAGATAGCCGTGCAATCGCTGGTGGTGGAAACGCGGAATTTGGTCAACGATCTTGAGAAGTCATTTGGAGGGCCGCGGTGAGCGTTTTCAGGCCTCAGGTGTCTGGTATTAAATGTCCGGGGTTAAGAGTCAAGAGTTGGGGATTGGGCTTGACCATCCTGATGGTGGTATCGCTCCTGGTGGCGGTTGTGCCGGTAGTGGCTCAGACCGAGGTAAGCCCTACCGAGGCGATGTTGCGGGCCAATCAGAGTTACGAAGCAGGCCAGTATGCCGGGGCCATCGCCATCTATGAGGCTATTGTAGAAGCCGGGATAGAAAGTAGCGAGGTGTATTACAACCTGGGCAATGCCTACTTTAAACAAGGCGATCTGGGCCGGGCGATCCTCAACTATCGCCGCGCCCAACGCATAACTCCCCGGGATGCCGACATTGCCACCAACTTAAATTTTTCCCGAACCCAAACCATCGATCAGTTTGAGGGTGAAGCAGAATTGACCAACATGGTGCAAGTGGCCGAGCAATGGCTAACTTTAAACGAAGCTGCCGTGCTGGCTTTGATCTTGTGGGTATTGTTTTGTTATTTTGTGGTTCTGGCTATTCTTGCGCCTCGACTACGACGGGTGTTTGGCTGGATGGCAACCGTTTTGGCCTTGTTTTTGGTGATTGGCCTGATTTCAACAATTAACCGTCTCTACACGGATTGGCAATATCCCCCGGCCGTGATTATAACTCAAGAGGTCGATATTACCAGTGGGCCAGGAGGGGCCGACCAGTATTTGGTTGAGTTTTCGCTACATGCGGGAACTGAGGTGCGAATCCTGGAAAGTCGCCCCGGCTGGCAGCGAATTACCCTCCCCGGTGATCTGCAAGGATGGGTGCCTGCCGAAGCAGTGGTCGAAGTGATAAAATAATGGCCAGGATGGGGCCGGCAGAGCTTAATCTGTTTTATCCAATACCTCTCGCGCCTTGCGGATCAGCATCTCCAGCGAAAATGGTTTTTGCAAGAAATCGATTTCCGGTTCCAGAATACCGTGTTGGACAATGGCGTTGTCGGCATAACCTGAGGTGAACAGCACTTTAAAGCTGGGCTGGATGGTTTTGAGCCGGTTGGCCAGGTCTTTGCCCCCCATCTGCGGCATAACCACATCTGTTATCAACAGGTCAATCTTTTGCCGTGGCTGTTTTTGGACCAGACGCAGGGCTTCATCACCATTAGATGCCTCCAGTAAGTGGTAGCCCTGCTGGCTCAATATACGGCTGGCTAACCCTCGTACGGCAGGATCATCCTCAACTAATAGAATTGTTTCGGTTCCCCGTGGCAAATTACCAAACGGGTCATTTCTAAAGGGGGAGTCTGTTTCTGGTTCCGCCATCCGGGGTAAGTAGATTTTTAAGGATGTCCCCTGCCCCGGTTCGCTATATACCCAGATGTGGCCGTTGCTTTGTTTGACAGTGCCAAAACAGGTGGCCAGGCCTAAGCCGGTCCCTTTATTGACTTCTTTGGTGGTAAAGAAGGGTTCAAAAATATGGTCTTGGATGTCTTCGGTCATCCCAATGCCGTTGTCGGTAACGGCCAGCATGACGTATTCGCCGGGAATGACCTCGGCGTGATTTTGAGCGTAAAGGCGGTCCAGGGTAACATTGGCCGTTTCGATTATCAACTTACCACCCTCGGGCATCGCGTCTCTGGCATTGATCGCAAGATTAACCAGAAGCTGTTCAAACTGCCCCGGATCAACTTTAACCAGGCCTAGGTCTGGAGCGGGGAGGGTTACCAGTTCGATATTTTCGCCGATGAGGCGGCGCAACATTTTGCCCATGTCAAGAATGAGGTCGTTCAGATTTAGCACCCTAAGTTCGACCATTTGGCGGCGGGCAAAGGCAAGCAACTGGCGGGTCAGGTCGGTTGCCCGCTCGGCGGTTTTTTGGATGCCCAGAATATCGTGGTAGGGCGGCTCATCCGGCGATATTCTATCCAGCGCCAGGCCGGTATAACCCATAATCGCCGTCAATAGATTGTTGAAGTCGTGGGCAATACCCCCGGCCAGAGTCCCCACCGCCTCCATTTTTTGTGATTGTCGTAGGTGTTCCTCCAGCCTGGCGCGTGTTTTTTCGGCCTGTTTGCGTTCGGTAATATCGGCGTGAATTCGGACTGAGCCAATAACCTTGTTCTCGGCATCTATAACCGGAGCAACTCCTACCCGAACCCAAATTGTTTCTCCCGATTTCATTCGCAGTTGGGTTTCGTATGGGGCGGTGTTTTCGGGCGTTGGCCGAATTTCTTTCTCTGTCAGAAATTGGTCTCCTGCTTGCGAGAGTAGCTCAGAGGCCGGTTTGCCCAGAAGTTCATCCCGAGCGTAACCAACCATCTCACAGAACCGATCATTGACAAACTGAATTAGACCGTTGTTGTCAACTTGTAGCAGCCCCTCGCTCATTCTTTCGATGAGCGTGCGATACTTTTTTTCACTCTCCCGCAAGGCTTCCTCAACTTGTTTGCGCTCGGTAATATCACGAATGGTGGCTACAACGCCAATAATCTCTCCTTCTGGAGTGCGGTGGGGGGTGTATACGGCCACCATCCAGCCTTCTTTACCTGTTTCGGGAATATAAAAGGGTGTGTAGGGCGGGCTAACCACTTCTCCGATCAGCGCTTGTTGCAGAGGGTGCTCACCTCCCGGCTGGGGAGGATGAGAGAAGAGGCTGGTTGCAGATCTGCCCAGGGCTTGTTCCTCGGGCAAGCCGGTCAACTCTTCCATAAAGTTGTTCCACATTTGGCAGTGCAGATTACGGTCGAAAACTACGATCCCTTCGCCTACGCTTGAAAAAATGGTTCTGATGAAATGTTCTGATTCTCGCAGAGTTTGTTCGGCTTGCTTGCGTTCAATGGCGTAACGAATAGAACGTTCCAGGGAGGGGGCATCGATGGCTCCTTTCACCAAATAGTCTGATGCCCCCCTTCGCATGGCTTCAACATCGACAACGCGGTCACCCTGTCCGGTCAGTAAAATGAGTGGGGCGGTGCTTCCCCGGGCGATAACTTCACTCAGTAGTTCAAGGCCATTGCGTTCGCCGAGACGGTAGTCAATAAGATAAACATCGTGCTGATTACGGACAATTGTTTCCAGAGCAGTTTGGTAAGTTTCCACCCAATCCAGGTGGAAACTATTGCCCTTGATTTCAGCCAGCAAGTCACGGGTGATGATGTAATCGTCTTCGTCGTCATCAACCAGGAGTATTTTCAACGGCTGCTTGTCGGCGTCGGTTACCGGGCTATTGGGGGCTTGGGCGGCAACCATTTGCCACTGCGTTCGCAATTGTCGTCTACCCATCATTAATTCCTTTCAGGCGGTTTCCAGGAATTTGGTCTTATTATATCATATCTTGTTTGGTTAGGTGATGGGGGAAAGGTCATGGTGATCAAGATGGTTTAAATCGAAAGTGATTTTTGCGTAAATAGAATTTTGGGTTATGATTCCAACCCGTTGCGACCAATACGAAGCGGCTGTTCTTTAATAAGGCAAGTGATTTCAAGTTTTTGAGGTTGAAGAAACCTTAAAAGAGGAGAAAATCTTCAGGATTCTGCCAAAAAGGTCTTGACAAACCATCGGAGATGTGATAGTATATCGCCTGTTGTTGAAACACTTGACAACAGGCGGCAAATGTGATACACTATTTGTTGCCTTAAATTACAGATGAATTCACCTCCAAATCGGAGGAAGTTCGGTAACAATAGTAAAAGAGACGAAACCTCACAGATTGAAATATCTGGAGCGTCGTCTCGCCGGCATCCAGTCAGTCCAGAAGGATGTCGGTTTTTATTTGCCTGAATAGGTCTTTAACAACTGAATAGTGACAGGAATTCAGCTAGTGTGATTGGCTCAATTCGTTAATTGGCAAGCAGATGGTGTCTGCTTGTTGAGATTTTACGAAGAGTTTGATCCTGGCTCAGGATGAACGCTGGCGGCGTGCCTAACACATGCAAGTCGAACGAGAAAGCTATCTTCGGA
>JAFGNV010000123.1 GCA_016926805.1 Anaerolineae bacterium
CGAACCTTACTCCTCTTGCTCGGTGTGGCCGTTTAGACAACAATTTATCGACAATCTTTTGTCGATGTGAAAGCTATAAGAGCCTAAGGAGTTTATTTTTTTCTCTGTAAACCGGGTATCAAAGGCAGCAACTTTAGCGCCTGCCAGGGCATTCCTGGGAATGTTTTTTAGAAAGCTGCTGGTGGCTGGAGTGGGCCTGGTCTTTTGAGTTGGAGAGCCGACGACAAGCACATCCAATCCCACCAGTTGTTCCGGCTTTACCTCGCCGATCTGGTGTATCTGGACATCTTCCGGGGATTGAAGCGCCTTGTTTAGCCCTGCGCCAATAGCCTGGGCTATTTGGGCGGTATTACCATAAGCTGAGTCGTAAATAACCATTACTTTCATTAGAACCTCTCTCCTTGTTTGATTAACTACCATACTCTAAAAACCTAATGCCGGTAGCTCATATAAATCGGAATATCAGTGAAACCATTCTCGCTGCCGCCAGATAACGACAGCCATATAGATTGAAAATATCAGGATGAGGGGGAACAGAATAGCATCGGTGACAGCGCCGAAGGGGGACGTAAAATCGAGGCCATGCTGGAGTACCACGCCGATCCCGCCAATGACACCATAACCTCACATGCCGGCAAGCACCAGGCTACCAGGAACTGCCCAGTTTTTTCGATATAATAGTCCAAAGCCGGTGGCAAGCGCAAGCAGAGCGGTGATAGATTCTGAGAGTACCGGAATGTCCCCTATGGGTATCCTTTGCCCCAGGAACATCACCCAGTACACAACCATTGCTAACCCTAAAAGGAAGACAACCAGAGCGATTACGCTCAAGGATTTCGGTGACTTGGATATAGTTTGCATCGTAACTCCTGATTCAACGTAAACTGGATCAACTTAAATTCAATAATTTGACATCGTACTATTTGCGCCCTAGCAGAAGGTACAAAGTTACGGCGGAGGAAAGCACGGTCAGACATGGCGCTATCTGGTGGATTTTTAAGATGGCCACCGGCATCGGCTTGGTGGTACTCAATAACCCGCCGGTAATAATGGTGCCCAGAAAAAACAGGCCGGTAACCACGCCAGCGATTAGTTCAACCCCGTTTAGTTTAGCTACCTGATTTATCTGGTAAATGATTATGACCAAAAAGACGACCGCCGCCAGCGAGATTAATTTATGGGCAGTCAAAATGAGCACATTGTACAGCTTACTGGAATGGCTCAACCAATAACCGAAAAGAAAAATAAAGAGGAAAAACAAGCCGATGACTACAATTCGTAATAGGGTAGCATTCACTTCAACTTCCTGGAATATCGAATGGTTTATTGCGGCGTCTGTGAAAACGATTTTGGGGTCAACTATTTATACGAATTTACAGTTAAAAAGTTGCTGTATGATGCCAAACTGTACCCTGCGCCGCGGGAAGGGACAAGTAACCACACAATGAGTTTGTTCTTGGACAATATCAACGTGGAAGAATGGTAGTGTAAAATTGAGAGATTGCCAGCAAAAATAATTTTCCCCCTTGACAATTAGAGTAAACCTGTGGCACAATTAATCTTGGTTATTTGAGTTCATATTCCTTAAATTCCTTAACCACACTCTAACTAAAACTAAATCACCCCACATATTATATAAAATAAAACGCACCACGGCAGGAAAATTCCTGTCCGTGTGCCTGACCGTTCGAGTAAGTATCCCGTATAGTTACTTCTTTTTCCATCCAAATAAGTATTTATCAGACAATGCAATTGACCGGCAGTGTAGCCAATAATGATGAAACGTCCGAGGTTTAAGCCTCATTTACATGCGGAAGTTTTAACACCAGAAACCGTGTTTTTGTTGAGCGAAGGCCAAAACTTTCTGCTCCATGGCCGGCTCTATGGTTTGCTGGCGCCCTGGCTCAATGGTCAGCACACCGCCGACCAAATCATTGACCGCTTGCAGGATCAGGCCTCTCCCGCCGAAATCGAGTATGCCCTGACTTTACTCTCAAATAAAGGTTACCTCACCGAAACAGACAACACTATCCCCGAGGAAGAGGCTGCCTTTTGGAGTTTGCTCGGTATAGAAACTTCTCGGGCTGCCCGCGGCTTGCGTGAGCGTCGATTAGCCCTCACTGCTTTTGGCGCCGTGCCTCTTCCTCAATTTACCGCTGTTCTTGAGTCGTTGCAGATTCATCTTGACGAGGACGGGGAATTAGGCGTTGTTATAACCGACGACTACCTGCGGCCCGGCCTGGCCGCTTATAACCAGGCCGCCCTGCAAGCCAAACGCTCTTGGATGTTGGTTAAACCGGTGGGCGCAACGTTGTGGCTTGGTCCTATCTTTCAACCCGGCCAAACCGGCTGCTGGGCTTGCCTGACTCACCGCCTGGCCGGGCAGCGCGAAGTCGAAACCTGTCTACGGCGGCAAAAGGATGACCTGGCTATCTTCCCCACCTCCCGCGCGGCCCTGCCGACAACCATGCAACTTGGCCTTAACCTGGCCGCTACCGAAATTGCCAAATGGCTTGTCGAGGGAACGCACTCCCGGTTAGAAGGCCGGGTTATTACCCTGGATACCGTCACGCTGACCATGCAGCACCATTGTCTGACGCGCCGGCCCCAATGTCCCGCCTGCGGTGACCCTGACCGCTTTAAACAAGAACCCCAACCATTGACGCTGACCGGTCAAAAGAAAATATTTATCCTCGCTGGCGGCTATCGCACCTGCCAGCCGGAACAGACCCTCCAGACCTATGCCCGGCATATCAGCCCCATCACCGGGGTGGTGGGTGAATTGCGGCGGTTGAGCGAGGCAGACAACAACCTGGTACACGTTTACCTGGCTTCACACTATTTCCCCAGCACCAACCTGGACGAACTGCGCCTGTCTTTGCGTAACAAAAGCGCGGGCAAAGGCCGCACCGACAGCCAGGCCAAAGCCAGCGGCTTGGGCGAAGCCATCGAGCGCTACTCGGGCATTTACACCGGCGATGAATACTGCCTTACCGGCCGCTACACTAACCTGGCCGATACGGCCATCCATCCCCGCGATTTGCTGCATTTCAGTTTGGCCCAATATGAACAGCGCCAGGTGTGGAACAGTCGCCCTGACATTAATGAATGGGTGCCGCAGCCTTTTGACGAAACCAAACCTGTCGAGTGGACGCCTGCCTGGTCGCTGACCACGCAGACTTTTAAGCATGTTCCCCTGGCCTATTGTTATTATGGCTACCCCCTGCCGCCGGACCACCAATTCTGTTGGGCCGACTCCAACGGCAATGCTGCCGGTAATAATATCGAAGAGGCTATTCTACAAGGCTTTTTGGAATTGGTTGAGCGCGATAGCGTGGCTGTGTGGTGGTACAACCGTATCAGCCGCCCCGCCATAGACCTGGACAGTTTTGACGAACCTTATCTGTTGGAACTGCGCGACCATTATCGCTCGCTCCAGCGCGACTTGTGGGTGCTGGACATCACCGCCGACCTGGAAATCCCAACCTTTGTGGCCGTTTCGGCCAAAAGCCAGGTTTTGACCTCCCCCGGTGTTTCCGAGGATGTTGTAGTAGGCTTTGGCGCTCACCTGGAGCCAAAACTGGCCGCCCTGCGAGCGGTGACAGAGTTAAACCAGTTATTGTGGCGAGCGCAACATCCCCCTCAAACTAAACAGAGCGAGAGAGCCTCCCTGGCCGGACAATCTCATCTGAAACCGGCTGCTAATATACCCGCCAGGCGTTACACGGATTTTCGCCTGTATAAGCACAACGACTTACGCGAGGATGTTGAATGGTGTGTCAACCAGGCCGCCCGGCTTGGTCTGGAAACCCTGGTCGTTGACCAAACCCGGCCTGATATCGGCTTAAATGTAGTTAAGGTGATTGTGCCCGGGCTGCGTTATCACCGTCCCCGGCTGGGGTCGGGTCGGTTATACGATGTGCCGGTTAAATTGGGTTGGCTGGATGCACCGCTAACAGAAGAACAGCTTAACCTATGCCCATTGCCGGTGTAATCAAAAGTTTGCTGTGACCTAAATCTCGCTCCAAATAATGGTTAAACAGGAAAGGTCTGTAAACTCCTGTGGTTAAAGAAAAAAAACTCTTTCTAGTCTATCCCACCTTCCCCTCCGGCCTTTTTGCCAGCGTCTCCCCTGGTTTATTGGCCGTGGCGGCCCATGCGGCCCAATATAATCCCGGCCTTATGATAAAAATTTGGGACGAACGTCTGGATGGCGCATTTGAAGTGGATAAGGTTGAAGGGGCTTTGGTGGGAATATCGGCGATGACGGCTCAAGTCCCGCGAGCAAAGTGGATTGCCGCCAGGGCAAAAGAAGCCGGAGCGTTTGGCGTTGTTTTTGGCGGTATCCATCCAACAATTTGCCCGGAAGAGTTCAGGCTATACGGCGCTGTGCTGCGAGGAGAAATCGAAGGGGGCAGTTTGGTCCAGGTTTTAGCCGATTATGAGCATGGACGCCCCCTGGCACTGGAATATTATACGCCGGTGGGGCCGCTGGAGAGTTTGCCGTTGGCTCCCCC
The DNA here is from genome assembly GCA_016926805.1 of Anaerolineae bacterium. Lineage (GTDB taxonomy): Bacteria > Chloroflexota > Anaerolineae > 4572-78 > J111 > JAFGNV01. The sequence goes on from JAFGNV010000123.1 coordinate 4,518, forward strand.
AGAATGTTATGACTATGCCGCCAGAGTTATGGACAACATGATTTCAGATGCGCGGGGTTGTCCTTTGGGTTGTAGCTATTGTTCAATTCACATTGTATCTGGCACAAAAATCAGGCATAGACCTGTGCCAGAAATTATGCTGGAACTAAAAACCAGAAAGTTACTCGAAGGAAATCCCAACATACAGGTCACCTTTACCAATGACAATTTTGGCGCCAGCCCTCAAGATAGAACATTACTCCAAAGTGTTAAGGCCGAATTAAAAGGGCGGGCTTTCAGATGGTTTGTTCAGATTGGGCTAAGGTCCCTGACTAACCATAATTTTTTGGAATTGGCCAACTCTGTAGGCCAATCTAAATTAGCCGTAGGAGTTGAATCCCCTTTTAGAGACGGGCTTAGCCTTGAAAAGAAGGGTATCAAAGGGATTGATCCGGCGCGTGTGTTTGAAAAAATCCAAAAATATCCCAATATTCGCACGCGTTTGTTGTTAATGCTTGGTTTTGATTTTGAACCATCCGATGCGTTTGAACAAATGTTGGCCTTTATAAAACAAATCCAACCCGATGGGGTATACATTTCTATTCTAACTCCCTTTCCCGGCACAAAAATTGGAGCCAAACTTGAAGCCGAAGAACGCATATTTCACAAAAACTGGGCCCATTATGATACCAGACACCTGGTGTTTGAACGCCGGTACACCAAAAATGATAACTCCCTGGGCGTGATGAGCCATGATGAATTTATGACCGGATTTAATTGGCTGGTCAACGAAGCGGAGTTGGAGATTAAAAAATGGAGTAGATTCCAGGCTGAGACGCAGGTGTTATGAACTCCGGGTCGGATTTTAAACTTTCGCTCAAAAAAGATGTCGCCTTAATCGAACCATCAGGCGGCGGTGTTATGATTCTCCAAACGGCTACTCACCGCGTTACCCTTAAACCGGTGACAGCCAGTTTGCGCGTAATCCTGACTACCCTGGCGACCGAGGCGACGACGACCGAGCAGCTTGAACAACTGGCGCAGGCAGCAGATGGTCAACCGGGCCGGGCCGGGTTACATAAGCTCCTGCCCCAACTCTTTACCCGGGGACTGCTATGCCGTTCGGTCTGGTTGGATGACCAACCGCTGGCCACCGCCGCGCCGCTCACTGCCCCCAACGGCTTTCAGACCGGCGAGGTCGCGCCTGACCGGCTATATATTCTATCACGTTTTGTCTATGGGCATACCGTAACCGGGCAGTTGGCGCTCGAGTCGCCCCGGTCGCAAACCCAGGTCATCCTGCATCATCCTCTGGCTGCGGCCATGGTCGCCATCCTGGCTCAACCGCAGCGTAGCGATGAACTCGTTGTCAAAATGCCAAACCTGCCGGTAAACGTGATTAAGCTGTTGCTCAACTTATTGCTTAACGTCAACATGTTAACCGAATTTCAGGAAAATGGCGTCACCCGGGAAGACGAAAATCTGGCCCTGGCCCAGTGGGAATTTCACGATTTATTGTTTCACAGCCGCAGCCGCCGTGGGCGACATGCCCATCCTGGCGGCAACACCATGCGCTTTAAGGGCCAGATTGAACCGCTACCGGTGTTAAAGCCGGATATGTCGGCCCAGGTTATCCCGCTTTACCAGCCCAATTTGGACTCCATCATCGCCGCCGACGCGCCGTTTACGCAGGTATTAGAGGCGCGTCGCTCTATCCGCGCTTATGGCGACCCGCCTCTCACCGTTGAGCAACTGGGTGAATTCCTCTACCGCTCGGCTCGGGTCAGAAGCATCGTGCAAACTGAACTGGGCGCGTTGAGCAGCCGGCCTTACCCCAGCGGTGGGGCGATGTACGAACTGGAACTTTACCTGGCCGTGGACAGGTGTGTCGGCCTGGACAGGGGCCTGTATCACTACCAGCCCCAGGCCCATCAATTGCACAAGCTGGCGGCCAAAGAAAACGATGTCGAAACCCTGCTTCAAGATGCGGCCCGCTCGATGATCCAGCCGGTCCGGCCCCAGGTGTTGGTGATCATGGCTGCCCGTTTCCAACGAGTCGCCTGGAAATACGAGACCCTGGCTTATGCCATGATTTTGAAGAATGTGGGGGTGTTGCAGCAAACCATGAACCTGATGGCCACGGCTATGGGCCTGGCTGCTTGCGCCCTGGGCAATGGCGATTCAGACCTGTTTGCCCGCGCTGCCGGAACCGACTATTACGCCGAAACGTCGGTGGGTGAGCTGGCCCTGGGCAGCGTGCCCGACTCTGTGCCCGATTGGGCCGCGATGGACGTAGATAAATCGGAAAGTTAAAATAACCGTTTTTTAACAGGACAGCATAAAGACCATGACGGTATCATCTAGCGATGTTGTTTTAATTACCATGCCCTTTGGACAGTTGACCGGGCCTTCCATCGGTTTGAGTCTGCTCAAGGCCGGATTGAAGCCGCTGGGTATATCCAGCCAAATCCTCTATTTTACGCTGCGTTTTGCCGAGCAGATTGGTGCCTCACGCTACAGCCATATTGCCGAAGGACTGCCGCCCGGTTATGAATTGGTGGGCGAGTGGCTGTTTAGCGCGGCTTTATTTGGCGCAGACAGGGTAGATACTGCCGGCTACATCGATCAGGTGCTGCGCGGCAAGTCGCCGCTGCTGGCGCCTTTAATCGCCCAGCGGCCAGAAAAAATCCCTGATGAGGCGGTGCAAAAACTGCTCGAAATACGCGGTCAGACGGAAAGTTTTTTGGACGAATGTTTGGCCGAAACCTTGCGTCGCCAGCCCAAAATTATCGGTTTTACCTCTGTTTTTCAACAACAGGTAGCCTCCCTGGCCCTGGCCAAGCGGCTGAAACAACAGTCGCCCGACACTTTTATTGTCTTTGGCGGGGCCAATTGCGAAGGGGTAATGGGCGCGGAGATTGTCAAACAGTTTCCCTATGTGGATGCGGCAGTGTCGGGTGAAGGTGATTTGGTTTTTCCCCAACTGGTCAGCCGCGTCCTGCAAAAACAATCCATCTTTGACCTACCCGGTGTCTATACACGCCAGGGCGACACCCTCAACATCAATGGCCGCTATCCTAACGCGCCCACGGTGCAGGATTTGGACACGCTACCTATCCCCGATTACGCCGATTTTTTTGAGCAGTGGCAAGCAACGCACCTGGACGCCGACCTGTCTCCCTTTATCCCCTTTGAAACTGCGCGCGGCTGCTGGTGGGGACAAAAGCAGCGCTGCACCTTCTGCGGCCTCAACGGCAAGGCGCTGGGGTATCGCAGCAAATCGGCCCAGCGCGCCCTGGACGAACTGGTAAAACTGACCAGCCAATACCCCGTTGCCTGGTCGGTACAAATGGTGGACAACATCCTGAACATGAAATATTTTCAAGACTTCATCCCCAACCTGGCCGCCCGCGAGTTAAATCTCAAAATATTCTACGAGGTTAAATCCAATCTTAAAAAAGAACACCTGCGCTTGCTGCGCCGGGCTGGAATTATCTGGATTCAGCCGGGCATCGAAAGCCTGAGCACGCCCGTGCTCAAGTTGATGCGCAAGGGCGTGCAAGCGTTACAAAATATTCAACTTTTAAAATGGTGCCGAGAACTTGGCCTCACGCCTATCTGGAACATTCTCTGGGGTTTTCCAGGCGAACCACCCGCAGAGTACAGCCGCATGGCCCAGTTTGTGCCGCTGCTAACCCATTTGATGCCGCCCGGTTTTGTTTCGGTTCGCCTCGACCGCTTTAGCCCTTATTTTGAGTCGCCCGAAGCGTTTGGCCTGACCCATCTTGCGCCCAGCCCGGCCTATGCTTACATTTACCCCCTTGATGCCCGGGCCGTCACGAACCTGGCCTACTTTTTCGTCTATCAATATCGCCGGCCGCAGGCGGTCAATGAGTATGTGGAGCCGTTGGTGGAGCAGTTAATTACCTGGAAAAAAATCTATCCCCATAGCGACCTGCTCCTGCTCGACCGGCCACCTTACCTGCTCATTTTTGATTTACGCCCCATTGCCCGCAAACAACTGGTCGTTTTGACCGGCCTGGCCCGGCTGCTCTACCTGGCGTGCGATGGCGTCCAGACCCTGGGCCGGTTGCAGCGGTTGGCGCGGCAGCAAACCGGCCTGAGCGCTACTACATCCAGCGCGGTGGAAACAACGCTCAACTCCCTGGTTGAGCAGGGACTTATGCTAACCGAGGGTCAGTCTTATCTGAGTTTAGCCATTCCCATCGGCGAGTACCAACCTGGCCCGGCTAACCAGCAGAATTACCAGCATCTGCTCCACAAATTTGAGCAGAGAGTGGGCTGGTTTATGCCTCAGGTAACGCGGTCAACTTGAGTTTGGTAACGAGAAAAAACCCTAACCCGATATAAACGGCCCGCGCGGCCGTGATGATAATTAAACAGAATATCTCTGACGGCAGTGGTACCCATCAATCTTATTTTTTAATGTAGTAAGCAGGGCTATCTGGCCTTGCCGGTGAGCAAAATTAAAACCATCAAAGCAAAGGAGTCCAAAATGGCAGAAGAAACCCCCAAGAGAACCAGAGAGGGCGTTGAAACCGAACTGGCGGTTAAAGCCTGGAATGACCCCGCCTTTATGCAGGAATTAAAGGCCGATCCCAAGGCAGTCTTGGCTAAAGAATACGGCGTGCAGATACCGGACAGTGTTGACGTAAAAGTGATAGAGGAAACCCCGACCAGCCTCTATCTTCGTCTCCCGCCCAACCCATCCGACCTGGAGCTATCGGATGAGCAGTTAGAACTGGTCGCCGGCGGCGAGTGCGTTGTCAGCACCACCATTATTAGCGCCGTTATCTCCGGCACCATCACCACGGTCAGTGCCGTCTCCCAACGCGTGTCCGAACGGCACGGTGGCTGGTAAACCGGCCTTTAATAGTGAGTTTTGGTCTATTGGCCTTGTGGTAAGTTGTACTCCGGGCATTTGCCCCTGAGCGGTAGAGGTTGGTTAAGATTGATGGGTACCACCGCCGCCGGAGAGATTGCCCATAACCAAAGGGAGCAAGCGTGACAAACATACCGCTTTTTATTGTTGAAGAACATCATGAAGCTTTTTTCATCTGGAACTACGCCGGTTTTAAGGGTCTTATCCCTACCACCGGCAACACGCTGTTGCACGTTGACCAACACGCCGATATGGGGTTACCCCGATTTCATACCTCACTCAAAACCTTACCGGCGCAGTTATCGGCGTTAGCTCAATTTACCTACAACCAACTTTGCATAGGTAACTTTATTCCGGCGGCCATTTATCAGGGTTGGTTTAAAGAATTTTATTGGCTGCAACATAATAAGATCAAAATAAGTCAAACCTTGCATGTTTACTCTTATCACGAAACCGGTCAAACCCTGTTGATGACCACCAATCTACACCAGGCTGGCGTGTTCACTTCCGACCGGAAAAGTGTTTTATATGAATTAAAGACCGTTAACGACCCATTGCCCAACAAAGACGGGGTGGTGTTAGATATTGATTTAGACTATTTCTCTTGCGACAAACAATATCAAACCGGCAACTTGGGCCACACCCGCATTGAAATTAGCAAAGAGGAATATGATCAATTTATCACCGACAGATACCACCCGTTACGTATTAACGTGGGTGGTGTAACCACTCACGTTGAACAGGGCCGCTATTATCTGTTGGTCAATGCCTTTAGTGAAGTTATCCCCAGCACTCTCAAGGTGATGCCGACCCAAATTCTGGAAAGGATCGAACAGTTTGGGAAGTTTTTGCAGGATAATCACATCCGGCCCCTTTTAATTGACCTTTGCCGCTCGCAATTTAGCGGATTTACCCCCGCCGACCAGCGGGAATTTATTGAGAAGCACTTGCTGGCACTGCTGACCGGCCTGTACCCTTGCGAAACAAGTTATATTGGCGACATCCTGGATAAAGAAAAACTGACGGTATAGCCCATGATGAATAGCCTGGCCGATACCCTTACCGTGCTTGGCCCGGATTTGCCCCCGGCCCTGATTTCGCCGGAAAATCTGGTCAACATCGCTGCTGTGGCCCAATACCTTCCCGGAGCCATCACCACCTTTTTTGGTTTTGAATGCGCCCTGGGTGACGAAATGCCCCGGGCCGACTTTTTGACCCGCACCACGGCCAACGAGGTGGGGGTCTCGATTTTGGCCGGGCATAATGCCAGCGCCGCCCTCCCGGATTCCTGGCAAACTCATCCCATCTGGCAGCGTATCCACGCTTTTTGCCAAAACTGGGCCAGTCCGGCCTCGCCTTTGCACGGCCAGGTCAACAATATCTGGCTGGAATTTGATGTACCTTCCCTTTCCTATGAGGAGAGGGGATTGAGAGGTGAGATTCCCCTCCCCAGTTGTTTTTTTGGACCAAAAGATTGCAACCAGGCCACGGCGCAAAAATTTCAAAATTCAGGTGTGGCCGCCGCCTTACAACTGCTGCAAAACCAAGCCCTACCTCCGCCGATTGAAACCAACTTACTGCGCTGCCTGGCCCAACTGCCAGCAGAAGCGTCGGTATTTCAGGTGGGGATGATGCTGGCCCGGCCCACCGAGGCCATCCGCCTCTGCATTTGGGATATAACCCCGGCGGAGATACCCATCTACCTGACCCAACTGGGCTGGCCCGGTTCTACCGGCGATTTAGCCGCGCTTATCTCAACTTTAAGCGGTTTTGTAGACATTATTATGCTTGATCTGGACGTGGGGCCGGCGGTTCTGCCCAAAATTGGCCTGGAGTGTTATTTCAACACCTATCGGCAACCGGCGCGCGAACCGCGCTGGCCCCGGTTTTTGGCGCACCTGGTCGAAACCGGCCTGTGTTGCCCGGCCAAGCGTGACGGCCTGTTGGCCTATCCCGGCTGGGTGCAGCCAGACTCTCGCCAGGCCAATTGGCCCGACCACTTGGCGCCCTCGCCTCTGCTGGCCGGTTGTTATCAAACGGTTTTTATCAGGGGCGTGCACCACATCAAAATAGTCTACCAGCCGGGGCAACCCTGCCAGGCCAAAGCTTATCTCTACGTCGGCCAGATGTGGCTGCCCAACCAACCAGAAAGGGTTTCAGATGCGGGTTTCCGACATTCTTCATAACTTGCCGGCTTCGTTAGAATGGATGGTCCTGTTCAACCTGATCACCATCCGCCGCCTGGCCGCCGACGACAACGTGGTTAGGGCCATGTTCTTCCTGCCCACCGACGCCAACCTCGACGCCTACAGCCACGCCATTCTCAGCAGCGACGGCCATCTCCTGGCCCCCCACGCCGGTTCAGAACTGCTGCTTGTCAAAGACACCGCTCTAACCCCTTACCCCTCACTCCTCACTCCTCACTCCTCTCCCCCCTCCTCTCTGTTTCATCGTTTCACCAAGCAATTACAATTGTTTCCCATAGACGAAGCCGACTGTCTGGGCCTGGGTGAACAAGCCCCCTTCCCGCCAGTGTTATTATTCCTACAGGCCAACAACGGCTTGGGCGAAGCCAAAGCCTTGTTCGCGCAGCCGCCATCCCTGGCTCATTACGACCTGCTGCCCGCCGCCGGGTTGAAATTTGAGGGCGGTTCACAGCAAGGGCTGTATTATGTGGCTGAGTTTACTAACCGATTGCCGGTGCATTTTCACGCCGGTATTTTGGCCCATTTTACCCGTACCAGCCACTGCAACCGTTTTTTCCTGCGGCACGGCAACATAGACTTCCAGTTAGCCTTGGGCTTGACCCAGGCTGCTCGGGATCGAGTGGTTTGGGCCAGAGATCGATCACTTGAGGCCACCACCCGGCTGGGCCAGCGAGCCTGCCGTGAAACCCTCGCCCTCACTTGCCAGCCGCCTCCCCCGGCTTCGCCTTATCCCTTTGGCAATCTGGTACCCCTGGGTTTTGTGCTTAAGGCCCTTAAGGTAGGGGCAGAAATCGCCAGCAGTCACAAACCCGATCGTGACGAGTCTATCCAGGCCGCCCGCGGGGAAGTAGAACAATTGTTGTTAGATAAGCGCCAGGGGCCATTGTGGGCCTATCACACCGGCCACCTGGTCACGGCAACCGACTCGGCCCTGGTGCTGCAAGGTCTCTCTCATTCTGAGGCCATTGAAGCCCTGGAAATCTTTGCCGACGGTCAGGGCGGTTATTACCCCCAACTCTGGGCCGACACCGACGAGCCTGGCCGAATGACCTTAACCCCGGCGAATCGCCACTGGTGCCAGCCGGATTACGCCACCACCTGTCTGATCAGAGCCTTGCGGCAGGCCGCCGGTTTACCCGAGAAAACGCCACTCGATTACCTGGTCGCCGGTTTTGAGGCCCGCAGCGGTCTCTATTTTGCCAACCCTTACCTGGTTGATTGGGCGCTGGCCCAAGCTATTGCCAGCGACGAGGCCGCCGCCTCGCTGCGGCAGCGCCTCCTGGCCGACCTGCTGGGCAGCATGCACGCCGACTACACCTTTGGCGGCTATGATGTGGCCTTATCAACATCCCTGGCGATTCTGAGCATGGCCGCGCTGGGCTATTCTGGCCGGACGATGCGCCTGGCGCAACTGCATTTGCTGGACTTTATGGAAGCCGGTGGCCTGTGGCCCGCCGCCACGCCCTTCTACTCAACCCTGTCTTTTGACCATACCCGCCTGTCGGCTCAGACTTTGTTTAACTTAATGCTCAATGACTCCCGGCGGCAAATGGCCGAGGTCAACGGTCAATATCACGCCATCACTTTTTACGAGGATACGCCCCGGCTGATCGCCACCTCCCTGGCAGCCCTGGCCCTGTCCGAAAAATGCCAATCTACCATGCGCGACCCGGAGGTGATTGACCGGGCCAACTTGGTCTGCCATCCCCGCTATCAAAGCGATAGCCCCTCGTTCTACATTGCCCGTTTTGCCCTGCCTCCATATCTGTCAGGTATCGCGCCGCACGTGGCGCGTGATAAGGTGTAATTTTATGCCAGATTACGATAAGATTAACGCTGATTTATCCATCATCCCGCCGGGCGAGGCTCTCATTATCGCGCCGCCAATGGCCATGCTCAAAACGCCTTCACTGGCCGCGCACTTGCTCCAGGCCTGCGCCCGCGCCGCCGGTTTCCAGGTCAGTGTGCTCTATGCCAATATGATGTTTGCCGCCACCCTGGGAGTAGACAATTACGATACTGTTCTGGCTACACAGGCCAACGCCCTGCTGGGCGAACGACTCTTTGCCGCCAGCGCGTACGGTCTGCCGCCGCTGGGATACAATCCTGAGCAGATGATGGACATTATTCTGATGTTTGACCAGCCTGCTGAGGCGGTTCACCCTCGCCTGCGCCAATTAATGACTCTGCCGCTGCCGGCGGAACTGCCCATGCTGGAGGCTTGGGAGGCCATTACCAGAAGATGGGTAGACGACACGGCCCAGGCCATTGTTGGCTGCAACTTCAAAGTGATCGGCTGCACCAGCAGTTTCCAGCAAACAGCCGCTGGCGTAGCTCTCCTAAAAAAAATCAAATCGCTGCGGCCCGACGTCGTGACCATTATGGGGGGGGCCAACTGCGAAGGCGAAATGGCCGAGGGCATAGCCTCGCTCAGCCCGGCCATAGATTATATTTTTGCCGGTGAGAGCGAGCATTCCTACCCTGATTTTTTGAGCCGGGTGCTGACCGGCCACCGCCCGCCCGCCCGTATCATCACTGGCGAACCATATACCGATCTGAATGACCTGCCCACCCCCGATTTCACCAACTTTTATACTCAATTGGCTCACTATCTGCCCGTGCAGGCCACCCAAAAAGCAGACATCCGGCTGCCCTACGAAACCAGCCGGGGCTGTTGGTGGGGCCAAAAACATCACTGCACGTTCTGTGGGGTCAACGGCCAGCGCCTCACCTTTCGAGAAAAGTCGCCCGACCGGATCATTGGCGAATTAAAACAACTGCTGGCTGTGCATCCCACCCGGCGGGTAGACACCACCGATAGCATCATGCCGTTTACCTTTTTCAAAACCCTCATTCCCCGCCTGGCCGCCGAAGTCGGTCCAGTAGGAATGTTGTACGACCAAAAGTCTAACCTCACCTTAACGCAGGTGATGGCTTTAAAACAGGCGGGCGTCAACCGCATAGTGCCCGGCATTGAGGCCCTGTCTACCCCCCTCCTGCGCCGCATGGACAAGGGCGTGCTGGCCCGGCAAAACATCGCCCTGCTGCGTTACACCCGCGCGGTCAAACTGCAAACACACTGGATTTTGCTTTGGGGCCTGCCCGGCGACCAACAGGCCGATTACGAACAAACCCTGGCCCTGATGCCGTTGCTGCATCACCTGGAGCCGCCGGTATGGATGAATTTCATTCACATCGCCCGGTTTAGCCCCTATTTTATGCAGCCGGACGAGTATGGTCTGCGCCATTTGCGCCCCTGGGGCTGTTATAAACAGGTGCTGCCACCCGGCGCAGACCTCGCCAAAGTCGCCTACTATTTCATCGCCGAGTACGATGCTGACTCTTGCCGTTACCCCGATCTGATATTTGAGGTTAAACGTGAAATGGAAGCTTGGCAGGCGGCCTGGAATTTTACAATGCCGATGTCGGGGCAATATCTCTCCTTCCGGCCCCGCCTCGAAGTTATCCGCCACGCCGCTGACCAATTTGAACTGCGCGACACGCGCGGCCTGCCCGATACAGAGGTCAGTTATGCCCTTAACCGCCAACAAGCGGCCACGGCCCTGGTGGGCGGCCCCCTCCGCCGCGCGAAGGGTATCGAATGGGCGCTGGCGCACAAAGTCGGGGTCGAGTTGGATGGCTGGTACGTGCCACTGGCCACCGCCAAACCCGAACTCTTGCAGGAATTTGAGCAGGAATGAAAATTCTAAGACCTGAGACGCGGGCGCTGATTGTTGTGCCGCCTTTTTATACCCTGACCTTGCCTTCGTTGGCCGCCCACCTGTTACAAGGCTGCGCCCAGGCGGCCGGTTTTGGGGTAAGCGTGTTGTACGCGAATCTGGCCCTGGCGGCGGCCATTGGCCAAGAGCATTACCACGTTATCAGCGCCGCGCACACCAATGGCTTGCCGGGCGAGCGACTTTTCGCGGCCAGCGCCTACGGCGTGCCGCCGCTGGGCTATGAACCTGAAAAAATGGTAGATATGGGCGCGATGACTGCCGCGTCGACCCAAAACCCAAAATTAGCCTGGTCGCTTGAACTTTTGCCGCCTGGCCTCGACTTGGCTGAACTCAAGCGATTAGAAGAGCTAATTCGAGCCTGGGTAGACGACACGGCCCAAGCGATAGCCAGTCAAGGATATCGGATAGTCGGTTGCACGACCAGTTTTGAACAAACGGCGGCCAGCGTGGCCTTGCTCGCGCGGGTCAAATGCCTGTCGCCGCAGGTGGTCACGATTATCGGCGGAGCCAATTGCGAAGGCCAAATGGCCGCAGGCGTGGCTTCACTGAGTCTGGCCATAGATTATGTGTTTTCGGGCGAAAGCGAGGCCACCTTTCCTGAATTTTTAGGACAAATAACGACGGGTCAACTGCCGGCCGACCGGATTATCTATGGACAGCCGTGCCAAAACCTTGACGCCATTCCCACGCCGGATTTTACCGAATTTTACCAACAACTGGCGCATTATCTACCGGATCTGGCCGCCCAGCCCGCAGCGCTGAAACTGCCCTACGAAAGCAGCCGGGGCTGTTGGTGGGGCCAAAAGCATCATTGCGCTTTCTGTGGACTTAATGGCCAGTCGCTTATCTTTCGCCAAAAGTCGTCTGAGCGGGTCATCGGCGAGTTGAAACAACTGTTAGATCGGCACTGCTCGCGGCGGGTTTATATGACCGATAATATTATGCCGTTCAGCTATTTTAACACTCTGCTGCCACGCCTGGCCGCCGAACTGCCGGGGTTGCGACTGTTTTATGAACAAAAAGCCAACCTGTCGCTGGCCCAGGTGACGACCTTAAAACAGGCCGGCGTGGAAACGATTATCCCCGGTATCGAAGGGTTCTCGTCGCCATTGTTGCAACGGCTCAATAAAGGTCTATTGGCCCGCCAGAATATGGCCTTGCTGCGTTACGCGCGCGCGGTTAAATTACACCTCGAATGGTATTTGCTGTGGGGTTTTCCCGGCGACCAACCGGCCGACTACGAGCAAACTCTGGCCTTGCTGCCGCTGCTGCGTCACCTGGAGCCGCCGGTGAGCCTTAACCTCGTCCACCTGACCCGGTTTAGCCCTTATGTCGAAGAGCCGGACGAATACGGCCTGCGCCACCTTCGGCCCTGGGACTGCTACGCCAAAATTCTACCGGATAGCGTTGACCCGGCGCAAGTGGCCTATTATTTTACCGCCGAGTACGAGTCGGCGGCGCACCAGCACCCGGAATTAATCCTTGGCCTCAGGCGCGAGGTTGAACTTTGGCAGGTCGCCTGGAATTTTAAGATACCGCTGGCGGGACAATTTCTCTCCTGCCGGCCCCGGCTCGAAGTTATTCGCCACGCCGTTGACCAATTTGAACTGCGCGACACGCGCGGCCTGCCCGATACAGAGGTCAGTTATGCCCTTAACCGCCAGCAAGCGGCCGTGGCCTTGGTGGGCGGCCCCCTTCACCGCGCCAACGGCATCGAGTGGGCGCTGGCGCGTAAAGTGGGGGTCGAGTTGGATGGCTGGTACGTGCCGCTGGCCACCGCCCAGCCCGAACTTTTGCAGGAATTTGAGCAGGTTGTGGATTAATTGCATGGACATCACTTCAGAAAATGCCGTTGTTTCATACTCCCCTGGCGCTGAGGCGTCCATCGCCTATATTCCCACGCCGCTCACCGGCCATCCCGCGCTAATGGGTTTCCATCGTCACCTGCTGGCCGACACGGTCAGGACCGAGGCTTTTATCCAGGCCATCGAGTGCGTGGTCAGGCCCGGCCAGGTGGTGGTTGACCTGGGCAGCGGCAGCGGCATTCTGGCGCTGGCCTGCGCCCGGGCCGGCGCGGCCAGAGTGTACGCCATTGAAAGCGATAGCCTCATCTTCCTGGCCCAGCAGGCCGCCCAAGCCAACGGCCTGGCCGAGCGCATTATTTTTATTCACCAGGACTCGCGCCGGGCAGACCTGCCCGAAAAAGTGGACGTGATCGTATCCGAGTGCCTGGGGTTGATGGGCCTGGGCGGCACGATGGTGCCGGCTGTGGTAGACCTGGCCCGGCGTTATCTCAAACCGGACGGGCGGCTTATTCCGCAGGCCATCACCCTATTTATCGCGCCAGTGGAGTCGCCGTTGCACTATGAGTATGTCCACGTTTGGGAACAAGGCCGGTTTTATGGCTTTGATTTGGCGACGTTTCAAAAAACCGCCAGCAACAACCTGTATATTGCTCGTTTCAGGCCGGAGAGCTTTCTCAGCCGGCCCCAGCAGGTAGCCGCCGTGCAGTTGTTAACCGCTAACGTGACCGAGGTGAGCGCCCGGCTCAATTTTGCGCCGACCCGCTCCGGCCGGCTGCACGGCTTTTGCGGCTGGTTCGAGGCCAGCCTGGCCGACGGCGTCACTTTGAGCGCCTCGCCCCTGGCCCCGCCGACCATCTGGCGGCAGTTGTACCTGCCTTTAGAAAAAGAATTGCCCGTTGCGACCGATAGTCTAATTCAACTCAATTTTGGTCTCAACCTGGGTCTAAGACTGGCTGGCGAACCCGGTTTTTTTCGTTGGTGTACGGAGGTTACCTGTCCCAGCAGGCCGGCTGAAACGATGTCGTTAAAACAAATTACGTTAAAAAGCATACCCAGAAAAGTTGAAACTGTTCACGCATGTCATTCCGAACGAAGTGAGGAATCCCTCAAGACTAACTCTAAACAGAATTTTATTGAGCAAAACTATTTTTGTGATTCAAAATAAAACCTATTTTCCCCTATGCTGACACCCTTTTCATCGTTACGTAAAATGGATTCCTCGCTATCGCTCGGAATGACAAGGGGGTAGTCACGAAAAGTTGAAGCTTAAAACTTGATAAGGCGTTGCTCATATTTTATCCAACGAAAGGATGACCATACTTCATGCGAAATGTAGCCATTTGCGGCGAGGGCTTCAAAAATCTGATGAGCCAGGCCGGAACTATTGAAACCATTGAAATTGAGGGCGTCCCGGTTCACTGCGGCCTGGTGCAAACCTCCGACATCCATTTTGACCGTAACGCGCCGGACAATGAACACAAAGTGCTGGTAAAAATCAGGGCTTTTTCCTGCAACTACCGCGATAAAAGCCTGATTTTGCAAATGGCGACACGTGGCCAGGCCAACTCGTTTTATGTGGTCGGTTCCGAATTTGTGGGCGAAGTGGTCGACCTCGGCCCGGCTGTGCCCGACCTGCAACCCGGTGATCGGGTGATTGGCAACGGCAGCTACCCCAAAGCCGATGTCGAGGGCTTGATGGGCGGCCTGCCTACCAATCACGGCTCCAAAGAATATCAAGCATTTCATTGGGCCAAGCTGATGAAAATTCCCCCCGCCATGCCCGACGAGATAGCCGCGGTCTTTCCTATCGGCGCGCAGACCACGTATAGCATGATTCGCAAACTTACCCTGCAGCCAGGCGAAAATGTGCTGGTCACGGCGGCTAAATCTAACACTTCCCTGTTCGCCATCAACGCCCTCAAAAACTGGCCGGTCAACGTTTACGCCACCACCACCTCGCTGCGTTTTGAGGACGAACTGCGCCAGATGGGGGTCAAACGGTTGGTGCAAATTGACCCGCAGCAAGCCACGTTTGTCGAAAATGAAACGCTAAAACAAATTGCCGCTGAAATTGGCGGTTTTGACGCCGTCATTGACCCCTTCTTTGACCTGCACCTGGGCAAAGTTGTGCCGGTTATGGCTTCGGGTGGCCGTTATGTCACCTGTGGCCATCATGACCAATACTCTGACTTTATTGGCAAAGATTTTGGCCATCCCCGCTGGGAAGTTGGCCCGGCCATGACGGCCGCCATTCTGGGTAATTTGCACTTTATCGGCAATTGCATCGGCCAAACCGATGACCTGCGCCGGGCCATTGACGATTATGCGGCCGGTAAGTTGCATGTCGGCCTTGACAGCACCTTCAGTCAGGGTCAGGTTGGCGCATTCTTCGCGCGCACCTATAACGACCCGGCCCGGTTTGGCAAGGTAGTGTATAAGTATGAATAGGCAGCCAAGACCTGTCAGGTTTCGGCAAAGCGAACCTGGCAGGTTTTGAGAGAATGGACCTTAATGGAACTCTCTTTACCAGACTTGCGCGAACTTGTAGCGCACGCAGCCACCATTATCGAACGGTTTGGTGCTGATTTTCAGACCAGCCCCGTACCTGCCGACAACGGGATGGCCGCCGCCCGCCTGGAGCAGTGGCAGCAGGTGGTTGCGCCCGGCGACCCGGCCAAATTTGCGCGGCGGCTGGCCTGGGCCGGTCTGACGGTGGCCGACGCGCAGTCGCGCTTGGGCCGGGTTGGCCTGGTCGACGACACTCCCCTGCCAACCTGGGCCGAAACCCTCCAGGCCGGTCTCCACGCCGCCGGTCTCGCTCCGGCGCGTCCTGATCTGCTAGACCCTGCCGCGCCGCTGCCCTTCCAGGAGTTGCTCGCGCCGTTTGTGGCGGCTGGCCGTCAAAAATTGCTGATGCAAGCTGACTATAATTTATTAAGTGAAGCCGCTCAAATCGCTCTGGAGCGCAGCCTTTTAAGAAAATTGTCGCTTATTTGCCTCAAAACCTTTGGCCTGGAATTTTCAATGTTCCGGCTGTCGCGGCAGTCCGCTCTGGCCTGGCCGCTACTATCATTGGAGACCCCCGGCCGCGAATTATACGACGCCTTTGTGTGTGACATGTTGGCCGGTAAATTGGCCACTCTGTTTCAAAAGTACAGCATGCTGGCCCGCCTGGTAGCAACCACCACCGATCTGTGGGTTGAGGCCAATGGCGACTTCCTGCAGCGCCTGGCCGCCGACCGGCCCGACCTTGAGGCTACGTTTGGCTCTGCCGGTGCCGAGCCGGGGCCGGTGGTTGACCTGCAAACCGACCTATCGGATCCGCACGATGGTGGCCGTACCGTATGTATTTTGACTTTTGCCGGCGGACTCAACGTAGTTTACAAACCCCGCCCGCTGGCACCCGAAGAGAACTATTTTCAATTTTTAACCTGGCTAAACGAGCATGGCGTGTCCTTGCCGTTTAAGGTTTTGCGCGTGCTAAATCGGGGAACTTACGGCTGGGTTGAATATGTCACGCCGACCCCTTGCCAGGATAAGGACGGATTGGGCCGTTATTACCGCCGCGGCGGGATGCTACTGGCTTTGCTTTACATCCTTGAAGCCACCGATTGCCATTTTGGTAATATCATTGCCAACGGCGAATACCCGCTGCTGATTGATGTGGAAACCCTGCTGCATCCGCGCGCACAGCGCGGCCCGCAAACCAACGGCCAGGCCGCCCAGGCCCGGGCCCAACAGCAGCTTTTGCGCTCGGTGTTACGCACGGCCCTGCTGCCGCACTGGAAACTGGAACCGCAAGGGCAAACCGTTTACGACTCCAGCGGCCTGGGCGGCACCAGCGAACAAGAGCTGCGGCGGCAAGTCACCTGGCAGCATCTCAACACCGACCGTATGGACGTGGGGTATGGCGCCGGTCAGATCGGTTCGGTTCTCAATGTACCATTTGAAAAGGAAACCAATTTGTCTCCGGCCGATTATTTTGACGAGGTAATGGCCGGTTTTGAGCAAATGTACAAGTTTTTACAGCAGCAGCGGCCGGCGTTGCTGGACCCAACCGGACCGTTGCATGCCCTGGCCCAACAGTCTACCCGTTTTCTGTTTCGGGACACCATGGGCTACGTGTCGGTGTTGCAAAAAGCCCTAAACCCCAAGTTTTTGCAGGATGGGATTGCCTGGAGCATCCAGTTAGACGTTTTAAGCCGCTGGTTGTTTGCTTTTAATGATGACCAGCCAGCTTACCGGCCCCTGTTACAGGCCGAACAAGAAGCCATGACCCGGCTGGACATCCCCTATTTTATCACCCGCGCCAATAGCGACGTCCTGTTGTTATCGGCGCAGCAGAACATTCCCCAATTTTTTAGCTGTTCCGGGCACGAGGCCGTGCTGACCCGGTTGCGGCACATGGATGATGATGACCTGGTCGCTCAGCTTGACATTATCCGGGCCACCTATTGCGCTCGCTTTACCGCCGACCCGCATCAACCGGCTTATCAAACTGACGCGATTTCGCCGTCCGCGTCGGCCTTATCCGCCGCCAACCTGGAACAAGCGGCTCTACAGATTGCCGTAGAATTACGGCGCCGGGCTATTTTTTCGCCCGATGGCAGCGAGGCGGCCTGGATTGGCCTTAATTATTTGCCCGAGGTAGACCGTTTCCAACTCCAACCCCTGTCGTATGACCTGTATAGCGGCAACGGCGGCATCGCTTTGTTTCTGGCCGCGCTGACCAAAGTTACCGGTGGTGCCGAGTGGCGCGACCTGGCCCTGGCTGCGCTGCGGCCCATCTGCCTGGGCCTGCCGGAATTGCAGGCGTGGCCGGCAACAACTACCGATCAAAAGTTAAATCTCGGTGCGGCGTTCGGCCTAGGCGCTATCATTTATTCTTTAACACGGGCCGGCCTGTGGCTTGACCGACCCGACCTGCTGACCACGGCCTGGCAAGTGGCCGGGGTGATAACACCGGAGGTGATTGCCGAGGATGACAAATTGGATGTGATGTCGGGCGCGGCCGGGGCGATTTTGGGCTTATTGACCCTGTACCGGGCCAATGCCGACCCTTGGGTGTTAGATTTGGCCCTGGCCTGCGGCCAACATCTGCTGGATAAACGAGTCGCCGATGAGTCCGGTCAACTAAACTGGCCGGCCCGTCCTAATCACCCCGCCGGTTTCGCCCACGGCGCAGACGGTATGACTTATGCCTTATTGCAGTTGCACCAAGCCATCTTGGATAATCAGAGGGCAGGGGTTGGGGAGCAAGGGTTAGAGACCGGCGGTCAGGGGTTGGGGGTTGGAGAACAGCTTTTAACCCTCATTCCTCATCCTTCATCCCTCAGTCCTCAGCCTTCCTCACCAACCTGGTGTCGCGGGGCCGTGGGCCTGGGTTTGGCCCGGCTGGGTGGGCTGGCGGCGCTGGATACGCCCGAAATCCGGCAAGAAATTGACCTGGCGTTACAAGTCACTTTAAAAATCGACCCGTCAGCCGAAGACCATCTTTGTTGTGGCAATTTTGGCCGGTTGGAGTTACTGGTGGTAGCGGCGCAGTCATTGGCCCGGCCTGATTTGCTGGACGTGGCCCGCCAACAGGCCGCCCAATTGCTGGTCCGGGCCAACGAACGGGACGGTTTTTGCCTGTTCAGCGGCCCGGCCGGCAACGTGTATCACCCCGGTTTTTTCCGGGGGATGGCCGGGATTGGCTACCAATTGTTACGCCTGGCTTACCCCGATGTTCTGCCGTCGGTGTTGGTGTGGGGCTAGTGCCGTAGCAGATTGCAGCAAGTTTTGTTATCCTGCTTACCAACTTTGATAAGAAACTTTTTGATAGAATGTTAAAATGACTGGACAGGTGCAGCTTATGCGTAAAGTTTTATTTATTCTCGGACAATTAAGTGACAATGATGTTGACTGGCTGGCCAGAACAGGCCAAAAAGCACATATTTCTGCGGGAACGGTGCTCATCCAGCAAGGCCAACCTATCGAAAACTTATATATTGTTTTGGAGGGTTTGTTGTCGGTAACGGATGTTGAGTTGGGCGGCAAAGAATTGGCTCAGTTGGGCGCGGGAGAAGTGGTGGGTGAAATTTCATTGGTTGACTCGCGCCCGCCTTCCTCAACTGTCACCGCCGCGCAGGACTCGATATTGTTATCCATCCCCAAGCCGCGCTTGCTGACCAAGTTAGAGGAAGATGTAGGCTTTGCAGCGAGTTTTTACCGGGCGATTGCCATTTTTTTGGCCCACCGCCTGCGCGGCACCGTGACCCGGCTGGGTTATGGCGGCGAGCAACCGCTAAATCCGGAGGTAGTTTACCAGGATGAGTTAGACGAGAACGCCCTGGATGCCGTTTATCTGGCCGGAACCCGGTTTGAACGGATGCTAAAACAATTAATGCAAACCACGTAACCGCAGGCATCTTTTTCTGCAGTCAGCGGCCAGGTGGTGTGTTTACATAATTTTTAATAAATTCATTACCGGGCATTTTTAATCGTGAATGACGCAAATGGGCGAATAACACAAATCTTTATTACAATTTAGAAAAATATTCGCTAAATTGGCCCATTCGTGCCATTCACGATAAGGATTTTAGATTGTAAAAAAGTGTCCGTAGCAACTTTAATGAATGCGAGGCACCCATGTTTCAACCCAAACAAAAAGAAATTTTTAGTAAAGCGGCCTTAGAGCGACTCTCATCGCCGGAGCAACTAGACCAACTTATGCAAGTGACCACGCCCAAGGGCTGGCTGGCCTTGATTGGGTTGGGCGCTATCCTGCTGGCGGCCCTCATTTGGGGCATTTTCGGCGATATCCCCACCAAAGTAGCCGGACAGGGGATTTTGCTCAAAACCGAAGGGGTGTACCACGTTCCGGCGACAACTGCCGGCCAGGTGCTGGAACTTTATGTGCAGGTGGGCGACTCGGTCAGTGAGGGCCAGACGATTGCTCGCATTGCTCCGGCCGGGGGTGGGGCGGGAGCCAGGGTTATCAGCCCTTATACCGGCTGGGTGCTGGAATTGCGTACCACCGTTGGCAGCGTGGTCAACGTGGGCAGCCCCGTGGTGAGCCTGGAAGCGCTAAACCAGAGCCAGAAAAAGCTGGAAGCAGTGCTATTTATTGCGGCTGGCGACGGCAAAAAAGTCCGGCCCGGTATGCTGGCCGAAATCACGCCTTCAACCGTCAAACGAGAGGAGTTTGGTTTTATCCCCAGCCGGGTCACTTATGTGAGCAAATTCCCAACCACGCAGCAAGGAATGATGCTTACCCTGGGCAGTGAGGAATTGGTTAAA
Organism: Anaerolineae bacterium; assembly: GCA_016926805.1. Classification (GTDB taxonomy): domain Bacteria; phylum Chloroflexota; class Anaerolineae; order 4572-78; family J111; genus JAFGNV01. The sequence goes on from JAFGNV010000123.1 coordinate 24,433, forward strand.
CAATTTAGCCAGTCGCCGGTTATTGAAGTGCGAACCGAGTTGGTTGAAGACCCCACCGCGCCCAGCGGTTACCAATGGTCGTCTAAAGGCCCGGAGGTGAGCATCGAAGGTGGCACCCCCTGCTCGGCCAATGTTGTCGTCGAGCAACGCCGGCCCATCAGCTTGGTCATTCCGATGTTTAAGAAGTGGTTTTTGAGCGGACCGTTGTTTGGAGGCAAACAATAGGAGCAATGGAAGATGGCCGAAACAGAAGTTAAAGAGAAAAAAGAATCGTTACCCCGCCGGGTCAAAACTCCCACTTTGTTACAAATGGAAGTGACCGAGTGCGGCGCGGCCTCGCTGGGGATTGTTTTGGGCCGTTATGGCCGCATTGTGCCCCTGGAGGAGCTGCGGCTGGCCTGCGACGTGTCACGCGACGGCAGTAAGGCCAGCAATGTGCTCAAAGCCGCGCGGAACTATGGCCTTATTGCCAAAGGATTCACCAAAACCCTCGACCGGATTCGTCAGGTTAAACCGCCGATGATTGTCCATTGGAACTTTAACCATTTCCTGGTGGCGGAGGGTTTCAGAAAGAACAAAGTTTACCTCAACGACCCGGCGGTAGGCCCGCGTGTGGTTTCGTGGGAAGAATTTCAACAATCCTACACCGGCGTGGTATTGACCTTTGAGCCGGGGCCGGATTTCAAAAAAGGTGGTGAAAAGCGCAGTGTGGTCACGGCACTGCGTAAACGGCTGCGTGGTTTGGAAATCGCCCTGGTCTACGTGGTGCTGGTGGGTCTGGCCCTGGTTATCCCCGGCCTGGTAACGCCCACGTTTACCCGTTTCTTTGTGGACGAAATTCTGGTCAAAAATATGGAGAACTGGATAAAGCCACTGCTCATCGGCATGGGTCTGACGGTGCTGGTCAATGCTGCTTTAACCTGGCTGCGCGAATATTACCTGCTGCGGCTGGAAACCAAGTTGGCCCTGACCACGTCGAGCAAATTCTTCTGGCACGTCTTCCGCCTGCCCATTCAATTTTTCACCCAACGCTATTCCGGTGAAATTGGCTCGCGTGTGGCCCTCAACGACGAGGTGGCTAAACTATTGTCCGGCCAATTGGCCAGCACGGTTATCAGTATTATCACCGTGATTTTTTATGCCTTCATTATGTTCCAGTACGACGTGGTTTTAACCGTCATAGGTATCCTGATTGTCGTTTTGAACATTGTGGCCCTGCGCTACTTTTCGCGCAAACGCAACGACGGCAATCAGCGGCTTTTGCAGGAAATGGGCAAGCTGATGGGCACCTCGATGTCCGGCCTGCAAACCATCGAGACTCTTAAAGCCTCCGGCACCGAGTCCGACTTTTTTGCCCGCTGGTCCGGTTATCATGCCAAAACAGTCAATGCCCAGCAAAACCTGTCCACCTACACCCAACTTTTAACCGCCGTGCCCAGTTTGCTGTCGTCGCTGAACATCGCCGCCATCCTGGGGTTGGGCGGCTTGCGGGTGATGCAGGGCCAGTTGAGTATTGGCGAGTTGGTTGCTTTTCAGGGCCTGATGGGCAGTTTTGTGGCGCCGTTTCAGGATTTGATTAACCTGGGCAGCAAATTTCAGGAGGTTGAGGGCAACATGAACCGCCTGGACGACGTGCTGCGCTATGACCTTGACCCTGAAGCGAGCAAAGACCCGGCCCAGGAAGAACTGGCAGAGTCTCAAAATATATCAGGTCTGGATAGCCCGCCGGTCAAACTGATGGGCTACGTTGAAGTCAAAAACCTGACCTTTGGTTATAACCGCCTGTCACCACCGCTGATTGAGGGCCTTAGCCTATCTCTCAAACCGGGCAGCCGGGTGGCCCTGGTTGGCGGTTCGGGCAGCGGCAAATCTACCATTGCCCGACTTATTGCCGGCCTGTACCAGCCCTGGTCGGGTGAGATTCTGTTCGATGGCCTGCCCCGCCTGGACCATCCCCGCCATTTGGTCAGCAGTTCGCTGGCGATGGTTGACCAGGACATTTTTCTCTTTGAGGGCACGGTGCACGAAAATTTGAGCCTGTGGGATACCTCCATCACCGAGGCGGACATGGTGCGGGCGGCCAAAGACGCTTACATTCACGATGTAATTGCGGCCCGGTCGGGTGGTTACGACAGCGGCGTCGACGAGGCCGGCCGCAATTTTAGCGGCGGCCAGCGCCAGCGTGTTGAGATTGCCCGCGCCCTGGTCGGCAATCCCTCGATTTTGATTATGGACGAGGCTACCAGCGCCCTTGACCCGGCTACCGAGAAGATTATTGACGAAAACATTCGCCGGCGAGGCTGCACCTGTATCATCGTGGCCCATCGTCTCAGTACCATCCGTGACTGCGACGAAATCATTGTGTTGGAGTACGGCAAGGTCGTTCAACGCGGCACGCACGAGAGTATGCGCCGCGTGGATGGCCCCTATGCCCGCTTGATTCAAGCCGAAGTCTCTAAAGAAGAAGGCGAAAAGAGAACAGCCCGCCGCAAAGTGCGGTCGGTGTTGGAAGCCTTATAAGAAAATCGTAAGTTACGCTTGCAGCGTGACCCATTTGCTGGAGAGTTACCATGCCAGACGTCAAACAAACGCCTGAAGAAACTAATGAAACCGAAAACGTAGCCGAACTTTTTCTGGTTCGTTTGCGTTATAAAGAGGGCCGGCTGGTTGAAACCGGCGGCAATCAGCCCTTTTTGCTGAACGACCCGGCCATGGCCTGGGTTGTTTTTACCGGCAAGATAGACGTTTTTGCGGTGCGGCTGCAAAACGGCGAGCCGGTGGGGACGCGCACTTACCTGTTCAGCGTGCAGCCGGGCCGCGCCCTGTTTGGCCTGGATTTGAGCCGTGCCGACCGGGGCGTTGGCCTGCTGGCCGTGGGGGTTGGTCTTACCGAAGTAGTGCGGTTGCCACTGACTCGCTTGCAGGAGCTGGCCCAGGAGCCGGAACTGACCGAACTGGTAGCCGACTTGCTACAGCATTGGGTAGCGGGACTGTCGGCCAGTATGGTCAGCGGCATGCCGGCAAAGGTATACGAACCCCTGACCCCCGGACAGGAGCTTGACCTGGCCGCCCAGGTCATCGCTTTCCCACCCAAAGGATTGGTTTGGGTTAAACTACTGACCGGGCGCGGCTTCTTTATCAGCCTGCCCGACCTGCCTGCACTCAGCCCGGACGGTTTTTGGCCGATTGCCAGCCAGTCCTGGCTCGAAACCGGCGAGCCGAGCCGGTTGGCAATTGTCGACACCCCTACCTTTATCAGCCGTGACACAGCGTGGACCGGCCTGGTGAATTTTCACGATTTGGTGCTGGCCTGCGTGGCCTACAACCTGGCCCGCATCGAAACCGCCGAACGGGAGCGGCAGGCGCGCAGCGCCGAGGCCGACCGGGTGCAGATGTCTAAGACTCTGGCCGAATTTGTGTCGGTGTTGACCCCGGCAGCCAAAGAACTGGTGGTTGAGGCGGCTGATAACCCGCTGCTGCTGGCATGTCGCATGGTTGGCCAGGCCCAGGGGATTACCATCCGGCCCCACCCCGACATGCTCCGGGGTAAAACGGTTAAAGACCCGCTCAATAGCATTGCCCGCACCTCCAAAATCCGCACCCGCCAGGTGGCCCTGCGCGATGACTGGTGGCGACGCGACAACGGCCCGCTGCTGGCCTATCGCATCGAGGAACGGCAGCCGGTCGCTTTGCTGCCAACTTCGAGCCGGAGCTACGACTTGTATAATCCGGTGACGCAAAGCCGGCAGCCTGTTACGGCGGCGGTTGCTGAAACCGTCTATCCCTTTGCCCACATTTTTTATCGCCCCCTGCCCGACCGGGTGCTGACCAGCCTGGACTTGCTCAAATTTGGCCTGCCGGCGGTCAGGCAAGAGCTAACCCTCATCGGTTTGATAGGGTTGCTCATCGGCCTGCTGGGGCTGGTCAACCCCAAGCTAACCGAGTTGCTGTTTGACAACGTTATCCCCGGCGCAGACCGCAACCAACTTCTGCAACTGACCCTGGGACTGCTGGCGGTGGCGGTGGGCAAAACTCTGTTTGAATTGACGCGCGGCTTTGCCCTGCTACGGGTCGAAAGCAAGCTCGACGGCGTTATCCAGGCGGCGGTGTGGGACCGGCTGCTGCGCCTGCCAACCGCCTTCTTTCGCCAATACACCGCTGGCGACCTGGCCGACCGCACCAACGGTATTAGTGCTATCCGCCAGGTACTAACCGGGGCCACGCTGAACACATTTTTGTCGGGCATGTTCTCGCTGCTCAACTTTTTCCTGCTCTTTTGGTATAGCTGGCAACTGGCCCTGGTAGCCGTAGGGTTAACCATCATTGCCATTGGCGTTTTGGCCGTGGCCAGTTATTTTCAGCTTGGTTATCAACGCAAGTTGATGCAGCGTCAGGGAAAAATCTCCGGCATGGTGCTGCAATTTATCACTGCCATCTCCAAGTTCCGCGTTTCCGGCAGCGAAAGCCGGGCCTTTAGCGTGTGGGCCGGACAATTTATCAAGCAGCGCGACCTGTCTTACCAAACAGAACGGGTTTCGAATTATATCGTCACTTTTAACTCATCCTACCAACTGGTCACTTCGATGGCGATTTTTACGATGTTAATGTATTTGATGAGCATTGCCGACGAACAAACAGCGGCCATGAGCATCGGCAGTTTTTTGGGCTTTAACGCCGCCTTTGGACAATTTCTGTCCGCGGCCCTGCAATTGACCAGCACGGCGATTACCGTGTTGAGTATTGTGCCCATTTACGAGCGCACCAAGCCTATCTTCGAAGCGGTGCCCGAAGTGGATGCAACCAAGGTTGACCCCGGCGAACTGGCCGGCGACATTGAAATCAGCCACATTTCCTTTCGTTACACGCCCGACGGCCCACTGATTTTGAACGACCTGTCGCTGCACATCAAGCCGCGTGAGTTTGTGGCCCTGGTGGGGCCGTCGGGTACGGGCAAGTCTACCTTGTTCCGGCTGCTGCTGGGGTTTGAAACACCGGAGAACGGCTCGATTTACTACAACGGCCAGGATTTAAAGACGTTGGACGTACACGAGGTGCGCCACCAGATTGGTACGGTGCTACAACAGGGCCAGTTGATGCCCGGCGACGTGTTTACCAACATCGTCGGCACCAGCCCTCTGACCATAGACGACGCCTGGGAAGCGGCCCGCATGGCTGGTCTGGAGGAAGACATCAAACAACTGCCCATGGGCATGCACACGGTGGTTGGTGAGGGCGGCGGCACGTTTTCTGGCGGCCAGCGACAGCGGCTAGTTATTGCGCGGGCCATTGTCAACAAACCGCGCATCCTGTTTTTTGACGAGGCTACTAGCGCCCTCGACAACCGCACCCAGACTATTGTCAGCCAAAGCCTGGAACGGCTGCAAGCCACGCGCGTGGTCATCGCTCACCGCCTCAGCACCATCATCAACGCCGACCGCATTTGCGTGCTGATGAACGGCCAGATTGTCCAGCAGGGCGCCTACCAGGAACTAATTGACCAGCCCGGCCCGTTTGCCGAGTTGGCCAAGCGGCAATTGGCATAAGAGAAAAATGACCTCACCCACCGATTTCCGCGCTGCCGTCCTCTCGGACCTCGGCGCAACCGGCAGTGAAATTGACGAACTGCTGGCCTACAACCAAAACACGTTTAACCATGCCGACTTGTCCCGGCCGCTGGTCCTGCCCCTGGCCGATGAATCGTTTGCGACTGTGTGGGAAAAATACGCGGTCGAGGCGCAGGAAAAGGGGGCGTGGGCCTGCTTGCGCGAGCGGCTGGTGCAATTGCGCTTTCCGATCCAGGCCGGAATCAGCCAAACCCCGGCCTACCGGGCCGCCACGCGCCAGGGCCGGGCGGTCGAGGGAGTGGCCGAAGCCACCGGCCTGCGATTAAATGCGCCGGAGGGGCTACAACTGGCGTTGCATCAAAGTCCGGCTGGCCGCATCCCCCTGCTCATCACCGGCGATCGGGCCGACTTTGTGGCTCTGGTGCAGGCGTTGACCCACGCCAACGAGCCTCATCCTATCCCCGACTCCATGGGTGCGGCGATGGTAGCCGGGTACAATAATTGGGAACGAGTGCGGCAGTATCGCCAGCAGTGGCAGCAAAGCAACCCTTTTGGCAACTGGGCCGAGGAGTTCAAGCGGCTGGCCGAACAACCCGAATTATACCAGGATCGGTTCATCATCCTGAGTGACGGCCCCTACAGCGGGGTTACGGCCCCGGAGATGGGACTGTCGGTGGACAAGTGGCAGCAGGTATCGCTGACCATCCGCCGCGAGCACGAATGCGCGCATTACTTCACCCGGCGCGTGTTTGGCGTAATGCGCAATAACCTGCTCGATGAGCTGATAGCCGATTATATGGGCATTGCTGCCGCCGCCGGTAATTTTCGGGCCGATTGGTTTTTGCGCTTTATGGGGCTGGAGAACTACCCGGCCTACCGGCCCGGCGGCCGGTTAGAGAATTATCCCGGCCAGCCGCCCCTCTCGGCGGGAGCGGTACGGGTGCTGCAAACGCTGGTAAAGCAGGCCGCCGAAAACTTGGCGGCATTTGATGCAGCGCAACAGCCGCCGCGAGAAAGGATGTTGCTGGCACTATCTTATATGACTCTGGAAGAGCTGGCCTCGGCGCAAGCCGAGTCTTACTTGCAGCAAGCTTTAGTTTTTGAATAGAACGCGGATACACGCAGAATTTATATGATTTGGTTCCGGCTTGGCAGCGAAGCGACCTTGGCAGCAACGCGGCTTTGTCCGGATTAGGAGTTAAATATGAAACCAAATTTCCTTTTTGTCATTCTCGCCTTATTGACCTTTGTCAACCTGACCGCCTGCGACGCGACCGGGGCCGGTTCGCCGGTCAATGTCCAGCCAGCAGCGGTGGAAATCAGCCCCACCGAGACTCCGCTGCCGTTGCCGCTGCCCTCTGGTTTGGTCTCAGCCGAGGGCATGGTAGCGCCGGTGCAGGAGGCCCGGCTGGCCTTTGCTATCGGCGGTCGGTTGGTGGCTATTAATTTTAATCAGGGCGACCCGGTGACGGCCGGGGCCACGCTGGCCCAATTGGACGACAGCGACCAACAAATCAACCTGCAAAGCGCCCAGTTTCAACTGGCCCAGGCCCAGGCCGAACTGGCCGATTTGGAGGCTGGCGTTACGCCGCAAGAAATCACGCGGGCCGAGGCCAACCTGGTTAAAGCTCAGGCGGTGTTAGCCAAGCTGCTGGCCGGGGCCAGTCCACAAGAAATTGCCGAGGCCAGGGCGCAGGTGGCTATTACCCAGGCCCAACTCGACCAGGTGCTGGCCGGAACGCGGCCTGAAAAGCTCGAAGCGGCGGCGACCCAAGTGCTGCGGGCCGAGATGGATGTCCGCCTGGCTCAGGCCCAATATGACCGGGTTGTTTTTGGCGTGCCCACCGACGCCGAGCCGGTCGCCATTGAACTTCAGAAGGCGACCCTGGCTTACGAATCGGCCAAGGCCCAGCACGATGAACTGGCCAATGGACCAACCAACGCGGAGATTACCGTTGCCCAAACCCAGGTAGACGCGGCCCAGGCCACTCTTGATCGCGTCGCCACGGCTCCCCGCCGCGAAGATGTGTTGCAAGCCCAAAGCGATGTTACCCAGGCGCAGGCACAGTTGGACCAATTGAAGGCCGGGCCGCTGGCCCCAAAAATAGCTATTGCCCAGGCCCGGGTTGACCTGGCGCAAACCAACCTGGCCCAGGCCGAGACCGAACTGGCTAAAACCCAACTCAAGGCACCCTTTGACGGCACGGTTAGCGCCGTTACGGGCTATCTCGGCGAAATGATTCAGCCGGGTGCGCCGCTCTTTATTTTGGGTGATACGTCACGCTGGCAAATTATCACCAAAGATCTGGTCGAGGCCGACGTAGCCAAAGTTCAGGTGGGCCAGATGGCCCGCATTAACATTGACGCCCTGCCCGGCCAAGAGTTCACCGGCAAAGTGATTAGCATTGCCCCTATCTCTGATGCCGAAAGGGATCAGACTCAGGCCGGGGAGGTAACATATACCGTGCAAATTGAGATTACCAATGGCCCGGTTCAAACCCTGCGTTGGGGCATGACTGCTTTTGTGCGGATTGAAACCGGGGAGAAGTTGTGAAAAAAAGAAACAAAAGGTGCACTTTTCCACTCCTGACGGAGGTAATAATGCGAAAGTTAAAGTTTTTCTATCTGATCCTGATGCTTATTAGTCCGGTACTCCTGACCCTACCCACCTACGCGCAAGAAGATGCCGACGCAATGCTGGCCGAAGGCATGGCGCGCAATTTCCTGACCACATTGACCACCCCGGAACTGCTCGATACGCTAGACTTCTACCTACTTGACCCGGTCAAAACCGACCCGGTTTTGGCGCAATTGAAAGCCGCGCCACCCGGCGGTTATCAAATCACCGGCGTCAACCGGCTCGAACCGGCTGGCTATCAAATTGAGGCCATCCTTCAGCCAGACCGCCAGGGCATTGTTATTGACACCCGCCAGGAGGGTGGTCGCTGGTATGTGGCCGCTCTGGCGCTCAAGGCGGTTCAATCGCCAGCGGCTGACGTAGGTGAACCAGCAGCGGTTACGCCGGGCTGGCCGGGTCAACTGATTTTTCAAACCTACAGCGGTGGTGACATCTATTTTATCAATGCCAACGGCACGGGTTTGCGCTATTTGACCCAGGGCATTGACCCTGAATTGTCGCCAGATGGTACGAAAATCGCTTTTACTCGCTGGGACAAGGCTGGCTGGGGAGACCTGTACACACTTAACCTGACCAGTGGTGAGGAACAGGTTATTTTGACCGGCAGCCGCCAGGCCAAATCCCCTTCCTGGTCGCCCGACGGCCAATATATCATCTTTGCCTTCCAACATGGCAGACGCCAGGAAATCGACCAGGACGACTGTGACCTGTTTGATTTTGACGAGAAAATTCGCCTGCGGCCATTGGGCGGCAAAACGCGCTTTGGCCGGGTACATATCAGCGCGGCTGGTATAAAAATTTGCTATATCATCCCCCCCGATGTGCAGTGGCAATTGCGACAGGTCAACGTAGCCACTGGCGTCGTCACCGATTTGCCGTCGGACCTGTATAGTTATGGCCCCAGTTGGCACCCGACCAGCCTGAACCAGTGGCTATACAAAGGTGAAGTTAGCCTGGTTTTTTACGACGCCGGCACTAACACGTCCCAAAAAATTGGTAACGATTTTCAAGACCACACCCCGGTTATTTCGCCGGATGGGACGCGTATCGCCATGTCTTATCGCCAGCACGACCACTGGGAAATTCACACCATGAATATTGACGGCAGCAATCGGCAGCGACTCACCCACACCCCCCTTACTTACCTGGCCCGGCAAGAGTTGATTGAACAGAAGGAAATTTACGGCGCGCTGCGCTATGTCCCCACTGAAACTCAGCATTGGAACAATGCCGCGCCGGCCTGGTCACCCGATGGTCGGCATATTGCCTTTCTTACCGACCGTACTGGCCGTTGGGAAATCTGGATTATGAACGCCGACGGCTCGAACCAACAGCCGATGTTTGCCAATGGCGTTTTGGATAACCTGGTCTTGAATTATTATGGGGTGGATGAGAGGATGTTATCGTGGCGGGGGCCAGGTATATCTCCGGAGATAGAGTAAGGAGTAAAAGCTTTAAGAATTGTTATTTTGCAACAACTTGATCAACACGGCCAACCCCGATCAAACAATCTAATCTCAGTAGATCCAATTTTTGGACGGAGCTGGCGCATCCTATGCGTCGGAGGACGGCATCCCTATGCCGTCCTCTGTAAATTTCGATCTACTGAGTCTACCCCATTTAACCTGCCTCGGGCGCTTGCTGGTAATGATTTCAGCATAAATCTCATTTCTATCCGAATGTTGGTTTATAAGATGTTTCTGGCAAGCGGCAGCCTGCGAATAAAATAAGCGAGCAAAAAACAGAACGGTACCGCCAGGAGGGCCACCAAAGGGAACTTAATCAACGGATACAGGCTGACATCCTGCAAAGCCAGCGCAACCAGGACAATGACCAGGGCATGAATAATATACACGGTATAGGCGCTGGCCGACATTGTTTTGACCAGGCTGCCCTGGTGATTAAATTGCTGGCGGAACCAGACCAGCAGGGTGATAATCATCCCCATACAGAGGAATTGCTCCCAGATAGAGTAGACCAAAGACTGCCAATGGCTGCCGCCCAAAAATGGAGTGGAACCCTCCGCTCCGCCGACGATGAACATGACGGGGAGCAGCACGATGAGGGCGATGGTGATGTTGCGCCATAATTTGCCGGCCGCCTCGGATAGCCCCATAAACCAATTGCGGCGATAGGCCAGCAGGCCGAGCACAAATAAAGCGATGTATTGGGGGAAAAAGGGAATTTGCAGATTCAACGGCTTAAAATTCCACCCTATAGGCAACCATATCCGCACGATAAAGCTTACCACCCCCAGAGTTAAGGCGAATAGGGCTATGGCCATATTGCCGGGTACTTTCCCATCACGCTGGGGCGAAACAGGAACTCCGGGCATTACCCATCGTCGCCACAACGCGTAGATAACGACGAAGATCAACAAGGTTTCAACAAACCACAAAGGGCCGGAACCCAGCCTGAGGTTTGCCAAATAGTGGCCGTCAAAATAGCGGGCCAGGTCCTGCCACAAAGATCCCTCCAAGCCATGCGTATTGACCCCCAGCCCGTAAACAAGCAGGGGTTCGAGGATAACCATGTAGACCAGCAAGGGGATACCCAAACGCAAGAAGCGATCTTTGAGAAACAGCCCGGTTCCTTTACGATCGTAAGAACTAGGGGTGAAATAACCCGATATCATAAAAAAGAAACCCATAAAAAAGGCCTGGTTTACGGCGTTAAATATCGTCAATAGGATGGTAGTGAGATCATCCGGCTGACCTTCATAATAGTACCAGCCCCCTCCATGGCCGTAAGTGATGGACAGGTGAAGCAGAACCACCAAGATGGTCAATAATATTCTTAAATTGTCAATAAAGAATAAGCGGGGCTGAGCCGACGCCGTTGTGGTGACGACAGAGGCTTGTCTGTCTAATCTACCTATGGTGATACTTTGAGTTGTCATGATTTTTCTCCTTGGATTAATTAAAAATATTACTTTGTTTGGTAAATTTCCTGAATTACTTCAACTAATGTGTCAATAGCCGTGCCCTTTTCGGCAAAGGCATCAACCCCAACTTGCGCGGCCCGCTCCCGGTGGTGTTGATTACCGTAGAGGGTGAGGGCAATCACCCTTTTAGCCAGGTGACGCTCTTTGATCTGCCGGGTAGCCTCAAAACCGTCCATTTCTGGCATTTTTAAATCCATAATGACAATATCGGGCCTGACTTGTTCGGCTAGCTGTACGGCTTCTCGGCCATTGGCCGCCTCCCCCACAATCTCCAGTTCCTCTGTTAATTGCAGGAGTGTCCGCAAACTCTGCCGCACGTGCGGCAGGTTATCTACAATAAGGACCGTGATTTTGGCCGTTACCATTGAGGGGTGATGTGCTTGGCTTGCTGTCATTGTTACCACCAGATTGGCTCATCCAGTTCACCGTTCCAGACCGGATGGGTTGGTTCCTGGGATTCTTTCTCCAATTCAGCTTTTGGTGCAGGTGGGGTGGATGAGGGTGACTCATCCGGTTTTGGGGTGAACCGGTCACGAACGGAAACGAACACTTTAGTTCCGACGGCGATGCTTTTCTGTAGAGCGTTCATTGTTTTTTCCTCCTGATTTTACGCTGCGTTATAGCGGTTGAATGTTTATTTGAGCATAGTGTATCAAGTTTTCGGCCAATCCACATCGGGCTGGCCGTGTATTTTGAGTAATAAAAAAGACCGATCTATATGATCGGTCTGATTAAGTCTTTGGTCTTAGGGCCGGGGGTGATGGTTACTTTTCTGGCCCTAAGCCCTTTTGCAAGGCATAAATTGCGGCCTGGGTACGGTCGGCCAAATGGAGCTTGCTCAAAATGTTGCTGACGTGAGTTTTGACCGTCTTTTCGGCAATGGTCAACGTTTGGGCAATTTCGCGATTGCTCGAGCCGGTGGCGATGAGGCGCAACACTTCGAGTTCCCGTTCAGTGAGATCTTTGGCGCCGGCTTTACTGGGCTGATGTGGCGCAGCTTCCGCTTGTTTGGCCCTGGCTATAACCTGTCCCATTAATTTCTTGGTAACTTCGGGATGCAGTTGGGCTTCGCCACGATGGGCAGCCTTAATGGCCTCAACCAAATCATCGGGCGAAACATCCTTTAGCAAATAACCCAATGCGCCAGCTTCAATCGCCGTAAATACCTTCTCGTCGTCAATAAAGCTGGTCAAGGCCAAAACTTGAGTTTTAGGGCTGAGTGCGCGGATGCGCCGGGTGGCTTCGATGCCATCCAGTTGGGGCATGACCAGATCCATCAGCACAATATCGGGCTGATATTGGCGCGCTTGCTCCACCGCTTCCAAACCATTGGCGGCCTCGCCGACCACTTCAATCCCTTCACTCAAGGTGAGAAAAGTGCGCAATCCCTGCCGAACCATCGCGTGGTCATCAACAATCAAAACTCTGATTTCATCCATCCGATTCCTCTCCTGTGGCCTGGGGAATCTCTACCCTAATCCGGGTTCCTCCACCGGGATGGGAGTCTACCTGAAACGTACCGCCCATCATTTCCGCGCGCTCGCGCATGCTGGCCAGGCCCATCTTCGTCTGGTCCGTTTTGAGGGCGGTGGGGTCAAAGCCTATGCCCTTATCCTCAATCTCTAGCAGAACCCGTTTATCATCCATGATCAACGTGACGACAGCACTACCGGTTTGGGCATACTTGACGACATTATTGAGCGCCTCCTGAATAATACGGAACAGCCGGCGTTCCTGAATACCGGGGAGTCGCCTTTCGCCCTCTATTTGCAGGTCAACCTCCAGGCCTGCTTGACTTTTTAGAGCCGCTACATGTTTGCGCAATGCCGAAATCAATCCTTCTTCTTCCACCGTGGGGGGACGGAGTTCAAAAATCAAAGCCCGCATCTCGGCCAATGCGCTCTGGGCCAATTCTTGCAGGTGATCCAGTTGGGCGGCAACCTGGCCAGGGTCTCGCGCCAGCAACATCCGGGCCGATTTGGCGGTCAGGGTGATACTGAAGATGGTTTGGGTGACCGAGTCGTGCAATTCCCGCGCCAGGTGATTACGCTCTTTGGCCGCAGCCAATTCTTCAGCCTGGGCCGTATAAGCTTGCAATTGGCGATGCGCGCCCTGAAGTTCGGTGAACAATGCCTGGCTCTCTTGCCGTGCTGCCTCGGCCTCCTCACGGGCAGTATCGGCCTGGCGCATAAAAGCCACGTAGGAACCAGCAAAAAGATAGGCCACCGTGTAGGTCAAGATAAACGGCACCCCCTCACTCCAGCCAAAGCGATAGAGCATCAGTATAACCATAATCGCCATGAAGAAAATTATCCAACGAAATCCAATTCGTGGCGGGAAAACACGCATGGCCTGAAGTGTGAGCGGGATAAATAGAACCGCAAAATAATCGGTGACAATTGAACCGGACGGGATAAGTAGTAGAGCAGCGGTGATGGCGGTTTGCACTGCCAGATAGAAATGTGTATACCACCAAGAACGGCGAGAGAGCCACGGCTCAATCACCAATAGCAGAAAGAAAGCGGCTAATAGGCTGATTACTAGCCATTGGTAAGTCCGACCCTGAAAGTGAATCAGGCCTCGAATGGCCGCGCTTATGGCAAAAAAGTAAATAATCACATAGGTGATTAAGACTCTGTATTGGGCCATAAACATCTCCACAATGTGGTTTACACTTCAGATCTCTCTATGTCGTTTTGAAGTATGGGGGCCTTTGCAACCATTGTAGCACTTATTGAACCTCCCTCAAAATCTTCCGGTTCAGCCACTACGCCAATATTTCTAGAATTATCTGTGTTAGCGGCGTTGTCTCGACCCGTTGCTGGCAGGCCACCACCGCCTGCGGCGAAAGTTGGGATTGCCATTGATTCAGGAGGTCATTGGCTTCATCGGTGGTTTCCTGGTCGTTGTGGGTGTGGCGGAGAACCACGTACAGCAGTTCTACCGCCTGTTCCATTTTGCCCTGGGTTGCCATCAGATTCGCCACGCCAAGCAAAACCGATGCCGTTAAATTATCGGCTCCAATATCGCGGCTAATTTGGATGGCTTCGTTGTACCACCGTTTGGCTTCGTCAGGTTGATTCATCTGGCCAGCCACCATACCCAACCACTTGAGGGAGTACACCAATGATTGGCGGTTGCCGGTTTCTCGTTTAAGTTCCAGGCTTTCTTGCAACAGCGTTTTGGCCTGGTCATATTCACCACGCCGATAGACAATTTCGCCCAGGTTGGTCAGCGAAATAGCCAGATTGCGCCGGTCGCCAATAGCGCGGCTGATGACCGCACTTTCCTGGTACAGTCGTTGCGCTTCGGGGAAATTGGCGCGGGCTTGCGCAATCGCTCCCAAATTGGTCAACACCCGGGCAATACCGGCCTGGTCACCCACTGCTTGCGACAGGGCTAGGCTTTCCTGGTATAGGGGAATGGCCGGGTCGTAATCATTGTCAATGGTGCAAAGCACATTGCCCAAATAATTAAGGGCCTGGGCCAACCCGTTCCTGTCGCCGGTTTGGCGATAAAGTTCCACGCTGGTTTGCAGGTGGAACTGGGCCTCGTGGTACCGGCCAAACCAATACTCCAGGCGTCCCTTCACTTCCAGGCTAAACGCAAGTTCTGTTTGCGCCCCCAGCGATTCAAAAATCTCCTGGCTTTTTTGTAGCATTGTTTGGGCCTGGTCGTAATGGCCTAGCATTCCAGCCAGGTCGGCCTGCCGCGCCCAAATTTTGCCCAACAGCAGAGTAGCAGCCTCGTCGTTGGCCACCAGCGACTGTGTCGCCAGGGCTAAAATACCCTGACCTTCCTGATAACGACCCCGCGCTCGGTAAAAAATATAAACTCCTTCAAGCATATCGCTCAACGCCGCGAAATTTTGGCTGGCCGCCGCCCAACGCCAGGCGGCCCCCACATCTTCAAGAACGACCGTGATTTTGGCCAGAATTTCTGTTTGCCGATCGTCTTTGAGCGCAGCTTGGTGCTGGCGTAACCATTGGGCGTAATAAGCGCAATGGTTTTGGTGCGCGGTTTGCTGCCGGGGCGGCGACTCGGCCAGCTTTTCTGATATGTACTGCTTGAGCAGGGCGTGAATATGGTACTGCCCTGCCTGGTTCAAAGTCAGGCACGATTTGTTGACCAGCCCCAACAGTGTATCTGGAGCGGCATCGGCCACGCCGCAGGCTGCCTCGGCCCAAAATGCGCCTCGAAAAACGGATAATTTGCTCAGAACCGCCTGCTCAACGGCCGAAAGCAGTTGCCACGAATGTTCAAACACGGCCCGCAGGCTCTGGTGCCGACCGGCGATATTACGCAGGGGAGAGGTCAAAAAATCAAAATTGGTTTGGGTGGCGCTAAAAATTTCGCGACACGAAAACAGGCGGCCCCAACCGGCGGCCAGTTCAATACCCAGCGGCACACCTTGCAGAATGTGACAGATACAACCGATAAAATAGTAATCTTCTGCCGTGGGCGAAAATTTGGGCCGGATACGCCGGAGCGCCTGGATAAAAAGTTGAACCGCGCTACATGTTGCCAACATATCGTCGGCGGGCGGCGTTTCCGCTGCGGGCGGGGCCGGGGGAATGGCTGTGGGAAAGGCCAACCCCGCCACGTCAAACACCCATTCTTCGTGCAAGTTTACACGTTCCCGCGACGTGATAAGTAACTTGACTTGCGGCGCGGCCCGCAAAATATCAACCACCAGTTCGGCCATTCCGTCTGCGGTTTCAGGCGAGGGATGCAGCAGGTGCTCAATATTATCGAGCGCCAGCAGCATTTCTTTTTGGGCCAGGTAAGTTAATAATTGGGCCCGGGGTGACGCCTGACCCGTAAAAGAAAAATCAAGCGCGTCGGCAATAGCCGAGGCAATCAGGTCGGTTGAACCAACTGCCGCCAGCGAGACAAAACCCACGCCGTTCAGAAATTCACGCGATTGGCCGGCCGCCGCCTGCGCCGCCAGGCGCGTTTTGCCGATGCCGCCAGGACCAACCAGGGTCAACAGGCGACAGGCCGGATTCGCCAGCAGGTCGGCAATTTGGGTCAACTCCTCTTCGCGGCCGATAAAAGGCGTGGCGTAGACCGGCAGGTTGCGGCGGCGGTCGTTGCGGGCGGCCCGAATGCGCTCGTACAGGGCAGTTGTTTCGGGCATTGGCTCAACACCCAGTTCGGCGGTCAGAGCTTTGCGGCAGGTTTCGTATTGGGCCAGCGCGGCGTTGTACTGGCCGGCCCGGGCCAGCAGGCGCATCAACTGTTGGCAACCCTCTTCGCGCCAGGGGTCCAGGGTAGCCAGCCGGCGGGCATAATGGATGGCGCGGTCATAATTTCGGCGTTGTGCGTGGAGATCGGTCAATTGCGCCAGAGCTGACAAAGCCAAACGGTGGTATCGTTCCCGTTGCAGTAAAACCCACTCCTCAAAAGGAACGCTATCCACAAAAAAACCCGCCAGAAATTCGGCGCGATACAAGACCTCGGCCTGTTCAAGGTTTTGCCGGCAGGTCTCGCAACGCGTGCCCTGTTGGTGTGTATGGGTTTCGCTGGTGGCAATCAAATTGGCAAATGTGGTGGTGTCCAACCCGTAGTCGCTATCGGTATTGAATTGGAGAGTTTGGCGTGTGACCCGTAAAAAGGGCGTTCCGGCCTCTCCGGCCGGCAATATCTGCCGCAAATTGGAAAGCGCTTGGCGCAAGTTGTGGCTGGCCGCGGCATCGGGCTGGTCGGGCCAGAGCAATCCGGCCAGAGTTTCGCGGGGGTGGGGCCGGTCGGCCTCAACGGCCAGAAAAGCCAGCAACGCCCGCACCTTATTTGACTCAAAGTTGGTCACCGGTACGCCATTGCAAACAACATAAAAAGAGCCAAGCAAATGAATCTCCAAACGCGACATTGCCCGACACCGGCCAAACAGATTGTTTGTCCCCATTATATAAGATGAAGGTCAATCCAGGCAATAGTCCTCTCCTCCTCCTGACATTTTCCTGACGTTGGTTTGTTATAGTGTGAGCAATATCAGGCCGAGGTCAAACAACCCGTCGATGTCTAAATTACAACAGCGTTATCTGTCGTACCTGTTGCGGTTGTGGCAAACCGACAACAAACCCACCTGGCGAGCTTCGCTTGAAAGTTTAACCGGCGAGCGGCAGGGCTTTGCCAGCCTGGAAGAATTGTTTGACTATTTGAAAACCCAAACCAATATCAACGATAACGAGGAGGCATCAGAGGACAACCTTACCAACAAACTGAACCATCAAGAACAGATTTAAGCAAACCAAATATATCATAAGGAGGTTATTTTATGTCAAAAGCGTTAATATTTTTATTGGTAGTATCGGTTTTGCTGCTGACGGCCTGCGGCGAAACCAACCAGGATGTCATTAACCAATATCAACCCCAGTATGACCAACTGCGGGTCAAACTTCAGGAAATTGCGCCGGCATTGCCCGAGACCACGGGCGAACAGGCCGCCGCAAGTTTAAACCCGCCGCCCCACTATGTCGAGCGAAGTAAAGAAGCGTTGAACACGGATATAGTGATGTACGAACAATTGCTGAACCCGGATGTGGAGCTACGCCAGAATAACCAGTTAGATTTATTGCTCTCGAATGACCTTATCACCGCCCTGCGCTGGACGGGCGACCATAGCCCCATGCAACCCGCCTCGCTTAAACAAAAAGCGGCTGAGGTTACCAGGCAAACGCTGGAACAGGGTTTGCAAATAAAATACCTGGGGGTGGCCCGGGTCACCAAGTATGAGCCGGTCATCCCGGTTGACGAAAAGACATTTGGCGGCGGCCTGGCCGAAATTGCGGGCTTTCTGGTTGATCTGGATAGCCAAGAGGTATTATGCGCCTTCAATATTTCGGCCCGGCCCGAAGCGCAGGTGGCCTACCAGTACAAAGAGGGCGAAAACCAAGTTCAGGCCTTGGCCGAAGCCGCGCGGTCCAACTTGTGGGGCAATGCCCGCGCCGCCTTTATCACCGCGCTCAACGAGCAGTGCGGGGGCGAATTTTCACTGGCAAAATAAAATCTTAACAATTACGGAGGAACAAATGACAACCCATCTTTTTCCAAAAACCTGGTATAGGGTGATTATCGCTGTTTGCGTGGGATTTATCTTGTCGGCCTGCGGTGGCGGGGGCAGCGACACCCCTACCGCCGATACTGTCGGCGATGCCCAGGCCAATTTACCGGCGGCTGAGGCTGCCACGGCCACGCCTCCTGCCATCCCCGCATCCACCGAGGCCGACAGCGCCGAAGCGCACTTTCAGGCAGGACTGAAGTTGCTTGACGACGAAAAATATGAGGAAGCTATTGCCGAATTTGACCAGGCCATCGCCCTTGACCCCACCTTGGCCGCCGCTTACCGCAAACGCGGCTTTGCCTATGGCAGTCTGGGTCAAGACGAACAAGCCCTGGCCGATTTTAAAAAGGCGCTCGAACTGGAACCGGACAGCTCCGACAACGGCGAGCTTTACGTTAACCTGGCCCTGGCCTACGCCAAAACCGGCGACGAGGAAAAAGCGGTGGAGTTTTGGAGCAAAGCCATTGCGGCCGGCCAGGACAGCGCGTCGTTCTATCTTGACCGGGGCAGGTCTTACTTTAACCTGAAGAAATATCAGGAAGCTATGGCCGACTGCACCCAGGCCATCGAACTGGACGCGCAACTGGCCGGGGCTTATAACCTGCGCGGTAAAGCCAACGCCTACCTGAACAATTTTGAACAGGCCATTCCCGATTTGAGCCAGGCCATCGAGCTTGACCCCAAACTGGCTGAAGCTTACTATAACCGCGCGGTTTGCCGGACCAAGTTGGGCCAAAACGATAAACTTTCGGAAATTATTGCCGATATGGCCAAGGCGCTCGAACTGAGCGATGACCCTGACATACGCCGGCAGGCGCAACAGGCGCTCGAAAACGCCTATAAAAATCTCACTGACCCGGCTTTACGCCAGCAAGCTGCCGCAGCCCTGGGCTTGACGGCCGACACCGCCGCCCCTGCTGATTATCAAACATACATCCACGATATGGATTGTTCCGGCTACAACAAAGAACTCAAACTAAGAACTTTCTCCGTGCTCTATCCCCAGGGTTTTGTGATAAGCACCTGCCAGAACAAACCCGATAACTATGCTGTTTTTGAACTTAATCCCGACCCGACTAAAGAAGACGCGGACTTCGCCTTTGTTTTTGGCCATTTTTATAATGATGCGCCCGTCGCCCAGCTAAAAGATCATTATCTCGAGAGCGGCGAGGAACTGCTGGACGTTTTTGGTCCGCAAATTGCCGCGCAACTCAACGCCAAACTCATCAGCGATGAACCGCTGATGTTTGACGGCGTGCCCTTTTTCCGGCGGGATTACGTGGGCGAAATATTGGGCGAGACCAGGCTGGTGCGCCTGGTGACCATTCCCAATTTTGAGCACGGGCAGGGGCTTTTCTTTATGGCCCTTAAAAAAGCGCAAAGCGACCCCCAACAGGAATTTCCCGAATTTGACGCCATAACTCAAAAGGTTATTGGGTCGGTTAATTTTACACCGGAGACCGGGGCGACGACTGCCGGTAGTTCAAATTCACCTGAAGAAGTGCTACAGGCCATTTTTGACGCGGCCAAAACAGAAGACTTCAGCCAACTGGCTGGTCTATGCGACCCGTTGGGTAAAAACGACGATGACACTGCCCTGATTTGCGCCATCACTACCGGCCACCCCGACAAGGATTCGTTTGTAGAGTTCTTTGCTAAAGGCAAAATTAACGGCCCGGCCGTGATTAAAGGCGACCAGGCCGAAGTTCCCTTTTTGTTCGGTCCCGCTGGGGACAAAGAGGAAAGTATGGGCCTGATTTTGCGCGATGGGCAGTGGTATTTGTTGGGATTTTAATAAAAATTAAGAGCCTAAGCGTAACTTTTGTGCAACCAGAGTAAGAATCAAGAAAAAACGATAAAAAATAGAACTTTAACAATTTGCTCAAATATGAGATGC